>NZ_DBNJ01000005.1:27465-33782 GCF_002297765.1 Thalassolituus sp. UBA675
TTCGATCAACGCCTCGATCTAAAGCGTTACAGGACTCACGCGCAGCACGACTGCATTAATCAGAGGTGCCCTAATACTAGTCTCGCTACCTTACCACAGCTTTAAGGGGTCGTCTCGCCTTCTGCATCAATCTGCTACTGACTCAATTCTGCGCTTCCCCTCTGCTGCTATGACGTTAGAATGATCGTCCTTTTCGAGAACATTTGTTGTAAGCGAACTTCATGGCTCTATTCAAAAAGTTATTCAACAGGGACAAAACCCGCAACGCGACCGACACTAAGAAAGCGCCGGCCGCGAAAACTGGGCGTCAGTTAATTCTCAGCGAGAAAGACAGCGACCGCCGTCTGACACTGATTAAAGAAGTAACCGAAGAGAACGAGCTGGAAGCTCTGATCCGTGAGGCAGATAAGGAGACCCGCCAGCAGATTGAGTCTGTCTGGCTTGAGCGTCTTGCCCCGTCAGGAGCGCTACCCAGTGGTGCGAATGATCAGGTTCTGACCCGTATCGCATCACTGACTCAGGATGCCGCGCTGGCAAAGTCTGCGGTTGCTGCAATCGGTGACGAACCGGCTCGCCTGGCGCTGGCCAAAGAGCATTCTCTGGCACGCGTACGTCTGGCAGCAGCAGAAACGATTATTTCAGCCGATGCACTGCACGAACTGCAGAAACATGCTCAGGGCAAAGACAAGGCCGTTTACCGCCACTGCAAAGATGCCCTTGCGGCACTCAACGCAGAACAGGAAGCCCGCCAGAAAATTCAGGACAAAATTGACTACATCCGCAGTAATGCAGAGACCCTGCTGCGCCTGGGCTATGGCCCGGAGTTCACAGGTAAAGTGCAGATACTGAAACAACGCTGGCAGGACCTTCAGAACGCCATCGAAGGCTTTGACACAGCGGATATCCCCGCCCTGCTGGAAAAACTTGAAGCGATTCTGACTGCGCAGAAAGAAGAAGAGCAAAAAGCCGCAGCACTCGAAGCTGAACTGCAGCAAGCGACTGAACAGCAACAGCGTATCCTTGCTCACCTGCAGGATGCACTGGAAAGCATCAGTGATGACTCCACCGCTGAAAGTCTGAAAGAAACTCTCCTCAGCGAAGAAGGGGCCTGGGCAGAAGCCACAGCTAAACATTCGGCATCCGCAAGCCAGCAAAAGCAGTACGATAATGCCGTTGCCGAAATCACAACCGCAGCGTCAGCCCTGCAATACCTCGCAGAGCATGAAGACATTAAGGGTGAACTGTCTCCAGAGCAGGCACGTGAGCACCTTCCACACTTTGCCTGGCCGCACAGTGCCAGCGCTCCAGAATGGCTGAAAGCTCTGAGAAAAGCGGCCGGTGAAAAGCCGAAAGCGGCAAAGCCAGCACCGGCGAAACAGGATGACAGCGAAGCCCGCGCTAAAGCCGAGGCGCTTATTGAAACGCTCGAAAGCGCACTGGAAGCAAAAGTTGTTGCAGACGCTGCCAGCGCGCTCAAGCAGATTCATCGTTTGAACGACAAGCTGACGCAAAAGACACAGAACCAGATGCAGGGCCGCCTTCGTCTGCTGACCAATCAGCTGAACGAACTCCGCGACTGGCAGGGCTTTGCTGTAACGCCGAAGAAGGAAGCCCTGTGCGAGCAGATGGAAGCCTTAATCGACGCCGATATTGCGCCGGACTTACTGGCCGAGCGTATTAAAGAGCTTCAGACCGAGTGGAAATCTCTTGGCCACTCGAATGACCGGGATCTGTGGCAGCGCTTCCAGGAAGCCTCTGACAAGGCCTTTGAGCCGTGCAAAGCTTATTTTGCAGAACAGGCTCAGCAGCGTGAGAAACTGGTATCACTGCGTAATCAGCTCACCGAAGAGCTACGCCATTACGAAGCCAACATGGACTGGGACAGCGCAGACTGGAAAACGGTGCAGAATACGTTGAATGCCGCCCGTGATACCTTCCGCTCTTATTCGCCGGTTGATCGTGCGTCTCACCAGAAAACCCAGAAAGCATTTAACGACGTCTGCGACGCGATCTATGCGCACCTGAAAGCCGAATACGATCGTAATTTAGATCAGAAGCGCGCTCTGGTCAGCGCTGCTGAAGCGGCTGCGAACAGCGACGATATGAGCGCAGCAGCAGAAACAGTGAAGAAAATCCAACAGGACTGGAAGTTGGTCGGCGTGACCCCTCGCGGTCCGGACCAGAAACTATGGAGCCAGCTGCGTAAGCATGCAGATTCTGTTTTTGCTCAATTGAATGACGCACGCGATGCCCGTAAAGCTGAAATTAACGAAACGGTAGCCAATGCGGAAGCCATCGTTGAAGAAGCAAAAGCGAACGCAGAAAATCAAGGTATTGCGGCAGTAACCGAAGCTCGTGAAAAGCTTGCAGATATTGAGCTTCCAAAAGGAGCACACGGACGCCTTGTTAAATCGCTCAACGACATTGAGGAGCGTATTAACTCTGAACGCAGCGCAGCTAAAGCCGCAGAAGAGCGTGGTCGCTGGGATACTCTGCTGGGGTTAATTTCGACCAATGAGACACCTGAGTCTGACGCTGCTCTGCCTTCGGGCATTGAAGCTGCCTGGTTCACTCAGGAAAGCACTACGGCTGATGCCAGAAAACTCTGCATCACGATGGAAATACTGGCTGATGTTGAATCACCGGTCGAAGATAAGCCGGCGCGCATGGAGCTTCAGGTTCAGCGCCTTGCAGAGGGCATGGGAAGAAATCTCAGCAAAGAAGAAGAGCGTAATGCGCTCATTAAGCAATGGCTGACAGCAGACGCAGATACTGTGCTGACTGAGCGATTTATTGCTGCACTGCGAGCGATTATTTAACGCACAGGAAGCGGTGAGTCATTGTATGGAGGTGCAGCTGTCTACCGGCTGCTGTCTGAATAAAAACGGGCCTTTCAAAGGCCCGTTTTTATTTGTAGCGACGAGAGCTACTCTTCCTCTTCGGCGCCCTTCACGATCAGAAAGCGATACTCCCCATCCACTTCTTCGTTAACCAGCATTTCATGGCTGAGAAACGCACAGAAGCGCGTAAAATCGCGCACGGTTGAAGGGTCTGTTGCCAGTATCTGTATGACTTCGCCGATCGCCATTTCATTAATTTCTTTGTGAAGCATCATTACCGGCTCTGGGCAGAAAAGCCCGCGGGCGTCTAATGTTCTGGCGATATCAGTCATAGTGATCCTGTTAATGTGAAAATCTGAGAGTCAAAAAGAGACCGCGACGCTGAGCCATCACCACGATAGAAATCACTGCTGCACAGAGTGCCGCCGCAACGGTGAAATGACCCGCGTAACCAATATGGGTGGCACTATACCCCGACAAGGCACCTGCGACCATTCCGGTGATTATGACTACGCAGCTCTGAAAGGCATAATCCGCGCCCTCTGAGTGCTCGCGGCAGCGATCCATCATGACCGTAAACAGGGCTGCAGTGGCCATTCCACCCGCCACGTGTTCGGCAATCACGGCCAGCCAGATCGTAAACATATCCCCTGCAGAAATCAGGGAATAACCAAGCATCGCGACGGTTTCAAAGAGAAGGAACAAGACTAATGCATAGGCCCGGGGCATCCGGCCGGTCAGCCAGCCTCCGAACAAGGCACCAGACAGGCCCGCAAGAAAACCACCAATGCCGAGTAAAGCTCCCATCTGCTCAAGTGTGACACCCAGGTCAGAGAGATAAGGCCTGATCATCTGAGTCCCGAACGCATCACCAAACTTATAAAGCGCAATCAAAGCCAGCCATAACCAGGGGCTGTCGAGACGAAAGAAACCAGACCACTGCTTCCAGACGCCCTGCTCTGCTTTGGTATGCCGACGTGGCTTCCAGAAGTACAAAGGTAAACTACCAAGAAACATCAGCGCTGCGACGGACAGCAAAGAAAACTGCCAGCCAAGGTAATTAAAGAAAGACAGCAGAACGCCACCGGCCAGCACCATGCCGACACGATAGCCCCCCACCTGAATACCATTACCGAGACCGCGCTCTTCAGGTTTAAGGTTCTCTACAGCGACCGCATCAGTGGCGATATCCTGCGTGGCGGTTAATAGATTCACGGCCATCAGAACAAGAGCCAGCGCTAACACGCCATCGCTCGTCAGCCATGGCAACGGGACAAACGACAAGCCAATCAGAACCAGCACAGCGGTGTGATTCATTGCCAGAATCCAGCTGCGACGATACTCTCCGGGAACGATGGAGACCCGGTCCAGCACCGGCGCCCAAATGAATTTCAGTGCCCAGGGCAGTGCTACCAGAGACATCAGCCCGATAGACCTGAGATCGACGCCCTGCTCACGCAACAGCACGGGCATTGCCTGGCCGAAGAAGCCGTGGGGAAGGCCCTGAACAAGATACAGAGAAATCAGAGCGAACCATTTAAGTGGCGTGTTCATATGTTTTTATTCGAACCGATAAAGGAAACAAAATGCTCCAGCACAGCTTGTGGTGCTTCTAACTGTGGATAGTGACCTATTCCATTCAGGCGGACTACGTTCGGCTGAGGTATCAAAGATTCATAATGATCTGCCATGTGCCCACCTGATACAGGGTCGGCAGTACCGTCAATTAACAATAGAGGTACATCCAACTTCTGAAGCGCTCCTACCCAACGCTCCCTGTGTTTCCTTCGATCGGCAATATAATGAAGCATGATATGAGATTTTCTATGCCCATCATTACGTGAGAACAAATGCCAGAGATCGTTCGCCTCCGATGAATCCAATTTTGTATATTCACCGAACACCGCATTCAGGTTCTTCTCAAACGTTTGACGAGAGGCGAATTTCGATAATAAAGGACCAACAGGGCTGACCAGCAACTTCTGAATCAGACGCGCTCTATGCTGCTCAGGGAAAAGACCTCCATTCAGCAACGTCATAGTTAGTATCTGGAGACGCTCAGACTCTGGATCGAGGTGTCGTGCAGCTAATTCCTGCGCCACGGTATCACCATAATCATGGGCCAGAATATGCGCTTCCTGAATCCCCCGCTCGGTCAGGACAGACTCAATCAGATCTGCTTGGGCATGAATAGAAAATTGGAAGTCAGCAGGCTTATCGGAAAAGCCAAAACCCAACATATCGATGCTAATAAGGCGGTAGTCGTTCTTCAGCGCTTTCCATATGTAGTGCCAATCCCACCCAGCGGTTGGAAAGCCATGGATCAGGAGAATCACCTCCTCACCGGCACAGGAATCCTGATAGAAGATCTGATGTCCCCTGAATTCGGCCGTTTGCCCTTGCTTGTGCCACGCAGCCAATCCGTTACTTACAGTCATGATTTTCCCGTGTTAGTTCAGAAGGTCTGACTACCTGTATACTCTCGCAGGTGTCACCCAGTATGCCTCAGATAACTGCCCGTATGAAAAAACTGCACCCCAGAAACATTCACAATCAGGAATACGATTTTTATCAGTTGATTAAGGCATCCCCGAATCTCGCTAACTATATAACGAGAACACCTTCTTCTCAGCAGACGATAGACTTCGCCAACCCGTCAGCTGTAAAAGCGCTGAACGCTGCTCTCCTTAAGCAGCATTACGGAGTAACTGGCTGGGACATACCTGACGGTGCTCTCTGCCCTCCTGTTCCGGGCCGGGTTGACTACATTCACTACATCGCCGATTTGCTGGATTCGATAGAGCCCGATAAGAATGTGCGTATGCTGGATATTGGTACCGGTACCAACGGCATCTACCCACTTCTGGCGAGCAGTGTTTATGACTGGGAGTGTGTTGCAACCGACATCAGTGAGGCTTCTTTGGATAATGTCGCGGAGATTTTGAAAAACAACCCGGCTTTGAAGCCCCGCATCAGCCTTCGACTACAGCAGGACAAGCACAAGATGTTTGAAGGTGTCGTTCTGCCACAAGACCAATTCAACGTATCGGTTTGCAACCCGCCTTTTCATGCGTCTGCAGAAGACGCTCTGCGCGGCAGTCAACGGAAAGTCGCCAACCTCAACAAAGGTAAAGCAGAACCTAAGAGCGAGCCTCTGCTCAACTTTGGCGGTATGAAAAATGAACTCTGGTGCAACGGCGGCGAAGCGCTTTTTCTTAAAAAAATGATTAAAGAAAGTAAGCAGTTTGCGTCGCAAATACGCTGGTTTACTAGCCTGGTATCAAAAGCGGAGAGCGTGAAGCCACTGTCGAAACTTGCGAATAAAGCAGGCGCAACAGACGTTAAGGTCATTGAAATGACACAGGGTAAGAAGCAGACGCGAGTTCTTGTCTGGACGTTTCAAGCGGTAGATTGATCGAATTGATGAATCGCGAATAGCCTCCGGCTGAATCGCTTATATGGACCCGTCCCGTTGTT
>NZ_DBNJ01000031.1:0-176500 GCF_002297765.1 Thalassolituus sp. UBA675
GGGGGATCGTCTGGGATTTGGCAACCCCCTTCTTGCAGTGGGAGCCGATTAGGGCCGAGGTGACGTATCTTAGGTTTATTATGGTCTTTTTTGTTTTGCAAGCTCTTAAGCAAAATACTGTAAACTTCAGACCTCTACTTCAGCTCCGCCCTGAGAAAGTCCTCATCAAATATATTCTTCCTACATCTTAGGTGACATTGTTGCTTATAAAGCGCCAATTGCATAATCAAGCCATGAATCAACCACTTTAATCAGCATTTGAATGTCTTATCACTGTAAAGAGTACGCCCGTACCGCTATTACCCCTTGAAGCNNAGCTTAACGAACACGTCAAGGTCGATCGCGACCCCGGTCTATCCCAAAACCCCAGCAGGGTAACCTGCTGGGGTTTTTTCTTTTCTGGAACTTCAAAAAAGTATCAATGGCGTCGTGGTATCTACCTGCTACTTGGGTATTGGGTAGAATACGATAATCACTTTTACTACCTATCGGGCAGGCCGGTGATTGCATCCTGCATAACCGGCATTTCCGGTACGTCGGACCGCGCCATCTATGGCGGTCACGAGCGTCATGTGGGCAGCTTTGGACTCATTGAGGTGATCGTCAAGAACTAGGCGTCCCCGTCGGATGCGACTTCGATCTATTCAAAACCCCTGATTACTTACGCGGTCAGGGGGGGGCATTGCCCGAGAAAAACAATCCCGCAAGCTTCGCGTTGCGCCTCTATGAACCTGTCCGTGGATAAGCGTTCCAAACGCCTAACTTGGCTATATACTGAGTTTCAGAGGCTGGACCGCTTGCCTTAGCTATTGTGGTTCATAATGAGACAAATGGCGTCTATCTATGAGTTTATGCCGCTGATGCTCGAAATCGACGGCTCGTAAACGTCTTCTCACTGTAAAGAGTACGCTCGTACCGCTATTACCTCTTGAAGCAAAATCCCTAACGAATATCCTATAGGTAACAAGTATTCCAATAATAAAAACAAGCTGTCACCGAGTATCTATCTGTCCTGATATAGACTGGTTCTACAGTCGAAACGGTGTCTCTTGACCGACAAATGAGGTCGTGAAGTGAAAAACGTTCTCCGCCATCCGTTAACAATCGCAATGACAGCACTGTCTTTGCCAGTCTGCTCTTTAGAGGCTATCAGCGACCGGGAAATGGCTGATGTGTCTGGACAGGCATTTATCACTATCGATGCATCATCATACAGTGATGGCACTGGTGAATGGGCAGGGCAGTATGAGTTCACCAAGGTGAATCTAGGCTTAGATATTGAAACCCTGATGACCATTGATACGCTTAAGGTCGGTGAGTTTGAACGGACTGTAGGTGAAGACGGTACCGTGCCAATGACGGATGCTCAGGGGAATCCTGTGACTCAAAATGGGAACCTGGTGGCTCATGATGCTGATCTGATCATTGAGAACTTCGGCCTTGGCCGGGTAACCAACTATAAAGATGCAGTAAATGCCAGTATCGAAGAGTTTAAGATCCGTGATCCCTACATTGAACTTGCGTATAAAGTAGAGAACGGTGTTCGGAAGGTTGCGGGAGTACGTATCGGCTTCTCGGAAGCTCAGGGTTGGTTGTCAGGAGATCTTATCTCTTTAACAGGTAATTTGAATGGCCGTATTGAAGGGCCTGCCTCGGTGGTATATGACCAGAACTGTAATGGTCAGGGTACTGCGAGTTGGTTGCAGTGTATTGAACTAGGTTTGGCAGATGCTTTGGGTACGCAGTTGGTAAGTACAATCGACTTGGTTGATGGTGCTGTAGGTACCGCTGGTTATAGTTATGGCGCTGGTCGCGAGTTAAATGAAGATGGTGAGCTTCAAAACCCCGATAGCCCATATCTGGACGTCCCTTACCTTAAACGAGCTTCCTGGGCGGGTGTTCCGGGGGGTAGGAGCTTCACAGCTCCAGGTTCTGCGCTTGAATTTATTATTCCCGCGCTTACTGGGTCAGAAGACTGTACTGTTACGGGTACTCCCGCTTGTTTCCCTCTAACTAACTTTCAGAGTGTCTATGTCGGCGATGAAAGTGTTGACTTTGAGAATGGCGGCGGAGCTACAGGTGCGTTTGTATCTCTTCAGACTACTTCTGTTCCGTGGGAAGATTTTTCGGGTATCGAAGGCAGTGATCGCGTATTAACTCAGAGAGGAGCGTTTTTGAATATCGCTAAATTCGATTCTGGCTCTGGTGTGAAGTATCCACTCAACCTTGATTTGTTCAGTGCAACGAACGGTACGCCACGTCAGGCTACCTGTGTTGGTAGCCTGAAGGGGTGCTAATTATGAAAATCTTGCGATCTATGTTAATCACCTCGATGGTTGTCTCTGCTGCGGCATTTGCTGACTTGCAGGCTCTTGATGATAACCAGATGAGTGCGGCAACTGGTGAGGGGCTTGGGTTTGCCCTTGAAGATTTCGTTTTGGACACGGAAGGAGCTGAGCTTTCAGTAACAGGCATACAAAGCTCTGCGGGCGAAGAGATCGATATTAAGTGGACTAGCCTTTATGTTATGGGGGAAGGCAGTGAAGAGGGCTCCATTCGTACTCCAGGGCAGATTGGCAGTTACCTCCATCCGTACGTCATTCGCTCATTACGAGGCAGTGGTGGCCTCGATCCTAATGATCCTCTGTATAACGAAAAGTACGGTCAGATTAACAATGAACTGGCTCTACTTGAACTTGCAGCTGATGAGTACCAATCAGATGTCCAGAATAGCGCAACTTTTGCCACATTCTCGTACTATCAGGGGTGTGTTTGGGGGCAGCCTGGGTGTGACGACTTGGCAACGGTTGGCTCTAACGGAGTCGCAGTGCAAGCGATTACAAATGAAATTGATGCCCTGAATTCGTCCAGAGCGCAAATTGTAGATACCTATTCTCTGGCATTAGGCGCACTAGAAAATCAGATGAATAGTTACTACTTGAGTGAAATTGTTCCAAGGGAGGCCACTGTTGCACAGGAGCAAACGGAATACGACGCCGAGGTTGTTGAGCTCGGTCAGCGTCTGACTACGGCATTCGATGCTTATGAAGCTTTTATGGCTATTCGACCTCAAGCTGATTGTGAGTTTGGCGATAATTGTACCGGATTGAATGGTTCCGCATGTCCCGTAATCGGGGGAGGTGCTTGCCGGGATGCTCGGACCGCATACAACGATTCTTACGACTCCTACGAGGAACAGCAGTCGGTACGCCAGGATGCATATAACGATCTTATTGAAGCACGTAAAGATCTGGCCGCTGCCAACAATGATTCCGATAGTTTTGGGCCTGCAGGCTCTTATATTGAAGCGGTCAATAATGTAGAAGAATTCAAGGTGCTGTGTGGTTTGGATTCGAGCGATTTTGGCTCGTGCGACGGTGGCCTGATCACGCGCAAGGGAGAAACAAAAGATGGTATCGAAAGTGTTTCAATAGCTTTGGCAAGTGGTGTGGAGCGCAGGGATGGCCTGGATGTGGGTGCATCCTTCGAATTCGCAGTGAACTCAGTAAATCCTGATGGCTCAACCAGCCCACGTACCGACTACATCGATATCAACATGAAAGGGCTGTTTATCGATGGAACTGCGTTCCGTCTTTGGTCTGCTCCTGACGAGCAGGGTGACGATGAGCTGAATGCTGAGATTCGCTTGAATCTATTTATCAAAGAGTTGGATATCAGTGTTTGTGATCCTTCGGTTTGTGACAATGATCCTGTAGCCAAGGAGGCTTCTACTCTAAACTTGGACAACATGTTTGTCAGTCTTAACCTGGGTTACGGCGAGATTCAGCCAATGCGTCTGTCTGCTACGTCGGATGGTAACTTCGAATTTGAGCTGACCAAGCTCCGTCCTGGTGATGATGTCGACACCAGTAGCCAGGAAGACATGCAAGCTTTCTATGATGATTACTATGAAAACTCACCGAAGAGCTTTATATCAATCAGTGACGTGCGGATAGGCAACAGTCCGGACGCTAGCCTCGGTAGTATCACTGTAGATGGTTTGCGTGCTCAGTACCTTAAAGTTACCAGTCGCGACCTGTAATAGGTGGAGGTCAGAATGACAATTAATAAATTAGTACTTTCTCTATCCACATTGATGGTCGCAACTTCGTCAATGGCCGAGATGGAAGCAATTGATGATTTCGATTTGTCCGAAATCTCCGGTAAGGGTGGTGTTTATCTCTCTGGTGAGTTCGCGATCAACAAAGATGGTGGACCCCTTTGGGACGATCCTAATGAGGTCTCAGGCTTCACTCCAGGTACCCGTCCTATATTCGACGGCGCCGGTAACATCGTTGGCTCTGAAGAATGCGAAAACGGGATCTGTGGTTTGCGTCTCGCTATCAAATTGAATGAGAACAGTGAAGGTTGGTACGTTCTGGATGACGTTTCTGGTGGCATGTCCTTTGAAGGACTAACGCTTCAGACGGAAACTTTGACGACTGCAACAAACTATGACGTTTGGGTTGATGGTGGCTTCGAAGAAAAAGCGGTTGACGATGAGGTTCTAAAAATCGGGCTGCCAGGGACCATTACGTTCAACGATTTTAAGTTTAAGTTCGCTGTGGCTAACAATGGTGAATTTGGTGTACCTCTTCAGGATGGAACCGCATTTCGTCAAACCGAAATATTTGGCGTTCAGCTAGACGGCAATATCACTGTCGGTGGTAACTTACTCCTGTTTCCGGTGGATTGATTATGAAGAATACTACTTTGACGTTAAGTGCGCTCACACTCGCGGTTCAGGCTGTATCAGTATCGGCATTAGAAGCGCTTGATGATGAGACCATGGCGAATGTATCTGGTCAGTCTGGCGTGACGATTGAGCTTGACCCAGGGCAGCTGGATATTGGTGAAATCAGCTACAGCCAGGACGGTGTTGCGGCCAATATGCGTGACATCAATATCAACTCCAGTATTGGCTCTGCCTCGGTAACGACGATAGATATTGACTCTGACGGTACCCTTAATCTGTTCAATCAGCTTGGTGCTCGCGAGTTTACCGTTGGCGGCGTTGGCATGACCGGCACCACTGGTATTACTAATGATTTCTTCAGCCTTCGCGGTGCTACTCAGGCCTACAGTAATGGCGGGACCGCAGACGATTTTTCTGACGATACTGGTGTATTTCGTCTGAATATGGGCGATGACGGTAACGGAAATCTTGCGTTTGATGGTTCTCAAGTAGGCGTCTTCTTTGACGGTCTTCACTTTGGTGATGACGGTATGGAGTGGATTATTGATGACCTGGCGATGTCGGCCATTATTAATTATGGTCGCCTCATCGTTAATGAGGGCAGTGTTGAATTTGATTTTGGTACTTTTGAGAACCGAGGCCTACGCCTGACCTATGAGGCAGCTGCGATTGGTCTGTCTAATGATCCTAATATCGCCGTTGGTGATTACGGTGATCCTGATTCAGCAGGTTATTTGCTTGGTGACACGTTCGGTTCACTGAGTGTCGACCTTGAGGCGTACGGTACTTTCACCATTGAAGGAGGAGGTGCAGACATCGGTGAGGGGATTACCTTCATTCCTGCGCTTACGCTTATCAATGACGACGCTGATCGTCCTGCGTTTAAGTACACTGATGACGGTTACGTGATTCTCGCTCGTAACTTTCGTGGCGACTTCAGTACAGAGTCTGGTTTGACTCTCGACTTTGAAGAAGACGATGCTAATAATCCCTATCTGGCACTGCGCTACGAAGATCTGACCTTCTCATTCAGCTTAGATGACCTGGTACTTGGTGATGAAAACGGAGCAGCTTTGGGTAGCTTCCGCGGACAGGTGCTTTTCCAGGATGGCTTAGTTGATGGGATTGAGCGTAAAAACTATCTGCATTTATTCCCAGGCGGCGATATTGCAAGTGCTGATGGTTCAACTCAGCAGGGTGTGACGGCACAAGTGGGTTGGAATATCGTATCTGCAGATCCACTGGCTGACCCAAATGGTGGTGACTTCACGACGCCAGGCAACTTCGCTGGTAAAACTGCAGCTGAAAGTAATACCTATTTCGCCATGAATGATGATGGCAACTGGGTTTACTTCAACGGTTTCAACGGCTGGGGTGAAGGCGAAGTTTCACTTGATCTTACTTCTGGCCCAGATATGGCGTCGTTGCCTTCGGATTACTATGCCAACCCTTACAACTCTGCGACTGGTCAGTTCGACGAAAATGTAGGTTACGATCGTGAAAACAAGGTTGGTACTTACGATGGCCTGCGTATCGACTTCAAAGATTTACGCGGAGAGTACAGCTTCTCGGGCGTAACTGTTGGTACTAGTGAAGAAGAGGCAATGGACTCCCCTTACATGGGTGGTACTGAGCTGCTTCTGGCGATGGAAGTATTTCCATCATACAGTTTTACCCTCAATGGTAACCTGACGATTGCACCAGGCGGCCAGATTAATAGTGACGGTATCGGTGGCACACAAGGTCTGACACTTAACGGTGACCTGCGAATCACTGATGGCGATGCTGAGATTACAGTGGATGAATTCGGTCGTGGGGTTTGGTTAACAGGTGTAACCTATGACCTCCACATGCGTGGTGCTTCTATCGACGTAACCGAAGATGGTTTGACCTTTAACAAAGGGCTGACGTGGTCGACCATTCAGGTAGGCCAGTACAATAGCGCTACGGGTGAAATCGAGGGCGGTATTATCTTCGGCTCACGAGATGATGGTGATAATTTAGGTGCCTTCACGCTCGAGCGTCTAGAGGATGGCACTACGATTTCAGTAGCGTCGGGTGGTGCAGGTCAGGTTTGTATTGGCGGCTCACTCAACGCTGGAGGCACTGATTGTGCGGGCGCTGGTCGTTTCGAAGATCGCGGAGAGCAAGGGCTGACTATCAAAGTTAAGGCGAAGTTTGCAGAGGCTCCTACTGACGTGAACGATCCTAATTATTATCGCTACCTTGGCAAAGGTAATCGCTTCTCTTGGACACAGACAAATGGTACGACCCTGACTCTTGATAACTTCAGCACCCAGGATGGTCCTCAGGGCGGGAACGACTACGGTCTGAATATTGATCTTAAGCTTGATGTTGCAAGAACAGCAGTGCGTGCAAGTTTTATTGATGAGGACGGTGACGGTAATACGGACAATGACTTTGATGGTGATGGTCGTCCTGATTTGATCGATACAAATGGTCAGTATATTCAGGAGTCCGAGATCCCGGAACGTGGCCCTCTTGGCTTCGCAGTATTCGGTCGGGTTCACTTTAAACAGCTGAACATCGATGGTCTGAAGATTGCTGCGACTCCAGACAGTACGCCTCAGACACTGATCAGTCAGATTGTTGTTCAGAATGCGGATATTCAGGCTAACCTGACGGCCACTCCAATCCGCTAACCTTCCTTTGCTGCGATGTCCGATGATCAGGCGTATACTGTACGCCTGAATCATCGGCATCGGAGTCTCTTATGAGCCAGCAGAATCGCCTGGTTATTTTCGACACTACAATGCGTGACGGCGAGCAAAGCCCGGGCGCATCAATGACCAAAGAAGAAAAAGTCCGCATCGGTAAAGCGCTCGAAAAAATGCGCGTCGATGTTATGGAGGCAGGTTTCGCAGCTGCCAGCCCCGGAGACTTTGCGGCTATTGAGGCCGTTGCCTCTTCTGTGCGCGAGAGCACTGTATGCAGTCTTGCACGAGCGGTTGATCGTGATATTGAACAAGCGGCTGCAGCGTTGAAAAATGCAGAGCGTGCTCGTATTCATACCTTCATTGCGACTTCACCTATCCATATGCAGTACAAGCTGCGTATGGAGCCAAATGCCGTTATTGATCAAGCAGTGCGAGCGGTGAAGAAAGCGCGTGGACTGGTTGAAGACGTCGAATTTTCTTGTGAAGACGCGGGCCGCTCAGAAATCGATTTTCTATGCCGTATTATCGAAGCAGCTATTGATGCGGGTGCCAGCACGATTAACATCCCTGATACCGTTGGCTATGCGATTCCAGAAGAGTTCGGAAATACTATTCGAACACTGATTGAGCGTATCCCTAACGCGGATAAGGCGATTTTCTCTGTTCACTGCCACAACGACCTGGGTCTGGCGGTAGCCAACTCTCTCGCCGCAGTGACTAATGGTGCTCGTCAGGTTGAGTGTACGATTAATGGTCTGGGGGAACGCGCCGGTAATGCCTCTCTTGAAGAAGTGGTCATGGCAACCCGCACCCGCCAGGATCTGTTCAACATCGAGACCGGTATTGATACAACTCATATCGTGCCGACGTCGCGGCTCGTTTCGAGCATCACGGGTTTCCCTGTTCAGCCGAATAAAGCAATTGTGGGTGCCAATGCCTTTGCTCACGAATCCGGTATCCACCAGGATGGTGTTCTTAAGCACCGCGAGACCTATGAGATCATGAAGGCAGAAGACGTAGGCTGGGGTGCGAACCGCATGGTGATGGGCAAGCACTCGGGACGTGCCGCCTTCCGCAGTCGTTTGCAGGAGCTGGGAGTTACGTTTGAGACGGACGCAGCTTTGAATGACGCTTTTGCTCGCTTCAAGGATCTTGCTGATAAGAAGCATGAGATCTTCGATGAAGACCTGCAGGCACTGGTCACAGAAAGCCGCTCGGCCTCTCTGCCTGATGTCTATAGCTTGGTATCGCTTGAGAGTCACTCGGCTACCGGTGAAACGCCTGTGAGTGAAATCGTCATCAGCAAAGATGGCGCCGAGCATCGCAGCAAAGCGGAAGGTAGCGGCCCTGTGGATGCAGCTCTGCGTGCTATTGAAGATGTCGCTAAGTCCGGCGCTAACCTCTTGCTGTACTCGGTGAATGCGATTACGGAAGGCACTGACTCTCAGGGTGAGGTGACTGTGCGTCTTGAAAAGGCGGGCCGTATTGTCAACGGCAGCGGTGCGGATACCGACATTGTTGTCGCATCAGCAAAGGCGTACATCCATGCACTGAATCTTCTGGTCAGCACTAACGATCGTACGCACCCTCAGAACGACGGCGTTTAACGGCGTATGTTAGAGCAGCGTCGGGTCGATTATCTCAAGTCGATGGGCATCACAGTGTGGCTGCCCAGACGAGAGCTGCCTCATGCCCCAGCGTCTCGCTGGATGGCTGAGGACTCGCCGTCGGAGCGTCATGAGCATATTCACATCGAGTCGACGCACGATCATGCGCGCCCGGTTGCTGCAGCGGATCTGTTGCGGGCCGGCCAACCTATGCCAGCGCATCCTCAGGTGGCAGCAGAAATCGCCAACGACGCAGTTTCAGAGCCAGCAAAGCCTGCAGACACTAAGCCTCTGACGCCTGTTAGTTCAGAGCCAACTGAGCAGACAGGTGTTGCGGCGGCTCTTCCCTCTGTACCTTCTGGCGAACCGCCGAGGTTTGCTCTGGAGTTTATGCAACTGAGCGGGTCAGGAATCTGGGTTGTTGATGCGAATATTCCACTTGAGCAGGTAACTCCTTTCGCCGGAAGGGTGCTGGCCGCGTTTGGAATGAAGCCGTCTGTAGTACCTCAGCCAGTATCTTTCCGCTGGCCCTTTATAGAGTCTCGTCATCAGGATCAGAGCGAAGCTGTTGCGGTTCAGGCTTTGAAGGCTCAATGGCAGTATTTCAGCAGTCAGGGCGCCGGGTACGTCATTACCGTCGGTGAAAACGCTCAGAGCTGGATGAACAGAATAGACGTTAAAGAGCACTTTCATATTCCTGATCTGGAAGCACTGATGTCTTCAGCATCGGCCAAGCGTGCTCTGTGGCTGTCATTGTATGCTCTGGCAGAACGGTAGGGGTCTATGACTGATATCCGGGTAGGCGGGATAGAAGACCTTGAGACGGTGATGGAAATTGAGCAAGCCGCTCATCAGTATCCATGGTCAGAAAAAATCATGACGCGCTACCTGCGCAAGCCAGATTCCGTTTGGGTATTGGAGGTCGACGGTGAGCATTCCGCACATGCGGTAATCTCTGCTGTGGCTGATGAGGCAGAGTTGTTGATGATCAGCGTCAGGCCTGAAATGCAGGGGCGAGGGTACGGTAAAGCACTGCTTGCACGTGTAAGTCAGTGGCTGCAGGAGAAAGGTATTATTTCTTTCTTTCTCGAAGTCCGTGAGTCAAATGAGAGTGCCATCGGCCTATATGAGTCGCTTGGTTTCAATGAGGTCGGCAGGAGGCCTGGATATTATCCTCACCCCGACGGCAGGGAAGATGCTTTGATTTATTCATTGGAGCTCTGTGATTAATGGTCTCTGAACTCAGTAGCCATACTGCGTTAATTCTTTCCTGGCTGATATCGGCCCCCCTCCTTTTTTATACGATCAAAACCATCAACTGGGCTGCATTTTCGCATCATTCCGGCGTACAGCATTTCTTTCTCGGGAGCCTGTTGGTCGTGTCCGGATTCTGGTTTATGCGGGCGGGAGTTCGTCCGGGGCTGGATTTTCATATTATTGCAGCCACGGCGCTGACGCTACTGATGGGGTGGCGCCTGGCGTTATTAAATATGGCTGTTGTACTGGTTGTGATGGTGTTTCTTGGTGTTATCGAGCCGGAGGCCTGGGCGTTATCTTTCCTGCTGGGTGCGGCAATTCCGGTATTCGCCGCCTATCAGTTTTTTCTCAATGTTTATCGGCGGATGCCACACAACCCGTTTATTTATATTCTCGTGGCAGGCTTTCTCAATGCTGGATTTACACAGGTTGTCTACGCCTGCTCCGTGTCCGGTTGGTACTGGTTTGAAGGTATTTACACTCTGGAGCAGATCTGGCGGGATTATCTCAGGATGCTCCCCTTGATGATGTTCCCTGAGGGGATAACGAACGGGATGTTTATCGCCGGGATGGTCAGCTTCCATCCTCGTTGGTTAAGTACCTTCGACGAAGACTCGTATTTCAATTACTGAACAGTACTTTAAAAACTCAATGAGTATCAGCGCGGAGCATATTTCTGGAGTTTTCGTTGCAGGGTCCGGCGATGCATATTCAAGGCTCTGGCGGTCGCTGAAATATTACCGTCGTTTTCATTCAGAACTCGTTGAATGTGCTCCCACTCCATCCTGTCGACACTCATCACCTCTGCTTGCTGATCACCTACAGGCCTGCCTTCGAAAGTAGAAATAAGGTCCTGTAATGTTGCAGGTTTATGCAGGTAGTTATCGGCGCCACGTTTTACGGCTTCGACTGCGGTAGGAATACTTGCGTAGCCTGTCAGAACGATAATTGACGCATCAGGCCAGCGCTGTTTCATTGGAGAAATAAGATCAAGACCAGAGCTGTGCTCAAGCCGTAAATCAAGAATGATTCGCTGTGGAGCATGAGATACGTCCTTAAGCTCGTCCGGGCTACGGATGAAGGTCGCTTCAGCGCCACTTCGTTCAAGGCTGCGGCACAGTACCCGCCCGAAATGTTCGTCATCATCAACGATCAGATAACGTAATGTCATACGCTGACCCTCCGCGTCACGATGGGGAGTTTCAAGTGACTCAGGCTGCCGCCCGAGTTCAGAGCTTTAAGATGAATACTGCCACCAAACTGCTCAATGCTGGCATTACTCAGGTAAAGGCCGATTCCCATCCCGTGTTCTTTCTGACTGGCAAATACAGCCTCTTCGCTGATATGACTGGCCGCTTCTGGGTCTGGCTGAATAATATCGAGTTCCCAGAAATCAGAGGTCACACGCGAACGCAACTGCACGGGTCTCTGCCCAGCTTCGGCGGCGTTATCGAGCAGGTTTAATAATGCCTGATCAAGAAGCGGAGACGCCGGAATGAGAGCGGTTGCCTTGCAATCCAGCTCATCCCATAAGGCATGGGGTTTACTCAACCGCCAGCGGTGGAGTTGGCGTAATAGCCATTCCTCGGCATCGTGTTCTGAATGAGCGTTGCTTTGTCGGCCCGCCATTGCCAGTTGCTGGAGTGAATGTCGGCAGCGCTCCACCTGCTGGCGCATTACCGAAATATCCTCATCGCTAACTTCGTGCTCGGTGGCCTCATCGAGCAGCATATCCAGAGTCATAAGAGGCGTGCCCATTTCATGAGCGGTGCCTGCTGCGAGCGTAGCGATACCAATGAGTTGCTCGTTCTTTAGTTGTCGCTCCCGTAGAGCCTGAATCTCAATAACATGCCGCTGTCGATCTCGCACCAGTGCGGGCAGAAACGCGGCGATAATGAGTGTACTGAGAACAAAGGTCAGCCACATGCCCCCAAGGTGCCAGTCAAACAAGGAGCCTTTACCATCCATGCCCATCGCCAGCGGTGTATACCACTGCGTCAGTACGCTGTAATCCAGAATCAGTGTGCCGGCCACTATGAGTGCGCGATAGCGGTTAAGGCTGTAGGCCGAGACAACCATCAACACCAGAAAGTACGAGATCACAGGGTTTGTCGCCCCTCCACTAAAAAACAGCAGTGCCGTCATCAGCTGGGTTTCGGCGACGATATTCAATAGCAGGGCGTCTTGCCCCATTCGCTTTGAAGCCTGCCAGAAAGGTAGGGCGATCAGTGGGATATAACCTGCGAGCACCCACCAGATGATGGGGGGCAGATTAAAACCCACGAATGCGAGCCAGAACAGCAGTACGAGCCAGATCAGAGCGACCGAAAACCTGAGCAGGCCGAGGCGCGTGAGCGTATTACCAAAATTCAATCCGATGACCCCTGACTTCCGGACAAAGTGGCATTTTCATTGAATTTACAGCATACCACTTACAGCAGGAGTATTCTGGAAAGAGGTCATGACCTGAGTCATGCCTGGTCGCGAAACACCCCGTGCCTTTACTTCTGGCAACGGCGCCATTATCGACGCAGTTGCGTGCTTCAACCTTTGCGCTAATTTTGCGATAATCCGCCCCCTTCTGAATAACACACTTCTCCGGGCCGGATCTCTATATGAAACCTCAGATTGCCGAGTTACTTAGTGCCGCTGTCAGCGTTCTGAAAGAGCAGAATGTACTTCCAGCAGACCTTGAACCGCGAATTCAGGTCGATAACACCCGCGATAAAGCACACGGTGATCTGGCAACCAACCTGGCGATGATGCTGGCAAAGCCTGCTGGTAAGAATCCACGTGAGCTTGCTCAGCTGGTGGTCGATGCGCTGCCAGAAAGCAGCCTCGTCGAGAAAACTGAAATCGCTGGCCCAGGTTTTATCAATTTCTATCTGAGTGATGAATCAACGTCGTCACTGGTTAAGGCCGTTCTGGATCAGAAGAACAACTATGGTCGCTCTGATGTTGGCCAGGGCAAAAAGGTGCAGGTCGAATTTGTGTCGGCCAACCCGACCGGGCCACTGCATATCGGTCATGGTCGTGGAGCCGCAGTGGGCGACTGCCTGTGCCGCCTGCTTGAAGCAACCGGCTGGGATGTGACGCGCGAGTTTTATTACAACGATGCAGGTCAGCAGATTAACAACCTGGCCCTTTCAGTACAGGCGCGCTGCAAAGGTCTGACACCGGATGACCCAAGTTGGCCGGAAGACGGCTATCGCGGAGAGTACATTATCGATCTCGCCGAAAGCTTTATGCGTGGTGATACCGTATCGTCTGAAGATCAGAGCTTCACTGGCACTAAAGACGCTGAAGACCTTGAGGGTATCCGCCACTTTGCCGTTGCCTACCTGCGGAACGAGCAGGATCTTGATCTGAAAGCTTTCGGTGTCGACTTTGATGTCTACTTCCTTGAATCCTCGCTCTACACCGAGGGCAAAGTTGAAGAAGCCGTTCAGACCCTGATTAAAAATGGTTACACCTACGAAGATGGCGGGGCTCTCTGGCTGCGCACCACCGACTTTGGTGACGACAAAGACCGTGTAATGCGTAAAACAGACGGTGGTTACACCTACTTCGTACCGGATGTGGCCTACCACCTGAACAAATGGCAGCGTGGTTTTACTCGCGTCATTAACGAGCAGGGTGCCGATCACCACTCAACCATTACCCGTGTGCGTGCAGGTCTACAGGCGCTGAACGCTGGTATTCCAGAAGGCTGGCCGGGTTATGTACTGCACCAGATGGTGACAGTGATGCGTGGCGGTGAAGAAGTTAAGATCTCCAAGCGCGCGGGCAGCTACGTCACTCTGCGTGACCTGATCGACGAAGTCGGTCGCGATGCCACCCGTTACTTCCTTGCAGCTCGTAAGGCCGATGGTCAGCTGACGTTTGATATCGACCTGGCTCGCTCCCAGTCGTCAGATAACCCTGTGTACTACGTTCAGTACGCGCATGCGCGGGTATGCTCGATTTTCCGCAAACTGGCTGAAGCAGGTCAGAGCTGGGATGCTGAAACGGGCCTAGCGGCGTTGGGCGCACTGACGCTTGAGACAGAAAAAGAAATGATGGTTAAGGTCGGTCGCTTCCCTGAAGTCGTACGTCGCGCTGCCGATGCGAGCGAACCTCACCAGATTGCTAACTTCCTGAGAGAACTGGCTGGTGATTTCCACACCTGGTACAACTCAGAGAAAACTCTGGTAGATGATGCCGACCTGCGTAACGCGCGTCTGGCTCTGGCTGAGTCTGTGCGTCAGGTTCTGCATAACGGCCTGTATCTTTTGGGCGTCAGCGCACCGGAAGAAATGTAATCGGTCACAGTAATACCGGAAGAGTATGGTAGTGTGATCGCGAAAGTATTTCCCTGGGTAAGTTGATGTCTGATAACAGCTCTAAAGTACCGGCCTGGGTGTGGGTAACCACACCCGCTATCGCTATCGGTTTTGTCGGTTTTATTTTTTATCTCTCGACGATTCCGGCGGGCGACGAACTCGAAGCCGTTCGTGGTGATGCACGTAAAGTACTTGAAGAAAGCGCGGCAAAAGCCCGCGAAGATGCGGCGAAAATCGAGAGTAAGGTGAAACCTTCTTATGATTTTTACCGCCTGCTGGAAAAGCAGACCGTTGAAGTACCTGACGTCGAAGAGTACAAATCGACCCCAAAAGACGCTGCCGCCAAGTATGAGTACCGTCTTCAGGCCGGCTCGTTCCGCTCAGACCGTGATGCGGACCGTATGCGTGCAGAGCTGATTCTCGAAGGCTTACCTGCATACCTTGAAAGCAGTGCGGTCAATGGCTCAACCTGGCACCGTGTATTTGTCGGACCTTATACCGACCGCTCCAAACTCAATAAAGCGCAGGACATTCTCGTCAGCCGCAATGTCAGCCCTCTGGTGCTGAAACAGAAAGTCAGCGACTGAGATCAATTACAGGCTGGCTTTAGCTTGCCGGGCTTCCCGGGCTGTGTAACATTGAATTCATAGTCCTCAGAGGAGTCGTCCATGTCACTATTCCCAACGCGGGGCATGCGCCGGCCTTATTGTCGGACGAAGAGATCTCTGCAGTGCGCGATTTTTTGACGATGTAACTTAATGTAAGGCCTGTAAACAACAAAAAGCCACAGACTGTTTCTGGAAGAATTAGTGCTCATGGTTCTTACTATAAACAGTCGTTCATGGTTTCAGGGTTGCGGGCAATGGAAGAAACAGAACTCAGCCAACCGGCGTTTTTACATGTTCATATTATCGGTGCGTTCGCGTCAGCCAGCATACTCATGTTGGTGATGTTAGTGGGCTGAGGGGGAAGGGGGTGTAGCGGCACCTCCTTGTGCCATAGCTTGCGTCGAAACGCTTATTCAGGGTTAGCATCTACCGTTACTGTACCGTCGGTTTCGATAGTAACCACCGCACTTACGAAGCTGAAACCTTCGCCCTGACCAAATTCTTCGTCATCCACTTCCGGATCATCCAACTCAGCCTGACATGTCACAGCCACCGTATAATCGCCTGGTGTCAGGTAAGACGCCGTGTACGAAAGTTCAGCATCGACTGACGCTGTTGCCACTGGCTCGTCGTCGGTTCCCAGGTCGTCTGGTTCTGTAACCTCACCTTCATAGACATACACCGCTTTCGTGTCTTCGCTGTTGCAAAGTTCAGAAGACAAGGTGCCGGTAATCGAGCCGTAATCGGCCAGATCAATCAAACGGATCGTCGGGCGTAGCTTGTATTCGCCATTGCCTGTCACTGTAATCGCCTTACGCAGGTCGAAGTCCAGCATGAAAGAGACTGACTCATCGGCCGTCACAGTGAAACCACTGACGAGTTTCAGACCCGTCTGCTCACCGCTTGGAATCTCAAGCTCAAACGAGCCATCGGCAAATGAAATATAAGTATCGTTATTTCCTTCGGTGTCTACCATCAGGCGGATCTGTGAATACTCACCTGCTTCAACTTCAAAGTCAGTAAACAGTTCCACACTGTTGCCGGCCTGATAATCCAACAGGTTAATCTGCTTTGGCTCATCGAACGTCAGTTCTTCCTGTGTTTCATCATCTTTAATCAGAACAACACCAGAGAACTGTACGTATACGCCAAGTGCTGAATTTACCGGCGCATCAGTCACACTCATGGATACTTTACCGGTCTCGCCGTCATCATTACTGCTGCTATCACCACCGCAGCCAGTCAGAATTAAAGCCGACGTCGCGACTGCCAGAAGTGACGGTTTCAGTGAACCAGAAGAAATAAACATACAAACTCCAAAGTCAATGAGGTTATTAATCTGTACGCGTATGTATCTAAAGGTTCCTTTATTTTTTGTTACGTAACTTTTCGTTGAAGTGGTGTGGCTCGATCTATCATCAAGCAATACACGGCCGCAGGCCGCCCGGAGGGGCAAAGCCAGGGATGGCTTTGATGAATCGAACGAGTTCGATGGAGTGTTTCACTTTCTTGTAAGCAATAAAAAAGCCCGTACATTTCTGTACGAGCTTTTCGAATAAGTGGTGCCCAGAGGCGGAATCGAACCACCGACACGCGGATTTTCAATCCGCTGCTCTACCGACTGAGCTATCTGGGCATCTCATCAGGACTGTCCGTCCGTTGAGTGGCGCGTATTAAACCGCGCTCGCCGCATACTGTCAACAGCTATTCAGCGATTTTTCTTAATTTTCAGGAACATAGCCTTCTGCCTGATCAAAATCACCGCCGCTGAGAAACTTCTCGCGCTGTTCTGTCAGGTACTTGCGGGCTTCGGGGTCCATTACGCTCAGGTGCTTCTCGTTAATCAGGCGTTTCTGGTGTTCTGTCCATTCTTCCCACGCTTTCGCAGAGACGGTCTGCATAATTTTTTCACCGGCCGGTCCGGGGAAAGGCGGAGTGGTCAGAGCGGGGAGTTCTTCACCGTATTTGCGACAGTGTACCGTGTTGGCCATGCTTACTCCTGAGTGATCAATGTAAGTAGTTTCTTCACCGGTGCAGCCAGACCAATGGCGCTTGGTGAGGAGGTATTGTACCAGTGGACGTTGTTTTCATGCACCGTGGCTGCTGGCCGTTTTATTTTTACGTGCACAGGGGTGATGTCCAGGTGGTAGTGAGAAAAGGTGTGCCTGAAGGTATTCAGAACCTGAGTCTCAGCCTCTGTATGGCCTGTCTCGCTGAGAAGAACCTGCTCCGTTTCAGCGGTGTCTCCGACTTCGGGAAAGCTCCAGAGCCCGCCCCATATTCCGCTCTGAGGCCGCTGCTTCAGTAAAAGCTCACCCTGTTCGTTTTCAAAAATCACCATCACGGTACTTTTTACTGGTTTTTCTTTCTTTGGCTTGCTGTTCGGGTACTGCGTTGGATTACCTTCAGCGTACCCCTGGCAGTCAGGCTGCAGCGGGCAAATACCACAGGCGGGTTTAGAGCGTGTGCAAAGAGTCGCACCCAGGTCCATCATTGCCTGCGTATACTGCTGGTGGCTGTGTTCTGGGGTCAGTCGGCCAGCAATCTCCCAGAGCTGTTTTTCAACCGCAGTGGTGCCCGGCCAGCCCGGGATCGCATAGAAGCGGGTCAGTACGCGTTTGACGTTGCCATCGAGGATAGGTGCGCGGATGCCCATACTAATAGAAGCGATAGCCCCTGCGGTTGAGCGGCCTATGCCGGGTAAGTCGCTTAACTCTTCAACCGATCTGGGAAACTCACCATCGTATTCGCTAACAACTGTCTGAGCGCATTTGTGCAGGTTTCTTCCGCGTGCGTAGTAGCCGAGGCCAGTCCAGTGGTGGAGCACGTCATCCTGAGTGGCGTTGGCGAGCGCTTCGACAGTTGGGAAGCTGTCCATAAAGCGCTCATAGTAAGGAATAACGGTGGCGACCTGAGTCTGCTGTAGCATGATCTCAGACACCCATACACGGTACGGCGTGATGTTCTGTTGCCAGGGAAGATGCTTGCGACCGTGAACCTCATACCAGGCGAGCACGGTCTCACTGAATGCTGAGTCTTTCATGGTGTCCGGTTTCTGTTAAAACGGCGGGCAGTATGAAGGATCTGACTCAGATTTCGTAGCTGTTGCTGCGTCGCTCAGCAGAGATCACAAGGTATTGATGCAGCTGCCCGAGAGATAGCGGACGGCTGAACAGGTAGCCCTGACCCTCATCACAGTTATTCAGGCGCAGATACTGGAGTTGTTCATCCGTCTCTACGCCTTCGGCGACCACGTTCAGGTCGAGCTTGTGGGCCATCGCGATCACCGCTGCGGTGATCGCCATGTCGTTCTTATCATCCGGAATATCCATGACAAACGAACGGTCCACTTTTAGCACATCAATCGGGAAACGCTTGATGTAGGAGAGTGACGAGTACCCGGTACCGAAGTCATCAATGGCGATAGACACACCTGTCGATTTGATCTCCTGCATGATGCGGATGGCCGCTTCAACATCATCCATCAGCGTACTTTCGGTGATTTCCAGTTCCAGACAGCGCGGTGGAATCTCGGTGATCTCAAGCACATTGCGGATACGACCGGCGAGATCCGGGTCGGTGAACTGTTTGGCTGACAGGTTGACCGCAACTTTGGCATTCGTAGGCATGATGTTCTTGCGGATCAGGCTACTGATCTGGCGGCACGCCTGCTCAAGAACCCAGTTACCAATATCAATGATCTGGCCGGTTTCTTCAGCGACCGGAATAAAGTTATCCGGCGTAATAATGCCCTTGTCTGGGTGTTGCCAGCGGATCAGCGTTTCGACGCCTGTGGTGCGGTAGTCGAACAGGCTGATCTTTGGTTGATAGAACAGGGTGAACTGATTCCGTTCTATCGCTTCGTTGATCTCTTTCTCGATGGCGAGGTGCTCGAGAATAGAGTGATTCATCTCTTCCGAGAAAAACTGGAAGTTGTTGCGGCCCTGCTCTTTGGCAGAGTACATGGCCAGGTCAGCATTTTTCATCAACACGTTGGTGTCGGTGGAGTCATCGGGCGTCATGGTGATGCCGATACTGACTGAGGTAAGGATATCCTGGCCTTTGACGCGAATGGGTTTCGACATTGCGCGCAGAATCTTTTCTGCAACGGCGCGTACATCCTGCACAGAACTGATGTCTGTCAGCAGAATTGTGAATTCATCACCACCGATCCTCGATACCGTATCGTTTTCCCGCACTGTGTTACTCAGGCGGTTCGATACTTCTTTGAGAAGAACGTCGCCAGCATCGTGCCCGAGCGTATCGTTGACGCGCTTGAACTGGTCCATATCCAGAAACATCAGGGCCATGGACTTGCCGGAACGGAGCGCTCCCTTCACTGAGGTCACCAGGCGATTCTTAAACAGACGCCGGTTTGCTAACCCTGTCAGTGGGTCGAAGAAGGCGAGGGTTTCCATCTGCACCTGAGCCGCTTTCAGTTCAGAAATATCTGAAATTGCACCTAAGTAGCCAAGTAGCTGGCCGTCGCGGTCGTAGAGCGCACTCGCCATCAGGTGGATCCAGGTGTAAGCCATGTCCGGGCGGGTCAGGCGGATCTCCAGAGCAATACTCTCCTGATCCAGAATCAGCCGGTTCCAGGCTTCCTGAACATTCACAAGATCTTTCGGGTTGATCATCTCGAACCAGTCCTGAAGATCAGGGTGGTCGTTGGTCATACCGTGAATATCACGCCAGCGCTGATTCACGTACTGCAGGTTCTGGTTGGGATCGACCTGGAAAATACCGACAGGAGACAGGGCGGTTAGCTTTCTGAAGCGTTCTTCAGATGCTTTTAGCGACTGGTTTTCATCATCAATGGTGGTCAGCAGGCGGTTAAACAGATCGACCAGATCACCGAGTTCGTCGTTATTCGTCTTGGTTGCACGAATCGAATAGACCTTCTTGTTCAGGATTTCGGTCAGGGTATCGCTCAGCTCCCGCATTGGCCTGGAGATCACATCTTTGAGCTTATTGGCGAGGAATAGCGCAAGTGCGAACGCTGTCAGCATAATGATGAGTGAGAACACCAGAAACTGGAAAAAACGTTCGAGCAAATGATCCCGGCTGCTTTCGATATACAGCGTGCCTATTGGCTCTTCGGCGCGGGTGACCGGAAAAAAGCGCGAGAAGTTATAGGTCTTAAGAGTATCGACGCGTGGCAGGTAATTCGGGCAATCGATGCGCTCGTGGGCCTTGGAGTGATAACTGGCCGCCAGTGTCTGGTCCTGACGATAAATACAGCCACGCACGATCGCACTGTCTGACTGCAGTGTGTTCAGGTTGCTTTCAAGCAGTGCCTTATCATTAAACGTCAGAGCCGCAGTGATACGGTCTGATATGACGTCACCGAGCACCTGTAACTTATTCTCCGTGTCCCGCTTGGCCAGATAATACTCGAGCGAAATATAGGCAAAGTTAGCCAGTAGGAGTGTCAGGCCGGTGGTGATTAATGAAATAAGAACAAGGCGCCGGCGTAAGGACTGGGTCTTGAAAAGCGTCATGGCACTACTCTCCCGACGAGAGTGTTGTTTGGCAGCCAAGGAAGCGCTCCTTCCTGAAGTGTCATTTTGATGTACATACAGCTGCCAATCATACTGTGCCGGTTATCCGAATAAACGCGCTCTACAGAGTGCGTCGTCAGTTATCTGAATTCAAGACGGCCAATACGGCCTTTTTATGGTCACTTTTTATTATGTGGCGCATTTTGAGGCGCCTTAGTGGAGTTCCCAATCACATCAGTTTAGTACTAATTCGCGGGCTTTACCGGTGGCGGGTCACAAAAAAAGCCGCTGGTCAGCGGCTTTTTCGACAGAATCTGAGGCTTAAGAGCCTGCCTGAAGCTCTTCAGGGTCGTATGGTTTGACGGGTTCGCTTTCCAGCTCTGTAATAAGTTCGCCGATACTGATGTTCTGTAAGCGATCAGAGAGCTGCGTGCGATAGGTTTTCACCATGCTCAGGCCTGAAATTACGGCGTCGTATACCAGCCAGTCGCCAGACTCTTTGTTTTCATACAAACGGAAATCTACTGGGACTTTGTTGCCATTGGTCTGGGTGAACTGGCCCTTCACGATAGCGCGGCCACCGTCCGGGCTGTAGCGGGTATCTGAGAACTCCAGAGTCTCGCCGCTGAATGCCTTGAAAGCACCGCCATAAGTACGTAGCTGACGATCACGGAAAATCGTGATGAAACGCTGCTGTTCCTCAGGCGTAGCACGGCGCCAGTATTTACCCAGTGCACCCATCGCGATCTTTTCTTGGTCGATGGCAGGCAGAATGTATTCTTGTACCAGACGCTCAACCATCTGGGCGTCGCGCTCTTCAGGTTCGGTTTTCTTCAGTTCAGCAATCACGCCATTGGTGGCTTGCTCAACCACTTTCAGTGGCTTGTCGTCACTGGCGAAAGTCTGCGTTACCGCAAACATCATCAGCGTAAACAGGGAGAGTATTTTTAACACGGTTACGTCCTTATCATTTTTGGTCAGTATCTAACGATACGTCGCAGCTGCCTAGACGGATGTTCACAATTATTTGTTACATCTGTGCAACAGTGGCTGCTCAAACAGTCCTTTTGTAGACCAACAGGTTACCCTGACGTTCAAAGTTTCTGCGTACGATGGCTTCTGATAGTGAGTCTTCACTATCGACAAACTCCAGGGTCAGTCGCTCCTCATCCGCCCATTTGCACAGAAAATGCAGCATCTGGTGCATAACACCACGGCGCTGAGTAATACGACGAACGCCAGCATTTGCCAGTCTTACGTGGTCGCCATTCCGTTCTGCCAGTAACGCGCCAATGATGCGGTCGTTAAATCTACCAGCAATAACCCAGCGATTCTGATTAATCCACTCGCGCAGGTGCGTATCAACGGCAAGCCCGTGGGGCTCGGTTTCGCTGCGGATTTTCTCAAAGTCTGCGAAGTCGTCTTCAGTTGGCTCAGTCAGGTGCTCCAGTTTTACCGGCACATCAGGCTCCTGTTCGTTGGCTTGTTCACGGTGTGGTGCATCAGTCAGGCAGGATTTCGTACTTTCAGAAGCTTCCGGCCTACTTTCTGGTGCGCTTTGCTTTATAATGCTTTCTTTTCTGTTTTGCGAGAGTCCGGAGACAATCTCACTATGGCACGCACGGCGTCAGTAGAGCGTAACACGCTCGAAACCCAGATTACCGTTAAGATCAACCTTGATGGCACGGGTCAGGCCAAATTCGACACCGGTGTTCCCTTTCTGGAGCACATGATGGATCAGATCGCGCGCCATGGCCTGATTGATCTGGATATCACCTGCAAAGGCGATACTCATATCGATGATCACCATACGGTTGAGGATATCGGCATCACCTTAGGGCAGGCGTTCGCACAGGCGATCGGCGATAAAAAAGGCATCGTCCGCTATGGTCATTCGTATGTACCGCTGGACGAGGCACTGTCACGTGTTGTGATCGACTTCTCTGGCCGTCCGGGTCTGGATATGAAGGTCGACTTTACCCGTGCTGCGATCGGCCGTCTGGATACTCAGTTATTCTGGGAGTTCTTTCAGGGCTTCGTGAATCACGCCAAAGTCACGCTCCACATTGATAACCTCAAAGGCTTCAATGCGCACCACCAGGCAGAGACGATCTTCAAAGCGTTCGGTCGGGCATTGCGTATGGCGGTTGAGCAGGACCCTCGTATGGCCGGCGTGACACCATCGACCAAGGGCAGTCTGTAAGAGGTCGGAACAGTGACAGTTAACAGTAAGATTTGTGCCGTTATTGATTACGGCATGGGCAATCTGCACTCCGCTCACGGTGCTCTTCAGAGTGTGGCTCCAGATACTCAGGTACTGGTTACCGGTGACCCAGAGGTGATCCTCAGAGCTGACCATGTGGTATTGCCCGGTGTCGGTGCTATCCGTGACTGTATGGCTGAGATTTATGCTCAGGGTATTGATGCTGTTGTGCGTGAAGTTGCGGCGTCGAAGCCTTTGCTCGGTATCTGTGTTGGTCTGCAGGCCATGATGGAGCGCAGCGAAGAAAACGGCGGTGTTGACGGTCTTGGGCTGTTCCGCGGTCAGGTTAAGTACTTTGGCGATGACCTGAGAGAAAACGGTGAGCGCCTGAAAGTACCCCACATGGGCTGGAACACAGTAAGTCAGGGAAAACACCCGCTCTGGAATGGCATTGCCGACGATACCCGTTTCTACTTTGTTCACTCATACCATGTAAAAGCAGAGAATGAGGAACAGGTGAAAGGCCGCGGCCACTATGGTGTCGATTTTGCCGCTGCCATGGGGCAGGACAATGTTTTCGCCGTCCAGTTTCACCCCGAAAAAAGCCACAATGCGGGTCTCGCATTACTCAAGAACTTCCTGAACTGGGATGGTCAGGCCTGATCTGGCCGCCCGGTTAATGATTCAAATTTAAGGTTACTCTTTTAAGGTTATTCTCATGCTCGTTATTCCTGCTATTGATCTCAAAGATGGCCAGTGCGTTCGCCTCCGTCAGGGCCGTATGGATGATTCCACCGTGTTTGGTGATGATCCTGTGTCTATGGCAAAGCGCTGGGTCGATGCGGGCTGCCGTCGTCTGCACCTCGTTGACCTGAATGGTGCGTTTGCCGGTGAGCCAGTGAATGGCGAAGCCGTGACCTCAATTGCTAAAGCCTTCCCGGACCTGCCGATTCAGATTGGTGGCGGTATCCGTTCACTGGAAACCATTGAGCACTACATCAAAGCGGGCGTGAACTACGTCATTATTGGTACGAAAGCCGTTAAAGAACCTGCGTTTGTAAAAGAAGCCTGTGACGCTTTCCCGGGCCACGTGATTGTCGGTCTGGATGCACAGGACGGTTTCGTTGCAACTGACGGTTGGGCTGAAGTCTCTGAAGTAAAAGCCGTTGATCTGGCGAAGCAGTTCCGCAACGATGGCGTATCAGCAATTGTGTACACCGATATCGCTCGTGACGGCATGATGCAGGGCGTGAACGTTGAAGCGACCGTTCAGCTGGCAGAAGAGGGTGGTATTCCTGTGATTGCATCAGGTGGTGTCACCAACATCGAAGATATCCGTCAGCTGTCGAAGGTGGCTTCCCGCGGTATTCTGGGTGCGATCACTGGCCGTGCAATTTATGAAGGTACGCTGGATGTTGCTGAAGCTCAGACTCTTTCAGACGAACTCACAGGTAAATAATCATGGCTCTGGCGAAGCGCATTATTCCGTGTCTGGATGTTGATAAAGGTCGCGTTGTAAAAGGCGTCAACTTCGTTGGTATCCGCGATGCGGGTGATCCGGTCGAAATTGCTAAGCGCTATAACGATCAGGGCGCGGATGAAATTACCTTTCTCGATATTACCGCCAGCCACGAAGAGCGTGAAACCACAGTTCATATGGTAGAAGCGATCGCCGAGCAGGTGTTTATTCCCCTGACTGTTGGCGGTGGTATTCGTGAAATTGCCGACATCCGTAACATGCTGAATGCTGGTGCCGACAAAGTATCGATTAACTCGGCTGCGGTTTATAACCCGGATTTTGTGCGCGCAGCGGCGGACAAGTTCGGCTCGCAGTGTATTGTGGTTGCGATTGATGCGAAGCAGGTAGATGACCACTGGGAAATTTTCACCCATGGTGGCCGTAAGCCGACCGGCATTAATGCGGTGGAGTGGGCTGTGAAAATGGCCGACTTCGGCGCCGGTGAAATCCTGCTGACCAGCATGGATCGTGATGGTGTTAAAACCGGCTTTGACCTGGGTGTCACCAAAGCCATCTCGGATGCGGTCAATATCCCGGTGATTGCGTCAGGCGGTGTGGGTAACCTTGATCACCTGGTCGATGGTGTAAAACTTGGTGGCGCTGACGCCGTTCTTGCGGCGAGTATTTTCCACTTCGGTGAATATACGGTCCAGCAGGCAAAAGAGCACATGGCTGCCGCTGGCATCGAAATGCGCCTCTAATTAATTCTGTCTTTATTTGTCACTCTTCGGTGGCCTGACTGGCCATCGAATTTCTGTCGATCTCCACAAAAGCGTCTACTCTGAAGGCAGAGCTGTTCTTCTTTATCTGAGAAACAGCAGACTTTCTAACTGAACTCTGCCCGCAGGCTGAGAGTGGCGCAATGACTCAATTTCAATCCGTGAAGTGGAAGATACTCACACCTATGATCCTGGTTTTCCTGCTGATCATGGTATTTATCAACCTGTATTCCTCACATCAACAGAAAGCGCGTCTTCTGGAGACTACCGAGCAGCATCTGAATCAGGTGCTCGACAATTATCTTGATGGCATCAATATGCTGATGCTGACCGGCAGCATGGCAAGCCGGGATACTCTGCGAGATAAGTTTGCTCAGCAGGACGGCATCGAAGAAGTGCGCGTATTGCGTGCCGACGCCGTAAACAAGCTATTCGGTCCGGGGTTTCCGAGCGAGAAACCTCAGGACGAATACGATCGCCGTGCACTGAACGGCGAAGCTGTATCGTTTGTTGAAACCGTAAATGGTGAACGTAAGCTCACGGTTATTGAGCCTTACATCGCTGTTGAGAACCGTCATGGCACTAATTGCCTTGGTTGTCATCAGGTTGCCGAGGGGACCGTTCTTGGTGCGGGGCGGATTACATACTCTCTCGCGGAGGAAGACAGCCAGGTGCTGGGAGATCTCATCAATAGCAGCCTGATGAACGCCGTTCTTATGATTGCCGGACTTTCCGGTATTTATTTTGTGATTTATCGCATCGTGATTCAGCCACTGCGTCGCCTGGAAAGAACGATGGGGCAGATAGGTACGAACTCTGACCTGACCCTGCGTGTAAACCTCGGCACCAATGATGAATTCAGCCGGGTCGAAGAAGCGACTAACCGCATGCTGAATAGCTTTCAGCCGGCGATCAGTGATTTATCTCATACCATGTCTGAGCTGTCTGGGGTGTCGGGAGAACTGGCATTAATCACCCGTGAAACGCGGGATGGAATGGGTGAGCAGCAACGTGAGAGTAAAGACCTGCTGGTGGCGGTAGAAGAGCTATCAGACGCTGCCGGGCGAGTGAACGAAAGTGCGGTAAACGCCGAAACAGCGGCCGTATCGGCGAAAGAGAATGCCGAGGGCGGTAGCGAAGTCGTTGTTCAGGTGACAGGCACGATTCAGGAGCTCGCGGCAGAAGTTGAGAACGCCGTGACGGTTGTACGGCAACTTGCTGAAGATACGCAGGGGATTGGTCACGTTGCGAAATCGATCAATGAAATCGCTGAACAGACGAACCTGCTTGCTCTTAATGCGGCGATTGAGGCTGCGAGAGCAGGTGAGCAGGGGCGTGGTTTTGCCGTGGTCGCTGACGAAGTCCGTAGTCTGGCAATCCGGACTCAGGATTCAACCAAAGAGATTAACGACATCATTGAGCGTCTGGTCAGTGTTTCTGAGAAAGCCGTTCAGGTGATGGATGCCAGTAAAGACCGTGCGCAGCAGGGTGTTCAGGATACAGAGCGTGCCCGCGAAGCACTTCAACAGATTGCAACAGGTGTTGAGAATATTCGCTCAATGAACAGCAGAATTTCTGCAGCGGCGGATAATCAGAACAATGTGGTCTCAAGAATTAACGAGAACATCCGTGTAATCAGTCAGGCTTCTGAGCAAACCCTGAGTGCCTCAGGGAGAACCTTTGAGCACAGTAACGACCTTGGTCAGATAGTGCAGCGGTTACGGGAAATTGTCGAGCGCTTCAGGGTGTGAAGCATGTTTGCTGATAATAAAAATGGCCGCAATCGCGGCCATTTTAATTTTCGAGTGTTATTTCTTAACAGCGAGTTCTACACGGCGGTTCTGTGCACGACCTTCAGCAGTATCGTTGGTCGCAACAGGGTCCGCTTCGCCATAGCCTTTTGCGCTCAGTTTCTCTGCACTGACGCCTTTCTCTACCAGGTACGAACGGACTGATTGTGCGCGGTCTTCGCTGATTTTCTGGTTCAGTGCATCGCTACCACGACTGTCGGTATAAGCCTGAATTTCGATCATCAGATCAGGATAGCGCTTCAGTTCTTTAGCAACATCATCAAGAATAGCTTCACTGTTTTCAGTCAGTTGTGCAGAGCCTGTTTCGAAGAAAACACCCTGAAGCTTGCCGTCGAAGCTCGGGCAACCGTCACTGTCGACCATAGTACCTTTGGGTGTATCTGAGCACTTATCTTTGCGATCAGGAACGCCGTCTTTATCGGTATCCAGCTTCGCAGCAATACGGGCTTTTTCAGCGGCCAGTTCGGCGGCACGGCGAGCGTCTTCCTCGGCTTTCGCGCGTTCTGCTGCTGCAGCTGCGTGTGCAGCTTCAACGTCGTTGGTCATATTATTTGCAGCTTCGTCGCGTGATGATGTCACGCTGTTGCCGCCGAAGCGCATGCCGGCTTCCAGCACATAGTTATTGTGCTCAATGTCTTCATTTACCATATCGTCGTAACGATATTCGGCACGGGCGAAGAAGGTATCTGTCGCCGCCAGTTGCAGACCTGCGCCAACACTCACCAGAGCGTTCTCTTGAGCAAAATCGTTCAGCTCTGCCTTGCCATAGCCAAGACCAGCGCTCACGTATGGCTGAATCATATCGTCACCGAAAAAATGCAGACCACTGACGCGAGCCTGCTGAACATCAGCACGGCCGTCAACCTGATCTGGAGAAGGCTGTACGATACTGAGCTCAACCGCGGTGTCGTTGTTCAGCATATAACCGGCTGAGAGTTCCAGGTCGTAGCTGTGCTTGATGTAATCATCGAAGTATTCGTTGGTGACCTCGTGGTCGGTGTGGGCACCACCAAAAGTCACGTAATAAGGGTTTTCGGCCAGTGCAGTAACGCTGATCGAAGAAATGATTGTAGCGAGTAAAGTGCGTTTCACGGGTAGTCCATCCATATTATAAATTGATATAGCCTGTATAGGGTGGCCGTGCTTAAATGGACTGGGCGTTGGTGAAACAGTTCAAAAAAAAATAAAAAATTCATAAAAACCCGAAGATGGATTTCGGGCTTTCAGGTGTTATAAAATCTGAGAAAAGTTCCTGTTGATTACAGGTCTTGAAGGATTTCAGCCTTCTTCTGAGAGTATTCCTTCTCTGTAATCAGCTCGTCATCTCTGAGGTTCTGAAGGATCTCCAGGCGTTCTTTTATCGACTTCTTCTCTGCTTTTCTGGCCTTAGCTTGATTGGCGGCTACAGGCTTCTCTTGTTGCAGGCAGTCGTACAACTCTGCTTCCAGGCTGACTTTGTTTACCGTCTTGATGCCGCCAGCCAGAGTCGGCTTACGGAAGCGGGATTCGCTACTGTCGAGGATAAGAATACTGTCGGCCCTGACTTCAAGGGCTTCTTTTCTAAGCTTTTCGGTGCACTTTTCTTCCGTACTGCTACTGCAGGATTCTTCTTTTACTAATAAGCACTGCTGCGCTTTTTGGGCGTCTATGATTCGAACTTCAGCCGCCTGAACTACGCTGGCGGCGGATAAAAAAAGTAAGGAAAACAGAAGTGGCGATGTCTTCATGGGATTCATTTCTCGTCATGTAAATAAATTCGGACCAATAAAAAGGCCGGTAAAAACCGGCCTTTCTAACATCAGTCGTCGAGCATAGCTTTGTCGCGGACGGCACCCTTATCGGCGCTAGTGGCGAACTTGGCGTAGGCTTTCAATGCCGTGGTCACTTTACGTGGGCGTTCCTCGGCAGGTTTCCAACCTTTCTTATCCTGCTCGTGGCGACGGTGAGACAGCTCTTCAGCCGTCAGGTCGACATTGATCGAACGGTTCGGGATGTCGATGTTGATGATGTCGCCGTCTTTCAACAGGCCAATGGCACCGCCCGATGCGGCTTCTGGTGAACAGTGGCCAATCGACAGACCAGAGGTGCCGCCAGAGAAGCGACCGTCGGTTAGCAGGGCACATTCTTTACCCAGGCCTTTCGACTTGAGGTAAGAGGTTGGGTACAGCATTTCCTGCATGCCCGGGCCGCCTTTCGGGCCTTCGTAGCGGATGATGACAATATCACCGGCAACGATTTCGTCGTTCAGAATGCCGGTGACGGCGTCGTCCTGGCTTTCGAAGATGCGTGCACGACCCTGGAATACATGGATCGATTCATCCACACCAGCTGTTTTAACCACACAGCCATCAAGGGCGATGTTGCCGTACAGTACCGCCAGGCCGCCTTCCAGTGAGTAGGCGTTATCGATGCTGCGGATACAGCCGTTCTCACGGTCGCCGTCCAGCGTTGGCCAGCGAGTGCTCTGGCTGAATGCGGTCTGAGTCGGGATGCCCGCAGGGCCAGCTTTGTAGAACTGCACGACCTCTTCGCTTGGGCTGCGCATGATGTCCCACTTATCCAGCGCTTCTTTCATGGTGGCGCTGTGCACGGTTGGCAGGTCATTGTGCAGCAGGCCAGCACGATCGATTTCACCCAGAATACCCATGATGCCACCGGCGCGGTGAACGTCTTCCATGTGGTACAGTGGCGAGTTCGGCGCCACTTTACACAGCTGAGGAACAACACGTGACAGACGGTCGATGTCTTTCAGGTCGAAGTCGACTTCGGCTTCCTGAGCAGCGGCCAGCAGGTGGAGGATAGTATTGGTTGAGCCGCCCATGACGATATCGAGGGTCATGGCGTTTTCAAACGCTTTGAAATTGGCGATAGAGCGGGGCAGTACAGACTCATCGTCCTGCTCGTAGTAACGCTTGGCGTTTTCAACAATCTTGCGGCCGGCTTCGAGGAACAGTTGCTCACGGTCAGCATGAGTAGCCAGTACCGAGCCGTTCCCCGGCAGCGCCAGACCAAGAGCTTCAGTCAGACAGTTCATGGAGTTGGCGGTGAACATACCAGAACACGAACCACAGGTCGGACAGGCGCTGCGCTCATATTCGGCGACTTTCTCGTCAGAGGCAGAATCGTCAGCGGCGATGACCATGGCATCAACCAGATCCAGCTTGTGCTCAGACAGCTTGGTCTTACCGGCTTCCATCGGGCCGCCAGAAACAAAGATCACTGGGATGTTCAGGCGCAGAGCGGCCAGCAGCATTCCCGGAGTGATTTTGTCGCAGTTAGAGATACAGACAATCGCATCAGCACAGTGCGCGTTAACCATGTACTCAACAGAGTCGGCGATGATTTCACGGCTCGGCAGGCTGTAGAGCATGCCGTCGTGACCCATGGCGATGCCGTCATCTACGGCAATCGTGTTGAATTCTTTCGCTACGCCACCGGCTTTCTCGATCTCGCGGGCAACCAGTTGGCCAAGATCTTTCAGGTGAACGTGACCCGGAACGAACTGAGTGAATGAGTTCGCAACAGCGATGATAGGCTTCTGGAAATCATCGTCTTTCATACCCGTTGCACGCCACAGGGCGCGGGCTCCGGCCATATTGCGACCAGCGGTAGACGTCTTGGAACGATACTGAGGCATGATCTCTCGTCTCTTTATACGTAAAATAGTGGTGTATTGTATCAATCAGCGAGGTTGCGTGCATGTCTGAACTTACCCTTTATTACGATGGCTACTGCCCTTTGTGTGTACGCGAAATGGACCACCTGAGAAAGGCAGATCAGGCCGGTCGCCTGACGCTGGTGGATATTCAGCAGGAAGGGTTTACTGAGCGTTATCCGCACATTGATCCGCAGGCGGCGAGCACCATCCTTCACGCTGATACTGCTAATGGTGAACTCCTGCTGGGTTTGGATGTCACTTATCGTGCCTGGTCGCTTGTTGGACGAGGCTTCTGGATTGCCCCGCTAAGATGGCCTGTCGTTCGCTGGTTTGCAGACAAGGCTTACCTGTGGTTTGCGCGCAATCGATATAAGGTGTCTGGTTGGCTGACAGGTCAACAGCGATGCGACACCTGTGGTCCACAAGGATGTTCAATTGACGGTAAGAAACAAGGTGATAACTAAGCACGCACCAATACTCACTCGGGCTAAGACCCTATCTATAACTGTATTACTCGGATGCCTGTCTTTGATACTGGCGGGTTGTTCTTCGTCGCCAGTGAAGCCTCTGGACTCTGAGGTCGCCAGTCTTAAATCACGGCTCTATCTCGCTCACGGCGCCAGTGCAGGAGATGCGCCTCTGAATTCCTTACAGGCGATTGAAGCAACTCTTCAGCGGAGTGATTACGACGGTATCGAAATCGATATCGTTTTGGCAGGCGATAGTGTTCCGCTACTGGCCCATGATCCCTGGATCAGTGAAAAAAACTGTCGACGGTACGATGGCCAGACATTTGAACCTGTGTATATCCGGGATGTGTACTCGAGTGAATTAGATGAGCTGTTCGAGTGTCACTTCCCGGCAGCAAAGAGCGGTGCTTCAGAAAAGGCGTCTGAGTTCCATCCGCTGGTAACGCTGGCTGAAGCGCTTGCTGTTGCAGCTAATCATCCTGAAAAAACGATCTATCTCGATCTGAAAATTCAGGACGGAGTCACACTGGATGTTGAAGAGTACGGCGCTGAAATATTTCTGGCGTTGACTGAACAGGAAATAGCAAACCCTGTATTTATCGAAGTTCCTGAGAAACATCAGATGGGAAAAATAAAGCATTCTCTTGAAGATTTTAATGCTCGGATTGCACTCTCTTATCCTGCTTTCTACGCTGGAGAGGACTGGGATTATATCGGAGCGATGGCAGCCATTCGTACTTTTTTCTTCGCTGAAAATCCTGTCGATGCTGCGCAGGAATCAAATGCAGATGTATTGGTTAGCCCAACGATAGTTATGTCGCATTCTTCTGTAGAGAAACTACACCAGAGCCAGGTTCTGTTTGGAACCTTTCTGGTCGATGATGCTGAATCTCTGAAGTCAGCCTGTAATCACGGAGCAGATATTATTATTACGGATATTCCTGTTGGGCAGCGTTGCGAGCCTGATTTATGATGCCTTCCAGTTCGGATCTGGTCTTTCTGCCGTTAGGCGGTACCGGCGAAATCGGTATGAACATGAATCTCTATGGTCACGACGGCAAGTGGCTGATGGTCGATTGTGGCGTCACCTTTCCCAAACCCGGACGCGTCAGTGCGGATGGTACACGCCATCATAGTGGCGAACCTGATACTCAAATGCCTGACCCTGAGTTTATTGAGGCGCGCAAAGATGATCTCGCGGGGCTGATTATTACTCATGCTCACGAGGACCATGTCGGCGCTGTGCCGTATCTCTGGCATAAGTTACGCTGCCCGATTTACTGCACCCGGTTTACCGCAGAAGTACTGAAGAAAAAGCTCGCTGAGCACGGCATTCTGCATCAGGTGAAACTTATTATTCCTGAAACTGGCGAGCGCTTACATATCGGCCCGTTTGACGTGCAGTGGTTGCCGTTAACCCATTCGATTCCTGATCCGAACTGTTTAATGATCCGCACGCCCTTGGGCAATATTTTTCATACCGGTGACTGGAAACTGGACCCAGACCCGGTCGTAGGGCATGGCTATAAAGAAGAGACCTTCCGTAAGCTGGCCGATGAAGGCGTGCTGGCGATGGTGTGCGACTCGACCAATGCCACGACAAAGGGGCACTCAGTATCAGAGGGTGATCTCTATGATGGGTTACGCCATTACATCGAGAGTGCGAAGGGTCGCGTGGTTGTCACCTGTTTCGGCAGTAATATAGCGCGCTTGCTGACGTTATCTCATATTGCCGAAGATACGGGGCGCTACATGGGCCTGTATGGTCGTTCCCTGATTAATATGCACCAGTGTGCCAAACGGGCGGGTGTCTGGCCTTACAGTGCAGGTGCCGTGGATACGGGTCATCTGGGCTATTTACCTCGCAACGAAGTGCTTGCCGTCGCGACCGGCAGTCAGGGGGAACCCCGCACCGCGTTGCGCAGGCTTGCCGCCGGAACACATCCGGATTTTGAATTGGAGGCAGGCGATCGGGTGATCTTCAGTGCCAGAGCGATCCCTGGTAATGAAGAGGCCATTCAGGGCGTGATTGATCAACTCACGGCGCTCGGCGTTGAGGTTGTTACGGTTGATAATGCAGAGCACGATATCCATGCCTCAGGCCATCCGGCGCAGGACGAGCTGAAGATGTTGTACAACTGGGTGCAGCCTGAGATTGCGATTCCCGTTCATGGTGAAACTGAGCATATGAAAGCCCACGCTGGGCTGGCAAAGGGCTGCGGAATACCGCGTACCATGACGGGGCGGAACGGTGACCTGTTTATGTTGCGGCCGGTGCCGGGAATGCAACGTCAGAAGGTCAGGACGGGCCGCCTCGGATACGAAAAAGGCGGCCTGGTAAAAGTAGAATAAATTTCAGAGTGAGCGGGTGTCGATCCGCTTTCTGAATTCTTCTGCACTTTCTTTTCGCTCCGAGTAGCGGTCGGTAAAGTAGTCTTTTTTATCCCTGAGCAGCAGGGTAAATTTCATCAGCTCTTCCATAACGTCGACGATGCGGTCGTAATAAGACGACGGCTTCATACGGTCGTTGTCATCAAATTCCAGCCAGGCTTTTGGAACCGAAGATTGGTTGGGGATTGTCACCATACGCATCCAGCGCCCCAGAATTCGCATCTGGTTAACGGCGTTGAATGATTGCGAGCCGCCACAGACCTGCATGATGGCCAGAGTTTTCCCCTGAGTTGGTCTAACACCCTGAAGTGCGAGGGGTATCCAGTCTATTTGTGCTTTCATTATGCCGGTCATTGCCCCATGACGTTCCGGGCTGCACCAGACCATTCCCTCGCTCCAGTTAGCCAGCTCGCGCAGCTCTTTTACTTTGGGGTGATCCGCATCGGCGTCATCGGGCAGCGGCAGACCTGATGGGTTAAAGGTCCGGGTTTCGGCTCCGAGCCACTCGAGAATCCGGGCGGCTTCCTCCGTTGCCAGGCGGCTGAAAGAGCGCTCTCGCAGAGACCCATAGAGCAGCAGAATCCGGGGCTTATGATCACTCTCTTTTTCGTTAAACAAGATGCTTTCGTCGATCGGGTTCAGGCAGTCGTCGTCGATATTCGGCATGTGATCGGACGTTGGGAGGGGGGTATCGCTGTTGTCGGTCATAGTTGGCTCGGGATGAATTGATTGGCTCAGGCGTATGCTAACCGGGTTAGTGGGCGTTACACAAAGTGCATGGTTTCTGTGTATGATCCACTGCGCAGCAATTTAAAAGTGCTCAGGTAACGATAAAAATAACACCAAGCTGATAAAGGGCGGGCGCATGGATCTTAATGCTCACGACGGTTCTGAAAATACTACCCATGAGAAGAGCGAGGGCCTCTATCGTTGGTTATCAACATTTCCGGCATTTTTGATACTGCTTGCAGTCGTACTGCTGAATACCAGTCATGCAATTCATGCTCAGTTACTGCTGTTAGGGGAAGCTCAGTGGGAAGGCTACTATCAGTTACGGGTTGATCCTCAAGCACCTGCCTGTAACCCCGATCAGGATATCGAACAAGCCTTGCAGCGAATGATCCGGGAGCAGGAAGAAGCGGATGACGAGTTTGATCTGCTGGCCTCAGATCCCGTTCCACCAGATGTCTTACGTCAGTCGCTTGAAGCGGCAAAAGCAGATTGTGAGTTTAAGTTCGACCGTTATCACGGCATTGTTGAGCGCATTACTCCCACGGTGGAAGCCTACCGGTCGTTAGAGAAGTGGGTCGCTGATCTGGGCGAATTCCGCATGGTCGCTTCCGGGATCATGCTTGCAGTGTTAGTTCTGATCTGCGGCGGAACTGCACTGCTGCGTAAGCATCATATTTCGCTGCGCCCGGCGGCGAGTGTGCTGGATTATCGGGTATCGGCACTGGCCCAGCTTGGTGCGTTCGCCATTCTTTTCTTCTCCATGGTCAGCTTTAAAAGCGTTGCTTTGTCAGCGGGCATCAATGTCAGCTCTGAGCACCTGACGCTGCTTTGGGTCTGGATTCTCGGGTTCGGCTCCGCCATGGCGATCTGCCTGTATCAGGTTATCAAGGTTCCGGAAGATGCTGTGCCGGGCGGGAATATGGGCAACGCACTTCTGTCGACTCCGCTGTATGCCATTTTTACGCTTATATCTGGCAGCTACTTTCTGTTAAACGGGCACGCTTCGGGCATCGGTATTTACATTAATCAGATGATGGAACTGGCGTCCCTGATGCTGAATGTCGCTCTGTATGTACTGATCGGTATGTTGCTGAAACGTACCGACCTGGCGCAGAAGGTATTCGATGTTTTTCGTCCGTTTAACTTCCGCCCTGAAATGCTGGCGGTGATTGCGGTTGCCGTGTCGGCGGTGCCTACAGCCTACACGGGCGGTTCCGGTATTTTCGTGATTGCCGTCGGCAGCCTTGTGTACCTTGAGGTGCGCAGAGCCGGTGCACGTCGACAGCTGGCGCTCGCTGCGACAGCAATGTCAGGCTCTCTCGGTGTGGTTTTGCGTCCGTGTCTGCTGGTGGTCATTGTCGCCGCACTGAATAATGAAGTGACGACGGACGAGTTATTCGGCTGGGGGGTAAAAGTCTTCCTGTTAACAACCGCGCTTTTTGCTTTTTACGCATTTATCACCAGTAAGAAAGACGACTATCAGAACCTTCAGAAAACAGACGGTAGCGTCTGGCCAGCATTCTTTAATGCACTCAAGCCGCTGATTCCTTATGTGCTTCTTATTGCGGCCACGCTGGTCGTTTACGCTCTGGTGCTGGCCGCGTATCTGGATGAGTTTTCGGCGCCGACTATCCTTCCCGTTTTGCTTGCCGTGATTCTTATTTATGAGCGCATTGCGGATAAAAAAGCGCGGGCCTCTGGCGAGGTCGATGACAATACGACAGAGAAGCCCTCGTTATTTGCCAACCTTCAGTCATCCACGTCAGAGGCGACTGTGCATATCGGTGCCTTGCTGATGTTGATGGGCACGACCATGACGATCGGTGGTGTGATTGAGCGCGCTGAGTTGATGACTCTGCTGCCTGCAGAGTTCAGTTCGGTATGGATGGCGATGCTGGCTCTGGTCACTATTCTGGTGTTGATCGGCATGATCATGGACCCATACGGCGCCGTACTTCTGGTCAGCGTCACCATTGCCGGTATTGCCTATAAAGCGGGTATCGATCCGATTCATTTCTGGATGGTCACTCTGGTAGCCTTCGAGCTGGGGTATCTGAGTCCGCCGGTTGCACTGAATCACTTGCTGACAAGGCAAGTCGTTGGTGAAGAAGAAATCCGACTGTCCAAGCTGGAGACTCAGGGAGAGAGCTTCTGGTATCGCCACGAGAAAATTCTGCTGCCACTGGTCACCATGGCCACGGCGCTGGTGATCGTCGCCTTCGGTCCTCTGCTTTGGCAGGACTATTTCTGACAAGAATTTCTGACACGAGCAGAGAGCATTCTTTCTGCTAAAACAGGGTGATTCGATCACCCTTTGAACAGAAGGCCGCTTTCAGGGAGAATAGCGGCCTTTCAATCTCCAGTTCAGAGAAGTCATGTCTGATACACCATTTCAGCAGGAAGTCGGCAAGCGTCGGACTTTCGGCATTATCTCCCACCCGGATGCGGGTAAAACCACGATTACCGAAAAGCTGCTGCTGTTCGGGAATGCGATTCAGCTCGCCGGTACCGTAAAGGGCAAGAAGACCGGCCGTATGGCCACGTCTGACTGGATGCAGATGGAGCAGGAGCGTGGTATCTCGATCACGACCTCGGTGATGCAGTTCCCGTATCGTGAGCGCATGGTCAACCTGCTGGATACCCCGGGGCACGAGGACTTCTCAGAAGATACTTACCGCACACTGACCGCTGTTGACTCTGTACTGATGGTGATCGACGGCGCGAAAGGTGTAGAAGACCGGACCATCAAGCTGATGGACGTGTGTCGTCTGCGTGACACGCCGATCTTTACCTTCATCAATAAGATGGACCGCGAAGTCCGCGATCATATCGAAGTACTGGATGAGATCGAGACAGTACTGAACATTAAGTGTGCGCCAGTGACCTGGCCGATCGGTATGGGCAAGGCGTTCAAAGGTATCTATGACCTGATGACGGACACTATCCATGTGTTCAAGCAGGGGCAGGCGAGCGTTGTTCCAGACGATATTCAGATCAAGGGTCTTGATTCTCCGGAAGCGCTTGAGTTGCTCGGCGAAGAGCTGGTGGAAGAAGTCAAAGAAGAGATTGAACTGGTACAGGCAGCAAGCCACGAGTTTGATCTGCAGGAATACCTGGATGGCAAGCTGACGCCCGTCTTCTTCGGGACAGCACTGGCGAACTTCGGTGTGCGCGAAATGCTCAACTACTTTGTTGAGTGGGCGCCATCACCGTTACCTCGTGGTACTGATCTTGGCGAAGTGGCGCCGGACAGTGACAAGTTCACAGGCTTTGTCTTTAAAATTCAGGCCAACATGGACCCGAAACACAGGGACCGTATTGCCTTCATGCGCATCTGCTCGGGTACCTACAGCAAGGGCATGAAGATGAAGCATGTCCGTATCGGCAAGGATGTAAAGATTGCCGACGCTGTGACCTTCCTCGCGGGTGACCGCTCGGCGGTCGAAGAGGCCATCTCCGGTGACATTATTGGTTTGCATAACCATGGCACTATCCAGATTGGTGACACCTTTACCATGGGTGAAGATCGTCAGTTCACCGGTATTCCGCATTTTGCTCCGGAACTGTTCAAGCGGGTACGCTTAAAAGACCCTCTGAAAATGAAGCAATTGCAGAAAGGTCTGCAGCAGCTTTCCGAAGAAGGGGCGACCCAGCTGTTTATGCCGCTCAATAACAACGACCTGATTCTTGGCGCTGTGGGTGTGCTGCAGTTTGACGTCGTGCAGCAGCGTCTGCGGGACGAATACAAAGTTGAGTGTATCTACGAGCCGGTGAACGTAAACACCGCTCGTTGGGTCTACTGCGACGACGAGCGAAAGCTCGAAGAGTTTAAGCGTAAGGGCGGAGAGAACCTGGCGATTGATGGCGGTGGTTACCTCACCTACATTGCGCCGACTCGCGTCAACCTGTCGTTGACTGAAGAGCGATGGCCGGAAATTCAGTTCCGCTCAACGCGTGAGCACTGATCTGTCAGTGTTGGGCCTGATCATCGTAATCGCGCGCCATTGATATTCGTCTGACTTTCCTTGCGGACAGGTCATTCTGAACTAAGCTTTCCTGCATGGATATCATCGCTGTGCGGGGGCTTAGCGACAATGGCGATTTACTTTTTATCAGGCGTACTTATCACATTGGTTCTTTGTGGTGGCATACGCTGGTGGATTCAGACTCTCCTGACTCAGGAGAAACTGATGCTGGACGATGCAAAAGGTTACTTTCTGATTACCTGTATTGTGGTTGGCTTTCTGGTCAGCGCCGGATTTTTCTGGGCAGGGCAGGTAATGGGATATGACCAGGCAGAAGAGACATCTCAGGCAATGGGGCTGGCGATTCTGTTAGACGTCATGGTGGCACTTCTGAGTCTGATCTGGGGCTTGGTTTCTCTCAAGGAGCCAGAGCAGTATTGAGGTTTTACCTTGTAATGCAGGGACTTAAAAACTAATTGAATTAGTCCTTGCACTACCCCAATCCCTCCTATAGAATGCCGCCCTCTTTTCGAATCAACAATGCCCTTGAAGGCGAGAATTTGATGAAAACTTACAGCGCAAAACCAGAAGCCGTAAAACGTGAGTGGTTTGTTGTTGATGCAGCTGATAAAACGCTGGGTCGCCTGGCCACTGAGGTTGCTCTCCGCCTGAGAGGAAAGCACAAGCCAGAATACACTCCACACGTTGACACCGGTGATTACATCGTTGTTATCAACGCAGACAAAGTAAAAGTAACCGGCAAGAAAGCTGGCGATAAGATGTATCATCGCCACACAGGTTACCCGGGTGGTCTGAAATCGATCTCTTTTGAGAAGCTGATCGATTACAAACCAGAACAGGTAATCGAACTTGCGGTGAAAGGCATGCTTCCTAAGAATCCTCTTGGTCGTGCTATGTTCAAGAAAATGAAAGTTTACGCAGGTACTGAGCACCCACATACTGCTCAGCAACCGCAAGAACTGAAACTGGGATAAGATGATGGCAGTAACACAATACTATGGTACCGGTCGTCGTAAGACCTCCACCGCGCGCGTCTTTCTGCGTCCTGGTACTGGCAGCATCGTAGTAAACAAGCGTCCTCTGGACGAGTACTTCGGTCGTGAAACGGCTCGTATGGTTGTTCGTCAGCCACTCGAACTGACTGAAAGCCTCGAAAAGTTCGACGTGATCATCAACGTACAAGGCGGTGGCGGTAATGGCCAGGCCGGTGCAATCCGTCACGGTATCACCCGTGCACTGATGCAGTACGATGAAACTCTGCGTCCTTCACTGCGTGCAGCGGGTTACGTTACTCGTGACGCTCGTGAAGTTGAACGTAAGAAAGTGGGTCTGCGTAAAGCACGTAAGAAGCCACAGTTCTCCAAGCGTTAATCCAACGCTGCAGAGCAGAAAGAAGCGCTTATTGGCACAGATCAATAAGCGCTTTTTTTATGCCCAAAACCCCATGCCTTGTGGGTATTTCTGGTTGTTTCCTGACCCTGTTTTCTCTATTATGTGCGCCGCCCTGTATGCTACGCTTGATCTGTATAAATTATGTACAACTAGCGCAGGTCGTGTAGCTGCATAAGAATTTAAATGATGGGAGAAGATGGTAATGAGTCAAGACGGCGTTAATAAGGCCCGGCGTACTCTGCTGGTCGGCGCTACTGCCGGTGTCGGTGCTGTCGGTGCTGGCTTCCTTGCGGTGCCCTTCGTTAAGTCCTGGATGCCAAGCGAAAAAGCAAAGGCAGCAGGTGCTCCGGCGAAGATCGATGTCAGCAAAGTTGAGCCAGGTGCAATGGTCACCGCTGAATGGCGCGGTAAGCCGGTGTATGTCGCCCGCCGTACCGAAGACATGCTGAACACTCTGGAAGGCCTCGCTGACCGGTTGAAAGATCCTGAGAACGCTAATAAAGCGCAGCAGCCTGAATACGCTGACAACCTTTACCGTTCCCGCAAGCCTGAGCTGATCGTTCTGCTGGGTGTATGTACTCACCTGGGGTGTGCGCCTAAGTATGTACCTGAAGTTGAGCCTCAGCCGTTTGATCCAAACTGGCAGGGTGGTTGGTTCTGCCCATGTCACGGTTCACGCTTCGACCTGTCTGGCCGTGTATACGGTGGTTCTCCGGCGTCTGACAACCTGGTTGTCCCTGCCTACATGTTCGAGAGCGACAACGTAGTCGTGGTCGGTGTTGATGAGGAGAACGCGTAATGAGCCAGAACACCAATAAAATCATGGCCTGGATCGACGACCGTCTGCCGGTTACCCAGACCTATGAAAAGCATATGTCTAAGTACTATGCTCCGAAGAACTTCAACTTCTGGTACTTCTTCGGCGTACTTTCTATGCTCATGCTCGTTAACCAGATTCTGACGGGTATCTGGCTGACCATGCAGTTCACGCCAAGTGCTGAAGCTGCTTTCGCTTCTGTTGAATACATCATGCGTGACGTAGAGTGGGGCTGGCTGATCCGCTACATGCACTCCACCGGCGCGACCTTCTTCTTTGTTGCTGTCTACCTCCACATGATGCGTGCGATTCTGTACGGGTCATACCAGAAGCCACGTGAGCTGATCTGGATCTTCGGTATGCTGATCTATCTGGCACTGATGGCTGAAGCTTTCATGGGTTACGTACTGCCATGGGGTCAGATGTCATACTGGGGTGCTCAGGTAATTATTTCCCTGTTCTCTGTCATGCCATACGGCGACCTGCTGACTGAGTGGATCCGTGGTGACTTCCTGATTTCAGGCGCTACCCTGAACCGCTTCTTCGCTCTGCACGTTGTTGCTGTACCTCTGGTTATTGTTGCTCTCGTTGTTATGCACCTGCTGGCGCTGCACGAAGTAGGCTCTAACAACCCAGATGGCGTTGATATCAAGAAGCACAAAGACGAAAACGGCAAGCCACTCGATGGCATCCCGTTCCACCCTTACTACACCGTTCACGATCTGGTGGGTATTGTGGTCTTCCTGATGGTGTTCTGTACTGTGCTGTTCTTCTTCCCGGAAGGTAACGGCTTCATGCTGGAATACGCTAACTTCGAGCCTGCTAACGGCCTGAAGACTCCTGAGCATATTGCCCCTGTATGGTACTTCGGTGCGTTCTACGCCATTCTGCGTGCGGTTCCGGATAAGTTGCTGGGTGTAATCGCTATGGGTGCTGCTATTGCTGTACTGTTCGTACTGCCTTGGCTGGATCGTAGCCCGGTACGCAGCTGGCGCTACAAAGGTATCGTTAGCCGTATCTACATCGTGATCTTTGGCTTCAACTTCGCACTGCTGACCTGGTTGGGTACACAGCCTGCAACTGAGCTTCTGACTCTGATCGCTCAGATCGCATCTGTTATCTACTTTGGTTACTTCGTCTTCCTGCCACTGGCACCGAAGTTCGAGAAAACCAAGCCTGTCCCTGAGCGCGTAACTGGAGGCCACTAAGATGAAACTGGGCATGAAAAAGATATTTGCACTGGTTGCTGCCTTCGTCCCTGCGCTCGCACTGGCTGCTGGCAGCAGCGTTCCACTGGATGAGCACCTGACTGACCTGCATGACACCGCGTCACTGCAGCGTGGTGCTCAGACTTTTGCTAACTACTGCATGGGCTGTCACTCTATGGAGCACGCCCGTTACAACCGCGTAGCGAAAGATCTGGATATTCCAGAAGAACTGATGATGGAAAACCTTGTATTCGCCGACAAGAAGTTCGGTGACAAGATGACCATCGCAATGGATCAGGTAGATTCTAAGCGTTGGTTCGGTGCTACGCCTCCGGATCTGACACTGGTTGCACGTGTACGCCGTCCTGACTGGCTGTACACCTACCTGCGCAGCTTCTACGAAGACGACAGCCGTCCATGGGGCGTTAACAACGTTGTCTTCAAAGATGTAGGTATGCCACACGTTCTGGCAGAGCTGCAGGGTAATCAGGTACTGGGTACTGCACTGGTTGAAGAGGGTTTCGACACTCTGACTGGTCAGCCTATCATGGTCGAAAAAGAGCATGTCCTGTACATCGAAGAAGAAGGCACGCTGTCTGCTGATGAGTACGACAAGCTGGTCTACGACCTCGTGAACTTCATGGTTTACATGGCTGAGCCAATCGCTGTTGAGCGTGAGCGTCTCGGTTGGTGGGTTCTGCTGTTCCTGGCCATCTTCTTTGTACCGGTATACTTCCTGAACAAAGAGTTCTGGCGCGATATTAAGTAATTTCGCTTAATTGAGCCTGAGTCAGAGCCCGACCGCCTTAAACAGCGGTCGGGCTGTATTCGTTTCAGGCCGTGCCCAATTAACTATTCGCAGTTATAAAAGAGAGGAAACTATGGGAGTTGTAGCCAAGCGCTCTTCCATGACGTTCTTATCCGATGCGGCTGATCACTACAGCCACCGTGTACGCATCGTACTCGCCGAGAAAGGCGTTACGGTTGATATTCACGATATCGACCCGGATAACAAGCCAGAAGATCTGGCCACACTGAACCCGTACAACAGCCTGCCAACCCTGGTAGACCGCGAGCTGGTTCTGTATGAGCCAAACGTAATGATGGAATACCTCGATGAGCGTTTTCCTCACCCGCCACTGCTGCCAGTATATCCGGTAGCGCGTGCGCAGAGCCGTCTGTGGATGCACCGCATCGAACGCGACTGGTGTGGTCTGATCGAAACTATCCTGACCGGCAAACCAAAGGATGCAGACAAGGCGCGTAAAGCACTGACTGACAGCCTGGTTGCGACGACTCCTATCTTCACTGAGATGCCGTTCTTCATGAGCGAAGAGTTCTCAATTGTAGATTGCTGTGTCGCTCCTATCCTGTGGCGTCTGCCGCAGCTTGGTATCGAGCTGCCTGAAAAGCAGTGCAAGCCATTGATTCAGTACATGGAGCGTTTGTTCGAGCGCGAAAGCTTCCAGGCATCACTGTCTGAAGCTGAACGCGAGATGCGCGACTGATATGAAAGATAAGATGACACCCAGCCGTCCGTATCTGATGCGGGCGCTGAATGAATGGATCCTCGACAACGACTGCACACCGTATGTGCTGGTCGATGCCGGGCTCCCCAATGTTCAGGTTCCTGACGATTACGTAAACAACGGACAGATCGTGCTGAACATCAGCCCATCTGCAGTACGCAGTCTGCTGATCAATCAGGATGGGCTGTCATTTAATGCACGCTTCGGTGGTGTTCCGATGGATATCTATGTGCCCCTGATTGCGATCCTGGCGATATACGCCAAGGAAAACGGTCAGGGCATGGTGTTCGGGTCTGAGGCCGGCGCGCCTGATCCGGATGATCCACCGCCTCCTCCAGGTAAGCCGGAGAAAACGAGCAAGTCTGATTCATCAGGTTCTGGTCGTCCGTCACTCAAGGTTGTTAAATAACAGCGTTAAGTGAGTGCACACAAACCGCCTACGGGCGGTTTTTTAATGCCTGCTTAAAACTAAACCGGGTTTTACACTGTCGTAATTTTACTGAATTAAAGAACGAGGCATAACGTGGCAACACCGGAAGATCTTGAACGCCTTAAGCAGGTAGAGCGGTTTGCGCGCATGATGGATGCGCAGTTCAGGATTCCGTTTACACGCTTTTCGATTGGTCTCGATGGAATTATTGGTTTGCTACCCGGGATAGGTGATGGTGCGTCTTTCCTTATGGCGCTCTATCCTGTCGTTCTTGCGCACAGATCAGGGGCTGGCTTCTGGCTGAAATTCCGTATGGTGATGAACATAGCTGTCGATACCGTGATTGGTGCAATACCACTGATCGGTGACCTATTCGATATTGGCTTTAAAGCCAACCTTCGAAACGCAAAACTGCTGCGTAAGTTTCTGGAAGAACGACAGTAGTATTCACTGAGCGAAGTTATAGCTCTGCTACACCAGAGCGATAACAACCCCATAGAACAAGATAAGAAAACCACCGATTTCCGCCGCGATCAGTGTCCACATATAGACAGGAATCGACTTATGAACAAAGGTCGGCTTCTCTCCGTCTGACAGATGCAACTGATTGCGTGTGTCTTGTTTTATTCCGTGGATAAAGTAACTGATTACCGCAGTGGCAAAATACCCCACCAGAAGTATGACCGCTAATACCTCTAGCCAATCGGCTAACTCACTGATCAGAACAAACTGATAGATCAGCACGCAGGCAAACGCATACATTAAAGACGCTCGGTGACACACATCGATATAAATGTGAGCACGCCCCTTTGGTGAAGCAACGATCTGCTGATACTTAATCACGCCTGTGATCAGACCAAAAAGAAAGAACAAACCGGCAGACAGAATAGAAATAACAGCCGCAGACATAACAGAACCCTTTTACTGAAGATCATCAGTGTAATCAGACAAAGCCCGTGTGTGTAGGAGTGATGTTACTGCGTTGTGGGAGCGAATCAGCCGAAGGCTATTCGCGATAGCAATAGAACAGGTTAGCAGCGCAGGCATCAAGCCAGACTTGAGCCTGACATTCAGGCTTACATTGAGACTGCTATGGCCCTCATGCATAATTGCCAGAATAAGCACTTAACCAGGGAAGACATTGTGCCTGAACTACTTTTCCTCAAAGAGCCTGTCAAAGCATCAGATGTACTGCATGGACTGAGCTCCGATGATACTCAACAACTGTGTACGGCAAACCAGGTTATGCCGGGCACATCGTTGCCACGTTCTACCGTTTTCAGCCTTGAGTCCGACAGTCTGTCGGTCAGTGTCCGTAATCAACTGAACCGGGTAGCACCTGCTGAACGTCAGTGTATTGCGGGTGTCGCGGAAGCGTGCGGTGATGAAACTGCCGTTCTGGCCGCGTTTCTCGATCGTTATTTCGGCGATGAGAACATGGCTAAGCTGAATGCAGCGATTGGTGCGGGTGCAACCGGGGCTTTTGAGCGCCTGAATAACTTTGAAAAAGCCGTCGTTACCTACCAGAATCATTGAATAATCTGCGCAGCCTGGTGGAGTCTGGCAAATACGGACGCGGGCACGGTCAGCAAGTTATCGAGGCTAAGCGCTCTGTGCGTATCGCCTATGCTGAACTGGCTCAGCGCTATGCCATTGAATTACAGAGCTTCTCACCTGAAGCTCACCGTGCCAAAAATCGCGGAACGGCCTTCAGTAATGCAGAGCGCGGTATCACGCTGGCAAAGCGTAAACCGAGAGCGACTAAGCCGGACATCCGGTTAAACGTAGAAGGGCAGTTACAGGCCAGTCAGATTGCGAAGATGGGTAAACTGATCAATGGGCTCGGTACAGCGACGATTGTCGCCGATGGCGTCTTCCGGACGACGGAAGTCATGGGAATTGCCGAAGACGGTGGTGACTGGATGCGTGCTGGTGCGCGAGAGGTGACTGGGTTTGGGCTGGGTACAGCTTCTGGGTTATATGCAGGTGGTTTGGCCTACTCTGGTTTGATTGCTCTTGCTGGCCCCGTAGGATGGGGAGTGCTGGGAGCTATCTTTGCTGTCAGTTTAGCTGCTGGTTACCTCGCATCGACAATTGGTAGTGCTGCCGGAGAGAAGCTATCTGACCGTGTATGGGAGCTATCGCAGTGACTCTTTTTGATTACGTATTGGTCGCCTGGATATGCTTGATGATCTTGACCTGCGTGTTCTGGATTTTGTTTAGCAGGAAGAATTTAAATGCGCTTGAAGAGCGCGCAAAGAAAGCTGGCTTGTATGAGCAAGAGCCAGTAGATGTTATGGGGACCCGAGTCTTAATTATCTCCAATGTATTGGTATTGCCTACATATATTGCGAGGCGCTTTGAAGGCACACCGCTGGAGGGGATCTCAAAGATGAGGGCATATGCGAGTGTTGCTGACAGGCGCTCCGCTTTATTGCTGGTACTCGCTATGCACACTCTGGCTCTCTTAACGCTGGCAATATACTTTTTACCTGTAAGGTATCAATGAGCTTTCGTTTTTCTATACCGGGTATTTTTACTCCAGTATTCCTGTGCCTCTGAAGCTCTATACCTCCTTGAATCTCGGCAGTGCGACGATTGTCGCCGATGGTGTCTTCCGGACGACGGAAGTCATGGGAATTGCCGAAGACGGTGGCGACTGGATGCGTGCAGGTGCGCGAGAGGTGACTGGGTTCGGCGCAGGCACTGCAGCCGGGCTGTTTGCAGGTAAAGCGGCGTATTTTGGCTTGATATCCATAGCCGGTCCGGTTGGCTGGGGTGTTCTGGGGGCAATATTCATGGTCAGCTTAGGGGTTGGTTATCTGGCTAGTAAAGTTGGTAGTGACTTTGGTGAAGCGGTTTCTGATGCTGCGTGGGATATGTCAAAGTGACGATTTTTGAAGTTCTGGCTATTGTGTGGTGCGGTTTTTTGCTCGCTACCGCAGTAACTTGGTTGTCCTTTAGTAGAATCAACTTCAGAAACATGTCTCGACGAGTTGTTGGTGATAGGCCTGAAGAGGCCGTGGATATTTTAGGCTTAAGAGTTTTAGCCGTCGCTACCGTTATCGCTGTACCTGAGTGGTGGGCCAAACGATTAGAAAATGGACCTTATGTTAATATGATTAAGTATCGATCTGTTGCAAATACTAGTGACCGTCGAATGGCTTTGCTTCTGATCGTGTCTTCTTATGGCTTTGCCTTTACAGCCTTTGTTGGCTATTTCTTTATTCCCAGCCGTTGATAAGTCGAGTCTAAATTTCCTCAAACCTCGGTAGCACCGGCATTTCCACCTCTTTCGCGTCCTTAGGAACTAACACCACGGATTCTCCGTCGGTCACCAGCTCATCGTTCTGGTTTGTCACTGTGCAGGCGAGGGTAGCGACTGGTTTTTGTTCGTGAAGCGCTATCACCTCCACGTTCACAGTTAACGTATCTCCCGGTCGCACAGGTGCTCTGAAGTTGAGCGTTTGCGACAGGTAAATGGTGCCGGGCCCCGGAAACTGAGTACCCAGCATTCGGGAGATAAGAACGCCCGAGTACATACCATGAGCAATGACACCGCCGAAACGGGAGTGCTCTGCGTAATCGTGATCCAGGTGAACAGGGTTATTATCGCCGCTGGAGGCAGCAAACAGGCGCACGTCGCCTTCTGTGACTGTATGGGTTAATTGGTCGCTGTCCCCGATACTCAGTGATGAAAAGGCATGATTGATCGTCGATGACATAACACTGCTCCGCGATAAGGTCAGGAGTCAGATTAACGCGATTAGATGAAAAGGCGATGACGTAAGGCACGGGATCGTCGTCTTTGTTGATGCTCTGATAAAGAAATGAATCGGTAGCCTGTAGGAAAGGATCATATCCCCGACTTGCCATAGACCCGTGTAGAATGGCGATACATCTTGCGAATCTATTACCCAGCGGTGAACTCTATGAAATACAAAGTCGGTTATGACACCCAAACCTCAGACGGCATCAAAGCTCTGTGGGAGTTACCAGCCGATGCGACCGTCCTCGACATCACCCCGATGGGCGATGTGTTCTTAGAATTACCGGATGGCGAATTCGTGATGGTCTCGGTCACCGATGGTGAAGTGATGACTGTCACCGAAGAGATCAAAGAGTATGGCCTTCCGCCCGTTGATGTAGCTCTAGGAGACGACTGGTATCACCTGGATGCCCAGGCCGCACTGTCAGAAGCGGGTATGACTTTGGCTGCTAATGAATGCCTCGGGTTTACCAAACCGCTGTTCCAGGGCGGAGATTACTCCGCAGAGAATATCGCGGTGATGGATATTCTGGAATATCACAAGCGAGTTCGACAGTATGTGGGTGGTATTTCCTAGTTGGCCAAGTTTAATGTTTATTGTAGGCTCAGTTTTAGTATTGCGATAGAGCACTGTCTATAAGCGAATGATTTCGCAGGAGCATGCTGGCGAGTGGTGTAACTTCTTTTTTTTAACTACTATAGAGTCTGATCTGTAATAGAATACTGACAGTTAGATAGAGCTGATTTGTACAATATTAAAAATTTGATTTAAATCATAACTGAAGAAAATAGGTGCCAAGCATTATGGGTGTCTTTGTGTGTTTATTGATAAAGGGATTTTATGTCTGGTGAACTACTTGGTGTAGCGCGAGTTTTGAAAGCTCCAATTGATGATCTTTACAGCTCTTCCAAAGGAGGGGTGAAAAAGAGATTGAGGCGATGGCGAGCGGATAGGAATATTAATGAGCTATACAAAAAAATTTATTCCTTTCGAAAGGTCAAAACGATTTGGCAAGTTGACCGACCCGTTGACTTAAATAGTTTCTATTACCCGTCAGGCTTGGTGATTTCTGGTGAGAAATATCCGGTTTCTAAGATAGATGAATTGCCGGATTACACGGGTGTGGTTATACAGGGCACTGTTGGTCAGGGAAAATCTATATTCCTTAGATATCTTTGCTCTCAAGAATTAAAGCGAGGAACTAGAATACCTGTATTTATAGAACTTCGTAAGATTGGCAAGTATGGAAGTATAAAAGAGCTTATATTCTCTTCGTTGTCTGACCTTGGATTCTCCGTAGATGATGATGTTTTTGACTATTTCTGCTCAAGCGGTCGGATGGTGTTCCTTCTAGATGGATTTGACGAGGTCCCCGCCGATTCAGCTATGGCGGTAATATCATACATCGAGAGTATAATGTCTAGGTACCCGGCAGTTAAGTTTGTGATTACCTCTCGGCCAAGCTGCTCTATTCAGCGATCGAGCTTCTTTTCCGTATATGATTTATCTTCGCTGGAACCTAGTGATCACCCTCGGATATTGAAAAAATTAATTGATGATTCAGAGCAAAGATCAAGTCTTATAAAAGCATTGAAGGATAGTCACACAGATATTCAAGAGCTATTGACTACCCCGCTGATGATGACTTTGATGGTTCTTTTGTATCGTTCCTTTCAGGAGATACCAAATGACTTTACAGATTTCTATTCTAAACTATTTTCGACGCTACTTATTAAGCATGATGGCGCTAAACCGGGATTTATAAGAGAACGCAGGTGTTCGTCAGGAGAGCGGGAACTTCAACAGGCATTTGAGCGTTTTTGTTTTGAATGTAGTAAAGAAAATAAAGTATCAATGTCATCCAATGATGCAGGTGATATTTCGGATGTCGCTACTGAAGATTTTGATTTCTCACCGTCGGACTTCCTCTATGATATATCGAAGGTCGCCTGTGTTTTAATTGAGGATGGTTTTGATTATCAGTTTATCCATAAAAGTGTTCGTGAGTATTATTCGGCTTCGTTTGTCTCTAGGCAGAATGAAGGGTTTAGTATCAAGTTCTATGAGAAAATGCTTACTACTTCAGGAGGATGGGAGCAGGAATTGTCCTTCTTGGCAATATTGGATAAATATAGGTTCAATAAGTATTTTTTTAAAAAATTAATTGAAACTAATTTGAATTATTGGGGCTTAGATAATTTTAATTCGATTGAGGAGTGTGAAGGTCATGGCTTCTTTGAAAAAGCGGATATAAATTTTTACTTTGGAGAAGACTTTTCACTTAAGATGATCACGGAAGCAGAGTTTTTTTATACACTTCCATTAAGATTGTATAGCCCATTTTCAGCCTTGTTGGACGCTGCTGGTGAATCGTTCTGGAAATTGTTGAGTGAAATTCGAAACGTTGAAGACTGTGAATTACGCAAGGTTCTAATAGAGGTTGATGATAGAGATACCCCTGGGAAATTGTATAAGTTAAATATTTACAGTATTGCTGACTATTTGGATATTGAAAAAGAAACTTTTGACCGACATTACGATATTCTACGAAAGTTACGGGAACGATATGACTCGGTTCTACAAAGCATAACAGAGCAAGACCGAAAAGTTGATCTTTTAGATTTCTAAGTCGTTAGAGGTGGGGGCGCATGGCGCTCCCACCTTTGACAAGTGCTTACAACTCCTCAAGCTTCTTCTTCAGCACTTCCATCACCACCTGCGGGTTCACCCCTTTCGCGGCTTTACGCGTCAGACCAATAAACGGCCCCATGGCTTTACCGCGTTTTTCTTCTGGGGTGGCCAGATAGCCTTCCACCAGTTTCGGGTTGTCGACCAGTACCTGAGCAACGATTTCTTCAATCGCACCAGTGTCCGATACCTGCTTCAGACCAAGTGAATCAACGAGGCCATCGACATCGTCGCCTTTACCTTCAACCAGAGCATTAAAGACTTCTTTTGCACCACCGTTGTTAAGGGTGTTGTCTTTAATCAGCTGCAGGATACGGCCCAGTTGCTCTGCCGTGATGTTGAGTTCGTTGATGCCGACTTCGAGGCGGTTCAGTGCAGCAGACACATCACCCTGTACCCAGTTGGCAGTCAGTTTGTAGTCGCCAGCGATTTTCGCTGCGGTTTCAAAGAAGTCTGCGAGGTCACGGTTAGCGGCCAGTACGGCGGCGTCTGTGGCTGACAGGCCGTGGTCGTTTTCGAAACGTGCTTTCTTAGCATCTGGCAATTCTGGCAGCGTTTCTTTTACGGCGTCGACGTAATCCTGATCAATGATGACAGGCAGCAGGTCCGGGCACGGGAAGTAGCGGTAGTCGTTCTCTACTTCTTTAGAGCGCATGGCGCGGGTTTCATTTTTGTCTGCATCGTACAGGCGGGTTTCCTGCAGGATGACGCCACCGTCTTCGAGGATGTCCATTTGACGTTCGATTTCGGCGTTGATTGCGCGTTCTACGTTACGGAAGCTGTTTACGTTTTTAATTTCGGTACGGGTACCGAATTCTTCCTGACCTTTCGGGCGCAGAGAGACGTTACAGTCACAACGCATTGAGCCTTGCGACAGGTCGCCGTCGCACACACCTAAGTAGGTTACGATGCTGTGCATCTTCTTAAAGTAGGCCGCGGCTTCTTTAGCTGTACGCAGTTCTGGCTCAGAAACGATTTCGATCAGTGGCGTACCGGCACGGTTCAGGTCGATGCCTGACATACCGCTGAAGCCTTCGTGCACAGATTTACCGGCGTCTTCTTCGAGGTGAGCGCGGGTTACATTAATGCGACGGGTTTCGCCGTCGTCCAGTTCGATATCAATGTGTCCCATGCCGACGATCGGGTGGTGCAGCTGAGTCGTCTGGTAGCCCTTAGGTGAATCCGGGTAAAAATAGTTTTTACGGTCGAAGACACTTTTCAGGCCGATTTCGGCATCAATCGCGAGGCCGAACTTCACAGCCATGCGCAGTGCTTCTTCGTTAAATACCGGCAGTACGCCCGGCAGACCCAGGTCGACAGCGCAGGCCTGGGTGTTGGCTTCGGCACCGTATGCGGTCGAAGCGCCGGAAAAAATCTTAGACTTGGTGGCCAGCTGAGCATGAATCTCAAGGCCAATTACGACTTCCCATTCCATCATAAACCTCTCTTATTCAATGCCCTGTGGAGCTTTCAGGTGCCAATCAGTCGCTTGCTGGAATTTATGACCAGCATTCAGGATGCGAGCTTCGTCGAAGTAGTTACCAATCAATTGCAGGCCCACTGGCAGGTTGTTTACCTGGCCGCATGGCACAGACATCCCCGGCAGACCGGCCAGGTTGGTTGCGATGGTGAAGATATCTTCGAGGTACATGGCGACTGGGTCGTCGGTTTTCTCACCAAACTTAAATGCTGGCGTCGGTGAGGTCGGGCTCATGATGACGTCGACGTCTTTAAAGGCTTCGACAAAATCATTTTTAATCAGGCGGCGAACCTGTTGCGCTTTTTTGTAGTAGGCATCGTAGAAGCCTGCAGACAGTGCGTAGGCACCGACCATAATGCGGCGCTTAACCTCATTACCGAAGCCTTCACCACGTGAGCGGCAGTAGAGGTCTTCGATGTCTTTCGGATCTTCGCAGCGATAACCGAAACGAACACCATCCATACGAGACAGGTTGGCTGAACACTCGGCCGGTGCAACTACGTAGTAAGTCGGCACAGAGAGGTGGGTGTTCGGCAGTGAAATCTCTTTCACTTTGGCGCCCATTTTTTCGTATTCGGCGATGGCGTTGCGTACCTGCTGCTGCATTTCGGCGCTGATGTCGTCGCGGAAATATTCAGTTGGCAGGCCGATGGTCATGCCTTCAATGCTGTCGTTGAGCGTGCTGGTGTAATCCGGCACGTCGCGCTCAACGCAGGTGGAGTCTTTTTTATCGAAGCTGGCCATCACGTTCATCATCATGGCGGAGTCTTCGACGGTGCGGGTCATGGTGCCGGCCTGATCAAGGCTGGATGCGAAGGCGATCATGCCCCAGCGAGACACGCGTCCGTAGGTTGGCTTCAGACCGGTAATACCACAAAGGGCAGCAGGCTGACGGATTGAACCACCGGTATCGGTTGCTGTTGCACCCGGTACTAAACGAGCTGCAACGGCTGCGGCCGAACCACCGGATGAACCGCCGGGTACGCGGTCGGTGTCCCATGGGTTTTTCACCGGGCCGAAGTAAGAGGTTTCGTTGGATGACCCCATGGCGAATTCGTCCATGTTGGTTTTACCCAGTGAAACGGCGCCAGCGTTATTGAAGTTCTCGACCACGGTTGCGTCGTAGGGGGCTTCAAAGTTGCTCAGCATTTTTGAACCGCAGGTGGTCAATACGCCCTTGGTGCAGAAAATATCTTTGTGCGCCATCGGCACGCCTGTCCATGGTGTCGCGTTACCCGCGGCACGGCGTTCATCGGCGGCTTTCGCTTGCGCGAGTGCTTGTTCTTCGGTGACGGTGATAAAGCTGTTGAGGCCTTTATCGAGGTCTTTAACCCGCGCCAGCAGGTCGGTCGTGATTTCGGTGCTGGAGTATTCTCCGGCGGCGAGATCGCGTGAAATCTCAGCAATAGTTTTGTTGTGCATTCTCAATGTCCTGGAGGCAACTGCCCGCTTATTGGCTGGGCCTTATTCAACTACTCGAGGCACAAGGTAGTGACCTTGCTCGGTGGCTGGTGCAATTTTCTGGAAGTTCTCGCGCTGATTTTCTTCGGTCACTACGTCGGCGCGCAGGCGCTGAACCGCATCAAGCGGGTGAGCCATCGGGTCGATGCCGTCGGTATCGGCAGCAGAAAGCTGATCTACCAGGTCGAGAATATTGGTCAGATTGGTCTGATATTCGGCTATCTGACCGTCGTCGATCTGCAGGCGGGCAAGGCTGGCAATTTTGCGAACCTGATCCTGATCCAGAGCCATGGGTTTACTCCAATGAATACGAACGAATATATAAGTGGGCGAGACTACCACAAATGTCCCTTGCCCTAAATCCCCGCCATTGCTAGAGTTACGGCAATTTTTTGCCATATTTGTTTACGGGAACCCGGTGGATGTTTAAGAAGCTCCGTGGCCTGTTCTCCAGTGATCTGTCTATCGACCTGGGAACCGCCAACACCCTGATTTACATGAGAGATAAGGGAATTGTCCTGAATGAACCGTCAGTGGTTGCCATCCGGACTCAACCTAATGGTAAATCAGTACAGGCCGTCGGTGCCGATGCGAAGCGCATGCTGGGCCGTACGCCCGGGAATATTCAGGCGATTCGTCCACTGAAAGACGGCGTTATTGCCGACTTTGAAGTCACTGAAAAAATGCTCGAACTGTTTATCAAACAGGTACACGAGCGCAGCCTGATGCCGCCAAGCCCACGTGTTGTGGTGTGTGTGCCGTTCCAGGCTACCAAAGTCGAGCGCCGTGCGATTCGTGATTCCGTGATTAATGCCGGTGCGAGCAAGGCGTATCTGATTTACGAACCGATGGCCGCAGCGATTGGTGCTGGCCTGCCGGTTGATGAAGCACGCGGTTCGATGGTTGTTGATATCGGTGGTGGTACTACTGAGATTGCGATCATTTCTCTGAGTGGTGTGGTTTACGCCGAATCTGTGAAGGTCGGTGGTGACCGCTTCGATGAAGCGATTGTGGCTTACGTGCGTAAGCACTACGGCAGTCTGATCGGTGAAGCGACTGCTGAGCGCATCAAGCAGGAAATCGGAACGGCTTACCCAGGTGGTGAAGTCCGTGAAATCGATGTTCGCGGTCGCAACCTGGCAGAAGGTATTCCACGTAGCTTTACGTTGAATTCAAACGAAATTCTCGAAGCTCTGCAGGAGTCCCTGGCGCAGATCGTTCAGGCGGTTAAAGGTGCGCTTGAGCAATCACCACCTGAGCTGTCTTCAGACGTTGCTGAGCGTGGCATGGTGCTGACTGGTGGTGGCGCTCTGTTGCGTGATCTCGATAAACTTCTGAGCGAAGAAACGGGCCTGCCAGTGATTGTTGCTGATGATCCTCTGACCTGTGTTGCACGCGGTGGTGGTAAGTTCCTCGAGAACGCGACCGAGCAGCAGCTGGCCATGGCGGCGCTTGAGTGATCCGGTTTCCGGGCCTGTTAAGAATGCATTCGCAGCGTTCTTTGCTCATATATCTGTAGAAAGGGGCCGTCAGGCCCCTTTTTCTTTTCCGTATCCGGGCCAGACGGTATAGTTGGGCATGATATTTCAACGAGTGAGGCAGCGTCATTAAAGCTCAGTTTCAGGTGCCCCCATTCCAAGGACAGCGAGTCGGCCTGATCGCAGTGTTTTGCCTTGTGCTCATGTGGGTGGATAACCAATATTCCTGGCTTGATTCCGTGCGTTATGGTGTCGGCTACCTGATTGCGCCGGCCCGCCAGACGGCGGTCATTCCTCTTTCGGTAGCCGAATGGATGAGTGAGAACGCGACGCTGCGCCGCGAGCTTCTGAAAGAGAACAAAGTTCTCTCGGCACGTAACCTTGTGCTTGAGCGCAAAGCACAGCGCATGGCCTCGCTTGAGGCAGAGAATATGTCTCTGCGTGAACTCCTTTCGGCGTCAGACCAGATTGATGACAAGGTTCTGGTGACTTCGGTTACCGCCGTTGATCCTGACCCGTACACTCAGCAGATTCTGATTGATAAAGGCGGCAGCGATGGCGTGTTTGTCGGCCAGCCAGTGCTGGATGCTTATGGTCTGCTGGGGCAGGTCATTGATGTGCTGCCGTTTTCTTCTCGTGTGTTAATGATTGCTGATTCAAACCATGCGGTACCTGTGCAGGTAAACCGCAATGGTGTGCGTGCGATTGCGACTGGTACTGGTGCTCTGAACGAGCTGGAGTTGATATACGTGCCTAACACCGCGGACATTAAGGTCGGCGATATGTTGGTCAGCTCGGGTCTTGGCGGGCGTTACCCTAAAGGGTATCCGGTCGCGACCGTCAGCAGCATTCGCAATACGCCGGGCGAATCTTTCGCGACTGTGACGGCAGAACCGACGGCGAAGCTGGATCGCAGCCGTCATCTGCTCTTAGTGTTTACCGACGAAGCTGGGCGAGTTCCCCCTGAGCAGTTGTGGAGGGATGAAGAATGAAATTGCATAGCATTGTGTACGTTATGATCATGCTGTTTGTGGCTTTCGTACTTGAGCACCTGCCTCTGCCTGCAATGGTCGACTGGTTCCAGCCGGCCTGGGTGATGCTGGTTGTGACTGCAGCCGTGCTGGCGGCGCCTTCTGTATTCGGTGTGTGGCTGGCGATCCCACTCGGTCTGATGCTGGATGTCGAGAAAGGTACGCTACTCGGGCTCCATGTGTTGCTGGTGGCGATGCACGTGTATTTGCTGCAGTTGCTGTATCGCCGCATGTATCTGTTTAACGTGCTCCAGCAGGCCGCTGTGCTCTTTTTAATGGTACTGGCAGAGCAGATTATTCATTACTGGTCACTGGCGGTGATGCGCGAAGATGCGACTCCGATCATGCTGCTCGCTCCGGCTCTGACCACGGCCGTACTCTGGCCCTGGGTTTACGTGATTGGTTATCGCTCGCTGCAACGCATGGAGTCTTCATGATTCTCGCGTCTTCATCGCCAAGGCGTCGGGAGTTGCTGACGCAGATCGGTGTACGTTTTCGTATTCAGGCGGCGGATATCGATGAAACTCCTTTTGCTGATGAGCCTGCCGTGGCCTATGTCGAACGCATGGCATTGGAGAAAGCCAGAAAAGTCGCAGAAGGGCATTCGCAGGAAGTGATTCTTGGATCAGACACCAGTGTGATCTTCTCCGGGGAAATTCTCGGAAAACCTGTCAATAATCGTGAAGCTGAAGAAACGTTGCAGCGGCTTTCCGGTCAGACTCATCAGGTGCTCAGTGCCGTCGCTGTGGTTAAGGGCGACAGAGAGAAAGTGATTAGTGTGGCGACTGAAGTCACCTTCCGGTCATTAAGTGATGAAGAAATAGCGCGTTATGTCGCGACCGGAGAACCTGCCGATAAGGCAGGAAGTTATGGAATTCAGGGGATGGGCGCCATTCTGGTGGCAGGCATTTCTGGTAGTTATAGCAACGTGGTCGGCCTGCCGCTGACCGAGACCGCCGCCCTGTTAAATGAATTTGATGTGCCTGTCTGGCATACAGAAGAATTATGAATGTGAACGCAGAGATTTTAATGAACGTCACACCGACAGAGACACGCGTCGGTGTAGTGGAAAACGGTGTACTGCAGGAAATCTTTATCGAGCGTGAAAATCATCGTGGCCTGGTAGGTAATATCTACAAGGGCAAGGTGGTGCGGGTACTGCCGGGTATGCAGGCCGCGTTTGTCGATATCGGTCTTGAAAGGGCGGCGTTTATTCATGCCGCTGAAATCGGTGATGGCGACGCCAATACGCCGATTAACCAGCTGGTGCACGAAGGTCAGTCGCTGGTCGTTCAGGTGACAAAAGATCCGATCGGTACCAAAGGTGCCCGCTTGACTACTCAACTCTCGATTCCTTCGCGCTATCTGGTGTTTATGCCGGGTTCGGTGCATGTCGGTATTTCGCAGAAAATCGAAGAAAATGGTGAGCGTGATCGACTCAAGCAGCTGGTGAAAGACAGTATGGAAGTCGAGGGCCTCACCGGGGAGGCCGGATTTATTCTGCGTACCGCGGCCGAAGGTGTGGGCGAAGAAGAAATCGGTGCAGATACCAGCTACCTGCGTCGCTTGTGGCGAAAACTGCAGGAGCGTATCGCGGACAACAAGCCACCCAGCCTTGTATACGACGAACTGCCTCTGTCGCTGCGGACGATTCGTGACCTGTCCCGTCCAGAAACCAGCAAGCTGTTGATTGACTCCCGCGAGACGTTCCAGAAAATCGAACAGTTCTGTCAGCAGTATGTGCCAGAGGTTGCTGAGAAAATCGAATACTATCCGGGGCCGCGTCCGATCTTTGACCTCTACAGTGTGGAAGATGAAATTCAGCGTGCCCTTGAACGCAAAGTGCCCCTGAAATCAGGCGGCTATCTGGTGATTGATCAGACGGAAGCCATGACCACCATTGATGTGAACACGGGTGGTTTTGTCGGTCGCCGTAATCTCGAAGAAACGATTTTTAAAACCAATCTTGAAGCGGCAACCGCCATCGGTCGTCAGGTTCGTTTGCGTAACCTGGGCGGCATTATCATTCTCGATTTTATCGATATGACCGACACTGAACATCAGCGTCAGGTGCTGCGTATGCTCGAGAAGGTGCTGGAGAAAGATCACACCAAAACCAAGATCAGCGGTGTGTCTGAATTAGGGCTGGTGGAGATGACGCGTAAGCGTACCCGTGAGTCTCTTGAGCACATGCTGATGGAAACCTGCCAGGCCTGTGATGGTCGTGGTGTGGTTAAAACAGCAGAGACCGTCTGCTATGAAATATTCCGTGAAATTCTGCGTGAAGAGCGCGCGTACGAAGCAGGGACTTATCTCGTTCTGGCGAGTCAGCAGGTGGTCGATCGCCTGTTAGATGAAGACAGTCATGGAATGGCTGATCTTGAAGCGTTTATTGGCAAGGCAATTAAGTTGCAGGTCGAAGCCCAGTATACGCAGGATCAGTACGACATCGTCCTGCAGTAACAGGTGTACTGATGTTGCGCTCAGTCTGGACTCAGTTATGGATAACTCTGGTGGTAGCCACAGTGCTGCTCGCCTTTTATACCAGTCTGGGCCGACAGTTAATTCCGCTGATTGAAACTCAGAAGCCTGAGCTTGAGGCGCTGTTGCAACAGCAGCTAGGCTTGCCCGTCAGCGTTGGTACTCTTCAAGGTGACTGGAATCTTCTGTCACCGGTCGTGCGTCTGGAAGATATTCAGGTGGGTGGCGAAGATGAGACCCTTAGTGTTGGGCGCATTGAAGCCGAACTGGATATCAGCGCTACTGCATTTTATTTCTCCCCCGTTTTTAAGCGCATTCTTGTCGAAAACGTGCGTGCGCCTCTGACTGAGAATGAAGACGGCCAGTTATTTCTGGGTGAGCGGCCCTTAATTAATACCTCAAATATTACCGACCCAAAGACAGATAAGGCCGATAAAAAAGCGACACCGCGCTGGCTTGAATGGTTGGGCTATCAGCAGGCTGTGATTCTCAGTGATTGGGAAATTACCAATGCCCGCAGTAGTGGTTCGGAAACGCTCCTGATCCGTAAGGTGTTGTGGCGTAACCGGGGTGAGCAGCATGCACTTGAAGGTGACGTTGCCTGGGGGCGTGAAGAAATTGCCGATGTGTATGTGGGCGCCCAGCTGAAGGGCCCGTTGTGGCCGTGGGACGATCAGGAAGGTCAGATTTATCTGCGTGCCGATGAACAGCAGTGGACCCGCTGGATTCCGGAAGACCTGCCGCGGGAACTCTCGTTGCCGTCATTGCGTGGCAGTATGGAAGGGTGGTTGTCGATTGCTAATGGCGACCTCGATTCTATCTATGTGCGTGGTGAAGTACCGGAATTAATGTTGGATGCACCGGCTAAGCAGCTTGTGCTGACAGACGGGCAGCTGGAAATCTCAGGCGAGCGCAGTGATGAAGACTGGCACCTGAGCATTCGTCAGGAATTCACGCAGAATCTGCCGTTAAACGAACTGCGCCTTAGCTCAGTTCAACTCGATGACGAGCGTGGCTGGCACATAGGTATTCCTCGTGCCGACCTTCAGGACGTCAGTAATTTCATACTGGATTACAACTTGCTGCCCGAACGTTTCAGCCGGTATATCGAGAACCTTGAACCTGAAGGATTGGCAGAAAGCGTACGCATCAGTCTGGTGCCTGAAGTGGCTGAGACAGGTGAACGTGGTGTCGATATCCGGGCAGACCTGAGCGACATCTCGACCAAAGCGTTTATTGGTATTCCGGCCTTTACTGGTGCCGATGGGCATCTGCACTTGCAGCCGCAGGGTGGCGTCGCTCATATTGATGACCCTTCCCTCAGTATGCACCTTGATGGCGTCTACAATCCGACCTGGGATCTGACTGACGCCTCTGCGAGCTTCTATTGGGATATTCAGCCGGAGCTTTTCAATCTACGACTGGTCGACCTCGACGCCGGACTGCGTGATGCCCGTGTTCATGGCGACCTTGCGATTCGCCTGCCGCGATGGGACACGGATGTAGAAAGTCATCTTGCCTTGATACTCGGGATTGATAAGGCGGATATCCGCTTACAGGAAGACCTGGTTCCCGACATGCTCGACCCGTCCATTAATGAGTGGCTCGATGATTCCTTGCGAGGAGGAACAGCTTCTCAAGTCGGCTTTGTATTGAACGGCGTTATCGGGGGCGATATTCCAGACAACGGTCTGACTACGCAGCTTTATCTCGAAGCCGATAACGCCACCATCGATTATCTGGATGGCTGGCCTTCGGTGGCTGGTGTTAAAGGACGTGTATTTCTCGACAGCCCTGATCTGGATGCATGGATTGATGAAGGGCGCACTTTGGGTGGGCAACTGAGTCCGGGGGCGCGGGTTAAATTACGCGACACCCGTGCGGGTACCGAGCTATCCCTTAATGGTCATATCGAAGGTGACAGCAGTGAGGCGTTACTCTATTTGCAGGAGACACCACTGGCGGATCTGATTGATCGATCTCTTGATGATTGGCTGGCTACAGGCTCAGCAGCAACCGATCTCAGTCTGTCGATGATTCTTGGTGACGAAGATGCTACGCCCGATGTTGAGCTGCGCAGTGTGCTCCAGAATACCGGCATTACGCTCACGTCTGCAGACCTGAAATTCAGCGATCTGAATGGTGCGCTGACGTTTGATACCGATACCGGTTTATTCGCCGACAAACTCAGTGGACGTACTTTTGGTGGCGAGTTTACGCTGGATATTAATTCGGTCGCTACCGGCGACAGTTATCGGATTGATGGCGATGCCTCTGGTAGCGCTGACTGGCAATCGTTTAAACAATGGGCGGACTTATTTTTACTCGACCCGGTAAAAGGCCAGTTGAGCTATCGCGCCAGCCTGGGTATTGACCCCGCTGAAGACAATCCGTTTAACCTCCTGATTGAGTCCGACTTGCAGGGCACAGAGATCTCCCTGCCTGCACCTATGGGTAAAGCATCGGAAGATAAGCGTCGTCTCACAGCCCTTGTGACACCGGGAGATACCATTGACGTTTCAGTGAATTATGACGATTTATTGAGTACGTCGGTGCGACTCGATGACGCGGGTGTAACCACAGGTGAAGTGGTGCTGGGTGGTGGCGAAGCGCGTATTGATGATAGCCCTGGCATTGATATTACAGGCCGGGTTCCGGGAACGGTGAATGTCTCAGACTGGTGGGATGTCTGGGATCGTATGATGCTGCTGGTGGAAAAAGCAGATGCCAGGGCGCTGGCTCAGGGCTTACCGACCGAGCTGCCTGAAAATACGCTTGGGAATACCAACCCGGTCAGTTCGGTTGAGCTGACTATCGACTCACTCGATGCCTGGGATATTCCGATCGGAGCTACTCGTGTTTCGGGCGGTCAGGAGTTTGGTGAGTGGACGATCCAGCTCGCTAATGAAGTTGCTCGGGGCACGGTCGTTATCCGCGAAGACGAGAATGATCCTCTGGTTCTGTTGATGGACTTTGTTCACGTACCTGAACCCCAGGAACCGGCATCTGAACAAACGATCGCGTCTGCAGCGGCCGAAACTTCAGCAACTGCTTCACAAAATACAGACCCGATGGCGGAGTTTATCCCGGCAGATGTCAGCGCTATGGATATCACGATTCAGGAGCTTTATTACGGTACTCGTAACTTTGGTCGTTGGCAGGCGACAACGCGTCCGATTCCATCCGGGTTGAGCTTGCAGGTTCTCGACAGTGACATGAAGGGGATTAAACTTCAGGGAACACTGGACTGGGTTTTACGCGAAGGTCAGCATGCAACGCGTATGACGGAGTTTGATGTCCGTGCGAGTAAGGTCGCCGATATTCAGCGCGCCTTCCGTCTGCAACCTGTGGTTGAGGGCGATAAACTCACTGGCAAATTCAGCCTCGACTGGATTGGCTCGCCCGCTGGTTTTGACACCGAAACGTTAAATGGCAAAGCCAATTTCCGTATTACGAACGGACGTGTGAATGCAGAAGGAGCGGCGGCTCTGAAAGCCTTCGGTGCATTGAATTTCAATTCTATTTTCCGGCGTCTTCGTCTCGACTTTTCTGACCTTGTAGGCTCGGGGCTGGCATTCGATACCATGAAAGGCGCAGCGACTATCGAGCAGGGTGTGCTGACGTTAAGTGAGCCTATTACTGTTGATGGTCCGGGCGGTAAATTTCTGACCTCGGGTATGACAGACCTGAATACCACTGAGCTCGATATGAAGCTGGCGGTGACCTTCCCCGTGACTAATACCTTACCTCTGGTCGCCGTACTGGCGGGTTTTGCACCACCCGTCGCCGCATCTATCTACGTCACCGAACGACTCATTGGTGACGAATTGGAGCGCTTTACCAGTGCGAGTTATACCATCTCCGGGACCTGGCAGGAGCCGGACGTAAAACTGAATAAAGCCTTCGATAATGACGTTGAGGGCAAAAAGAGCCGGGGCTTTATGGATCGCGTACTGAGTATTTTTGGCTTGGGAGGAGATGACTGATGACAGGCAGAATTGCAGCGGTGCAATGCACCAGCGTCAGTGATCCGGAAAAGAATAAACGGGCGCTGTCGGTGTTGATTTCTGAAGCAGCGTCTCAAAATGCAGATCTCGTGCTTCTGCCCGAAATGTGCCTGAGCATGAACAGTGATTATTATCAGGAGCTTGCTGAAGACAGCGCAACACTGGACTGGCTGGCAGCTCAGGCTGCCACCCATTCGTTGTGGCTGGTGGCTGGTGCTGTTCCTCAGCCAGCCCCGGGTGATGACGCCCGTGTTCGTTCTGCGTCACTGGTGTTTAACCCGGAAGGCGAGTTAGTTAAACGCTACGATAAAATTCATTTATTTGATGTCGACGTAGGGGATGCTCAGGGAAGCTACCGGGAGTCTGATACCTTTTCTTCGGGCAGTGACATCGTCAATATCGAAACACCTGTCGGCAATATCGGTCTGACGATTTGTTTTGATCTACGCTTCCCTGAACAGTATCAGGCTCTGCGTGACGCCGGTGCAGATATTATTCTTGTGCCAGCCGCCTTTACACATACTACGGGCGAGGCGCACTGGGAAATTCTGTTGAAGGCCCGGGCCATCGAAACGCAATGTTATGTACTCGCGGCTAACCAGTGTGGCTGGCATGACGACAAACGCCGCACCTGGGGGCACTCGATGATTATTGACCCCTGGGGTGAATCACTGGGAATGCTCCATGAGTCGCCGGGTGTGATTGTTGCCGACGTGGATCTGAAAGTGTTGGAAGACCTCAGAAAGAAAATGCCACTCACTCGTCCATAGTGAGTACTCTAAGCGACTGGCCTTGATGTCATCGTCAGACCAGTCGTTCGTAGAGCAGGCCGAGAACTAATATCAGTAAGATAAAAGAAACCCCTTGCCAGAACCTGACCGGATCTCGCTCCATCACCGGTGGGCGTGATTTCTGAAGGTAGACTGAATTCGGATTTCTCAGATCATAAATAAATTCAGCCGGTTCTTTGTAGCGCATCGCTCGTTTAGGGTGGACCGCCTTTTTAATCGCCTCATCAACCCAGACGGGAATAGCACGTCCGCAACTTCGCACAGAGGTGTAGTGCAGTTTATTCAGGTCCTTACGTTTGGTGATGCGGGCGACATCTGAGCCGTACGGTAAGCGCCCGGTCAGTAGTTCGTAAGTAATTGCACCGAGAGCGTACACATCGGATTCTGTAGAGCCCTGTGCTCCCAGAAAATATTCCGGGGCGGAGTATTGAGCCGTGCCAAGTAACGTCAGGCGCTCGAGCGGTGTATCTATTTCGGTGATGCCTGCTACCTGCGTCGAGCCAAAGTCCAGAATTCGCACGGTGCCATCATTGCCGATCATTAAATTATCGGGTTTAAGGTCCTGATGCAGCATTTCCAGGCGGTGAAAGGCCTGAACGCCACGGGCGGCCTGTTCCATAATTTCCCGGACCTGTTCGAGGGTCGGCTCCGGATGATCACGCATCCACTGGTCAAGTGTCTGGCCTTCGATGTATTCGGTGGTGACGTAAATAAAGTTGCGCACCCGATGTGATGGACCCGGACGAACTACGTAAGGGCTGTCGATCCTTCTGGCAATCCAGTCTTCCAGCAGAAAGCGTTCAAGGTACGCCGTGTTGTCACGCAGCTCACCGGATGGCGTTTTCAGGATGAGCGTTTGTTCTGTCTCTGTGTCTTTTGCAAGATACACATGGCTGCGTGGGCTGCTGTGTATCTTGCGCAGAATGTTGTAGCCGTCGAACTCATCGCGCGCCTTCAGAGAGGGAGGAAAGGGGAGCTCGGTGAGCTGTTGATGAACGTCCTCTTTATTCTGATCAAGCAGGTGATCAATACGTAAAATCTGGATCGTCAGGTTGTCGTTACTGTTGTTATCCCGTGCGGCTTCGAGGATTTCTCGTGCGGCACGATCAAGATCCGATGAATATTTATTGATCGTACTGATGACCAGCTCGTCGTTGACGAACTCATAAATGCCATCGGTAGCACTGATAAAGATATCACCGACATTGACTGAGAGAGACAGATAATCAATTTCTAGCTGGGTATCCATGCCTAAGGCACGGGTCAGGTAGCTTTGGTCTTCGGAGGTATAAAAACGATGGTCTGTTGTCAGTTGTTCCAGCTGTTTATCTGCAACACGGTAAACACGGCTGTCACCGACGTGAAAAATATGGGCGGTACGGGATTTAATAACTAACCCATTAAAGGTGCAGACATAGCCTTTATTCGGGTCGTAGCTTCTCAGGTTTCTTCTGGCTTGTGCATGTAGCCATGAGTTTGTTGCCTTCAGTACCCTTAGCCCCGAGGTCTTTACTGTCCATGCTTCTGAGGTGCTGAAATAGTCACTGAGAAAGCTCTGAACAGCGGTAGCGCTGGCGTCATGACTGACGTTGCTGCTACTGATGCCATCGGCGAGAGCCATGGCTACGCCTTTGCTTTCGAGAAGAGGGAGCGTTGGGGTGTGAACGGCGTGAAAGTCCTGGTTAATGGCTTTGACGCCTTTATCGCTGCATTGCCCTGTGCTGACTTTCAGCTGCTCTGACATGGTGTTGCCTCGCAGAAAAAACAGATCTGCCTGTGCAATGTGCACAGGCAGAGTGTATTGCTATCCGTCGAAGGGTAGCGATTACAGAGTACGGTCGGCACTCTGACGTACGTGTGTAAAGTACAGTGGCAGAGCGACGAACACAAAACCACCGACAAGGTTACCCAGTGCGGTAGGCAGTTCGTTCCAGATGATGTAGTCCATCACAGTAAAGTCACCGCCCATGATCATTGAGAATGGGAACAGGAACATGTTGACGATGGAGTGCTCGAAACCCATGAAGAAGAACAGCATGATTGGCATCCACATAGCGAACATTTTAGAGATCGCAGAAGTAGATATCATGGCGCCAACAACACCCATAGATACCATCCAGTTGCACAGCATGCCGCGGATGAAAATAGTCAGCCAGCCGTCTACGCCGTGCGATGCATAACCTACGGTACGTGATTCACCAATGGTTGATACTTTGGCTGCGATTGCGCCGCCGTCAGTGTTGTAGCCATAGGTCAGGATGAAAGAGATCATTACCGCAACAGACAGAGCACCCGCAAGGTTGCCGCAGAATACCAGGCCCCAGTTACGCAGCATCTGCGGAACGGTACAGCCAGGACGCTTGTCGATAATCGCCAGTGGCACCAGAGTGAATACACCGGTCAGCAGGTCGAACTTCATCAGGTAGAGCATGATGAAACCTACCGGGAACAGCACTGCCCCCAGAATTGGCGAACCACTTTTCATGGCGACGGTGATCGCGAATACAGCAGCCAGAGCCAGAATAGCCCCAGCCATAAAAGCACGGATCAACGTGTCTTTGGTCGACATGAATATCTTTTCTGCACCGCTATCCACCATTTTTGTGGCGAACTCAGAAGGCATTAAGTAGGACATAGCATTTCCTCGTAATTTGGGGGGGGTCTATCGGCTTTAAAATGAAAAACGGCGTCGCCCCAGTCGGTGATTTACCGATGGGTGTCGACGCCGTTATCGAATTTTTGTCTGATTTTTTGAGAGCCGTCGTTGGCTCACTCAGGACTCTGCAACCGTCGTGCCATATTTTTTTGTTGGAGATAAAACCCTATTAAAACAGGGGCTTAAGTTATAGCAGTCGGTTCTCAGGCAATGGGCAAGAGTAATCACAGACGATGGCAGTGCGATACTCAGGTGCAGGAAAAACAAAAAATGCGCACTAAGTGCGCATCTTTATAGCGAATAAAAAGTAAGCTGGCGGATCACCGGATGAAGCGTTCAGGCGTTGCTGTCGATCTCTTTAATCAGCTGAAAGAGTTTTTTGAATGCGGTGCCTGGCTTTGGTGGCTCGGCCTGCATCTCTTTCTGAGCATTCCGCACCAGATTACGTAATTGCTGGCGATCTGTATCTGGATAGGTATCAAGAAATTCGTTCATCGCCTTACCATCCTTGATCAGGCGATTACGCCATTGCTCTAACTGGCCCATACGACGACCGAAGGCCTCGCTGGATGGGTCGAGCATATCTATCGCCTCCTGAAGGGCGTCGATGTCTTCCGAGCGCATCAGTTTGCCGATGTATTGAAAGTGACGGCGGCGGGCTTCGTGTTTTTTAATACGACGGCTCTCTTCCAGCGCGGCCATTAGCACATCGGTAATCGGAAGGTCAGTCCATTTGGCAGGCGGAAGGTTGCACAGCGTTTCTCCGAGTTCCTGATAGCGATGCATTTCACGCTTCATTTCAGTCTTACTGACCAGTTCGTATTCGATGTCGTCGTCTTCGTGGGTCATAAGAACTCCGGAGTATTCAGTGGTGATCAGCTCAGCGACTGGTCAGCTTACAGATAGAAGATTGTGGCGAGCCCGAGAAATGACAGGAAGCCGATCACGTCGGTGACGGTTGTCAGTACTACGCCACCGGCGAGTGCCGGGTCGATGCCACGGGCTTTGAGTATCAGTGGCAACGCCGCGCCCGTGACTGCAGCGACCAGTAAATTAATGATAATGGCGGCACCGATAATGGCGGCGATGCCCGGATCGTTGAACCAGAGCAGGGTAATGACCGCGATGACAGCCGCCCAGAGCACGCCGTTAATGCCTGCGACGATAATTTCCCGGTTAAACAGCCAGCGGAAGTTTGCGCTGGAGAGATGCCCCAGTGCCTGCCCACGAATAACCAGGGTCAGGACCTGACTGCCAGCGATGCCGCCCATACTGGCAACGATGGGCATCAGTACAGCAAGAGCGACGACCTGTTCGATGGTTTTATCAAACAGGCCGATGACGGCGGAGGCAGCCAGTGCCGTAAGCAGGTTAATGCCCAGCCAGACAGCTCGACGGCGGCTGGTTTTCAGCGCCGGAGCAAAGGTATCTTCTTCTTCATCCAGACCCACGGAACTCATCAGCGAGTGGTCCGCGGTTTCCCGGATAACGTCAACCACGTCATCGATGGTGATACGACCGATGAGTTTGCCCTCTGCATCGACAACCGGAGCCGATACAAGGTCGTGTCGTTCGAACAGTTTGGCAACGTCTGTGTCCTGCATGGTGGCAGGGATCACCCGGGCGTCGGTGGTCATCACCTCACGCACGGTCTGGTTGGGATCGCTGACAAGAAGCTTGTTGATGGTCAGGATGCCAATAAATTCGTTGTTCCGGTTTACGACCAGAAGGTTATCCGTCATTTCTGGCAGCGTCGGGTGGCGACGCAGGTAACGCATAACAACTTCGAGCGTGATGTCAGGACGGATGGTCACCGTATCGGTGTTCATCAGACCACCGGCGCTGTCCTCCGGGTAGCCCAGTACCTGTTCAAGACGGGTACGGTCCTGCTGGTCCATCGCGTCGAGTACTTCCTGGGTAACGCGTTCAGGAAGTTGCTGCAGGATGTCGGCGACGTCATCGGCGTCGAGGTCTGAAGTGATGTCGACCAGTTCTTCGGCACTCAGGTCCGACAGGAAGTGTGCCTGCAGGTCTTCGCTTAAGTACTGGAGTACTTCACCTTCGAGTTCTTTGTCGACCAGATCCCAGAGCACTTTACGTGCTTTCGGCGGGGACGACTCGATCAGGTGAGCAATATCGGCAGGCGCGAGACCAGAATTCAGGATGCGCTCTACTTTATTCAGGGCACCACTTTCCAGGGCAGCATTAAGGCTGTGGAGTTTTGCTTTTGCCTTTTCTGTGTGCTGAGCCATGGCCGGAATCCGGAGTAAATCGGGTTAACTGATTCTAGCCTGATTGCTCGGTTGATACCACGAAAGTACTCGCAGTTTTGGGCCTAATCAGCTGTTTTAGCGGGGATAATCGTGAAATTTTCCTGAGGGCTATTCTTCTTCATCGAAGCGACGATCAATGAGATCGGTAATGGCATCGACGGCAGCTCCTTCGTCACTGCCTTCCGCAGTCAGGATCAGCTCAGTGCCTTTGCTTGCGGCCAACATCATGACTGACATGATGCTCTTGCAGTCGACCATACGCCCGTCCTTGCCAATTTTCAGCTGGCTGGAGAAGGCTGACGCGGTAGATACCAGTTTGGCCGCAGCACGGGCATGCAGGCCGAGTTTATTTATTATTAGAACGCTTTTCTGGATCATACGGTGTCCGGGTTATGGAGTGGGCAGATTCGCCGCTCGCGCTAGTTCACGGTGACGTACCTGCACGTTCGGGTATTTCATACGGTATTCGGTGGCTAGCTGCTCCGCCAGGTAGACGGATCTGTGCTGACCACCGGTGCAGCCAATTGCGATGGTCATGTAGCTCCGATTTGCTTCGATCAGACGATCCGTCCAGCGAGTCAGAAAATCGCTGATTGATTTCCGCATTTCTCCAACAACATCATAGCTGTTCAGGAATAACTGTACTTCACTGTCGAGGCCTGTGAGTTTTCGCAGGTCTTCGCTCCAGTAGGGGTTCGGCAGGTGCCGTACATCGAAAACGTAGTCGGCGTCTGTCGGGATACCGTGTTTAAAGCCGAACGACTCAAACAGGATCGACATCTCACCGTTCGGACGATCTGCAACCCGCAGGCGAATCATGCTGCGCAACTCGTGAACAGACATGTGGGTGGTGTCTAAGGTCAGGTCCGCCATATTGGCGAGTGGATCAAGGAGGTCTTTCTCCTGGTCGATGGCTTCTGCCAGTGACAGTTCTGTGGTCGTGAGAGGGTGCTTTCGGCGTGTCGCGCTGAATCGTTGCAGCAGAACCTTTTCAGACGCATCAAGATAAACCACGTCGAGCTGATAGTGATCATTAGGCAGATCGAACAGTAGTTGTTCGACAGGCTCTTCTGTCGCCGACAGGTTACGCGCGTCAATACTGACCGCTACCCGGGTGAGCTTGTCGTTAGCATCTGCCTGACTGGCCAATGCGGGTAGCAGCCCGATCGGCAGGTTATCGATGCAATAGAAGCCCAGATCTTCGAGAACGTGCAGAGCGCTCGATTTGCCCGATCCTGATCTTCCGCTGATAACTACCAGGCGCATATTCGACTCCGTGATGACTACCGCTCTGCGATCGCTCGCTGGAAAAGATGTTTGGCGTCTGGCGCGTTGCGTAGAGCTTCGCGATATTCCGCCTGATTAAAGTTACTGGCGAGTGTCGCCAATATCTGAAGGTGTTCGTCGGTCGCTTCCTCGGGGACTAACAAAGCAAATACGAGGTCGACCGGATTACCATCAATAGAATCATAGTCTATCGGGGTATTTAATCTTAGTAGAATGCCCAACGCTTTCTGACACTGCAGCAGTCGGCAGTGTGGGATGGCGATGCCTTCTCCTATCCCTGTGCTCCCCATGCGCTCGCGTGCTAACAGGCGTTCGTATATATCGTCTGCGGAGGCGTCGCCGATTTCTTCAGCAACCAGAGATGAAAGTTGTTCTAACAGTTTTTTCTTACTGGAAACGGTCACGTCAATGACGGACCGCTCCGGTGTGAGGATATCCTCAATACTCAAAGACATGCTTCAGCCTTGACCGTGTTGGCGCGCTACCAGCTTCTCTTTGTGTTTCAGAACCTGACGGTCCAGCTTATCCACCATCTGATCGATAGCGGTATACATATCTTCGTTTTCTGCTTTGGCGTGCAGGTCGTGACCTGTGATGTGAATTGTCGCTTCAGCCGTCTGTCGATCTTTAACGACAGTCAGTGTGACTTGCCCTGTGGTGATGCTGTCACTGTGGCGCGTCAGTTTTGCCATTTTATCTTCAACGTGTGCCTGCATAGCTTCTGTTACTTCTACATGATGACCACTGATATTGATTTGCATGCCAAGTCTCCTGTGTCGCTGGCGGTATGTGAATCAAAGTCTGTTGACTCTCAACTAACAGACTCTAAATCAGCTGCTTACGTTCATTCGATGGTGGTATCAGCATAGCCTCGCGGTATTTCGCTACCGTGCGCCGTGCCACTTTGATGCCTTTCTCACCCAGCATCGTTGCTATCTTGTTGTCACTGAGTGGCTTCCGCGTGTTTTCGTCCGCGATCAGTTTTTTGATCATCGCCCGGATGGCCGTCGATGAACACTCCCCGCCGCTGTCGGTGCTGACGTGGCTGGAGAAAAAATACTTGAGCTCAAAAATGCCGCGCGGCGTATGCATGTATTTCTGAGTCGTCACCCGCGAGATCGTTGACTCATGCATACCAACCGCTTCGGCGATGTCATGAAGCACCAGCGGTTTCATCCCTTCATCACCTTCTTCAAAGAAGTCTATCTGGAATTCAACGATTTTGGTTGCGACTTTGAGCAGAGTGTCATTGCGACTTTGCAGGCTTTTGATAAACCAGCGCGCTTCCTGCAGGTGATCTTTGAGGAAGGTATTGTCGGCACTGCTGTCTGAGCGGCGGATCAGCGATGCATAATCGGCATTCACGCGCAGCTTGGGTGCAATTTCTGGATTCAGCTCAACACGCCACTCATCACGAATCTGGCGGACGATGACGTCTGGAATGACGTATTCAGATTCTTCTGAAGCGATACCGGCACCCGGCTTAGGGTTCAGCTCTTTAATCAGTCGCATGACGGATTTCAGGTCGTCTTCCTTTAATTTGGTACGGCGCATCAGCGACTGATAATCACGGCTACCAAGCAGGTCAATATGATCACGAATGATCAGCTGAGCTTCGGTTAACCACGGGGTACCTTGTGGAAGCTGATGCAGCTGAAGAAGCAGACATTCGCGCAGGTCGCGGCAGAAAACACCGGCCGGATCAAATTGTTGCAGGCGATGAAGAACTGCCATCACTTCTTCTTCTTCGATTTCGAGTGACGGGTCCATCGCTTCAATGACGTCTTCAACTGTCGTGTGAAGGTAGCCATCATCGTCTACACCATCAATCAGCATGGTCGCAACTTCGCGGTCAGCATCTGACATTGGGGTCAGGTTTAGCTGCCAGAGCAGGTGATCCTGCAGATTGTCGCTGGTGGCGTAGCGGGAATCGTAGTCAAAGTCTTCGTCTACCGGCCCGGAGCTTGATGCGACTCCGGCGCTGACCTGATAGGTATCTTCCCACTGGCTATCTACAGGCAGGTCATCGGGCAGTTTCTCGCTCGACCATTGCTCATCGAGAGATTCCTGGCCGCTCTGATCGTCGTAGGAATTGTCATCGTAGGAATTGTCGTAATCCTGATTGTCAGAGCTGCTCTCACGGTCTTCGCGGCTGTCTCTGTCGTTGTTATCGGAATCAGAACTGCGGGAATCGTTGTCGGACTCGTTGCCTGAGTCGCTGTTGTCATCAAACTCTTCGCTTTCCAGCATTGGGTTGGAATCCAGCGCTTCCTGAATTTCCTGCTGAAGGTCCAGCGTTGAAAGCTGGAGGAGGCGGATGGCCTGTTGCAGCTGAGGCGTCATCGTCAGCTGCTGGCCCATCTTAATCTGAAGGGATGTCTTCATATAACTCGGTAATTACGACCTGAAAATCGAACCATCTTTTTGTTTGATGCACCTAGCATTATAGGCAAAGTCCTTGTGTATGGAACCTATTTTGCTTACCAGAGTAAATAGATAACTCTACAGTACGTGACATCGGTCAGAGTTTCAAAGACGGAAATCGTCCCCAAGGTAGACTTCGCGCACCTGCTCATTGGCAAGCACATCTTCAGCCGTGCCTTCGGCAATGATGTGGCCGCCACCAACGATAAAGGCTTTCTCGCAGATCGCGAGTGTTTCACGCACGTTGTGGTCGGTAATCAGTACGCCGATGCCCCGCGCCTTAAGCTGACGGATAATATCCATGATGTCCGAGACTGAGATCGGGTCGACACCGGCGAAGGGTTCGTCGAGCAGAATGAACGAGGGCTCTGCTGCCAGTGCTCTGGCAATTTCGACACGACGACGCTCACCGCCGGATAGCGCCATGCCGGCGCTGTCGCGGATGTGTTGAATATGAAATTCGTTGAGCAGCTGCTCGAGCTGTTCGGTGCGCTGCTGGCGATTGAGATCTTTACGGGTCTCCAGAATTGCCATGATGTTGTCGGCAACACTGAGCTTGCGGAAAATCGATGCTTCCTGCGGCAGGTAACCGATGCCTTTGCGGGCACGGCCGTGCATTGGCAGGTGGCTGATGTCTTCATCGTCAATCATGATGCGGCCACGATCCGCCTGCACCAGGTTGACGATCATATAGAAACAGGTCGTTTTGCCGGCGCCATTGGGGCCCAGCAAACCAACGATCTGGCCGCTTTCAACGCGGATAGACACGTCTTTAACGACTTCGCGGCCGCCGTAACTTTTGGCCAGATGTTCTGCCTTCAGTGTTTTCATTCTGTCGCTGCTTCCGGAGATTCTGTCGTGTCAGACTCTGAGTCAGATTCGGACTCAGGTTTTGGCGGCTGGATAACGACTTTGATCCGGCCGGAGTCTTCATCTGTGCTGTCGGTCGACGACTCGGCGGTGGTGCCATCAGCACGCACGGTCTCTGTTGCCATGTCGTAGGTGATGCGTTCGCCGCTGAAAATATTGCCTTCCTGTTCCAGTTCAGCATCGCCAGTAATAATGATGCGGCGCTCGCTGGTGTAGTAATCGATGCGGTTGCCGAGGGCTGTGGTGAGCGGTTTACCGACCTCAATCTGCTGTTGGTAACGGGCACGGTCGCCTTCTGCGACGGCTTTTTCGAGGGTGTCGCCGTTGCGCAGAATCATCAGGCGGTCGGCTTCTATTTTCAGCGTGCCTTGGGTAAGAATGACGTTGCCTTCATACACAACTGTACCTGCGCGGCGGTCGATTTCTGCAGAATCCGAGAGGATCGTCATTTCTTTCTGCCAGTCATCCGGCAATGCGACTGTGTAGCTTGCGATCACTGACAGCGACATCACGGCCAGTTTATTGAACAGGTTCATAAGTCGTACGGACTCCTGTTTTCAGTTCGAGGCGCTGACGTGTGGCGTCAAACATCATTCCGGTGCCAGTCATGCGGCTGTTTTCACCCGTCATGGTAACCAGCTCATCAGTCTCTGCGATCTTGTCATCAATATGATAGGTCAGCCTTGAGGTTTCAAGGCGCATCGGGTCACTGCTGTCGAGCGGCCTGATTAATATGTTGCCTGATAATTTCAGTGCCTGTTCGTTGCCGCGCATAACACCTTCGTCAGCGGTCAGTACCCAGTCGTCTTTTGAACTGACCAGAAGACGTGGCTCACTGAATACGGTGAGGTCGCCCTCGGGAAAGTGCTCTGATTTTGCGGCGTAAAAAGTATCGGCCAGTGAGCCGTCTTTTTCGTAGCGGCGACTGAACAGTACTTCGCCATAATAATCCGGCTCGCGAACGACCTGTTCGGTCGTTTGCCCGGTAATATCGCGGGTGTAGCGATCTACTGCCAGAAAGGCAACGCCGAAAAATGCGGTGACTAATAGCAGTAGATAGCGCTTACGCATCAGATGACGCCTGCTCGCAGAAGGTCGTGCATGTTAATAACACCGACGGTGCGGCCTTCGTCCTGCACGACGAGCGCGTTGATCTTGCCGTCTTCCATGATTTTCAGGGCTTCTGCTGCGAGCATGCCCGGTGAGGTCGTTTTACATTCAACCGTCATCACATCTTTGATGGTGGCATTACGGATATCGACACCATGGTCGATGGCACGACGAAGGTCACCATCGGTGAAGATACCGGCGAGCTTGCCGTCCGGGTCTGCGACTGTGGTCATGCCCAGCCCTTTTGAGGTGGCGATCAGCAGCGCTTCAGGCAGTGAGGTTTCCGGAGAGACAACTGGAATCTGCTCGCCACTGTGCATGATGTTTTCTACTTTCAACAGCAGACGACGACCGAGGCTACCGCCCGGGTGAGAAAATGCGAAGTCTTCGGCAGTGAACCCTTTTGCTTCCAGTAGGGCAATCGCCAGCGCATCGCCCATCACGAGTGCACACGTCGTCGAGGACGTCGGCGCCAGATCAAGAGGGCAGGCTTCCTGATCGACACCCGCATAAAGGTGGCTGTCTGCCGCTTTCGCCAGTGTGGATTCTTTATTCCCTGTCATGCTGATCAGCTGCGTACCCTGACGCTTCAGCAGTGGCAGCAGGCTGGTCACTTCGCTGGTTTCACCAGAGTTGGATAATGCAATGACAACGTCGGCAGCGGTGATCATCCCCATGTCACCGTGGCTGGCTTCGCCCGGGTGAACGAAAAAAGCAGGAGTGCCGGTACTGGCCAGTGTCGCTGCCATCTTGTTGCCAACGTGACCAGACTTGCCCATGCCGGTTACTACAACTCGACCACGGCACTGAATAATCAACTGGCAGGCGCGGGTGAAATTCTCATCCAGATGGTTGCTCAGTAGGCCAACCGCTTCCTGTTCGAGTTTTACCGTGCGGCGTGCGGAGTCAATAAAGTTAAAAGTCGTTGATTCAGTCATGCTTGATTTGCCAGAAATAAGGTGAACATGTAGCCGAGGTAGCCGGCAGTAAGAATGATGCCTGGGATACGTCCCAGCGTCCCTCTGCGATAACAGATAATAAAGAACAGCAGCAGGGCAAAGGTAACGCCAGCCATCACTATGTAGTCACGGTAAAGTGCCATTGGTTCAACGGCGGTGACCGCCAGTATCCCCGGGATCGGCATCACCGCGAGCAGGTTGAAAATATTTGAGCCAATGACATTACCGATAGCAATGTCATGGTGGCCTTTTAAAGCACTGGCGACGGACGCTGCAAGCTCGGGCAGGCTGGTGCCGATCGCAACAATGGTCAGGCCGATCACGAGATCAGACACACCAAAGGCCGTTGCGATACCGGTCGCGCCCCAGACCAGAGCTTTCGAACTGGCCATCAGAGTGATCAGACCAACGATCAGCCAGAACACTGCTTTGCTGGTGGGTGTGCTTTCAATTTCGGCCGCTTCGTCTTCGTCGATCACAGATTCGCCGCTATCCGACGACTGCTGGAACATCAGGAAGAGAGCGAAGATCAGGGCTGCGATCAGGATCAGGGCGTCGACCAGATTCAGCTCAAGGTCGATCAGAACGACACCTGCGAGCAGGGTGATCATCATCAGCAGAGGGAGTTCTTTCTTGAGCAGGCCCTTCTGTAATGGGATCGGCGCGACAAGCGCGGTAATACCGAGTACCAGGGCGATGTTGGTGATGTTCGAGCCAATGGCGTTACCGATCGCCAGGTTGCCGGCGCCGTCGATCGAGGCCATGGCGGAGACAAACATCTCCGGTGCGGACGTGCCGATAGAGACAATGGTCAGACCAACCAGCATCTGAGACATGCCAAGGTGGCGGGCAGTGGCCGCGGCGCCGATAACGAATTTGTCGGCACTCCAGACAAGAAAAATCAGGCCAACGAGGATTGCGCCTATTTCGGGATACATAGCTAAAGATCACGCTCAGGAAATTAAGCCGCTCATTGTACCGGAGCGGTGAATCGGCGCAATTGCAACAGGATGTTCCGCCTGGCGGGCGGAATTGCCGTTGGTATGCCCAGAACAATCCGATATGCTAGCGGTCAGTTAAAGTACAGGGTAAATACAGGTCACCTGATGTCTAACAGCAATAACCACGTCGAAGTGAAGGATGTCACCTTTTATCGTGGTAAACGAAAGATCTATGACGGTCTGAATGTCGCCTTTCCCCGCGGCAAGATCACCGCAATCATGGGCCCCAGCGGCACAGGTAAAACGACACTGTTACGCATGATTGGTGGCCAGCTGAAAGCGGATTCCGGCGAAGTGCTGGTGGATGGCAGTAATGTCGGCACCATGAGTCGCGGAGACCTGTTTGAGCTGCGCAAAAACAAAATGGGTATGCTGTTTCAGACCAGTGGCCTGTTTACAGACCTCAATGTGTTCGACAACGTCGCTTTCCCGCTACGCACCCATACCGATCTGCCTGATGACATGATCCGCGATCTGGTTCTGATGAAACTTGAAGCTGTAGGCCTGCGTGGAGCGCGTGACCTGTTTCCGGCGGAGCTGTCCGGTGGCATGGTGCGCCGTGTTGCCTTAGCGCGCTCTATCGCGATGGACCCTGAGCTGATTATGTATGACGAGCCGTTTACCGGGCTCGATCCGATTTCTATGGGGATGATTCTGCGCCTGATCCGCGGTTTGAATGAAGCGCTCGGGCTGACCAGTTTGCTGGTGTCTCACGACGTTGAAGAGTCCTGTCAGATTGCCGATTACCTGTGCATCGTTTCAGGCGGAAAAGTCATCGGCTTTGGTACGCCAGATGAACTCAGAAATGGCGATAACGCCGAAGTACGTCAGTTCCTTAACGGTGATCCCGATGGCCCTGTGCCATTCCATTACCCGGCCGATGACTATCGCGCTGATTTATTTGCGGGAGAGGCATAATGCTTAAGCATGTTCGAAGCCTGGGACAGGTCGGCGTTCAGTCGATCCAGTCTATCGGTCGGGCCGGTATGCTGTTTACTCAGTCGGTGACCTGGGGTGGCCCGGGCAGCGCGGGTTTTCTTGATCTGATCCGACAGATTCACTCGGTTGGTGTGCGTTCACTGTCGATCATTATTGTTGCAGGTTTCTTTGTAGGAATGGTGCTTGCTCTGCAGGGCTACAACATTCTGGTGAAATTTGGTTCGGTTTCGGCGCTTGGGACTATGGTGTCTCTGACTCTTTTGCGTGAACTCGGCCCGGTGCTTGCGGCACTGTTGTTTGCCGGGCGGGCAGGCTCAGCCTTGACCGCAGAAATCGGTCTGATGAAAGCCACTGAGCAGCTGTCTGCCATGGAGATGATGGGCGTCGACCCGCTCAAGCGTGTGATTACTCCGCGACTCTGGGCTGGCGTTATCAGTGTGCCGATTCTGGCATTGTTATTCAGCACCGTAGGTATCTGGGGCGGAGCGTTTGTCGCTGTCGATATGCTGGGGCTGTACGACGGCGCCTACTGGAGCAATATGGCAAACACCGTGGAGTTTTACGAAGACGTTGTTCAGGGGCTGATTAAAGCCGCTGTATTTGGTGTGGTGGTGACATGGATTGCTGTCTATCAGGGCTACGACGCCGCACCGACATCCGAAGGTATTGGTAAGGCAACAACACAAACGGTAGTGATCTCATCACTGGCGATTCTTGGACTGGATTTTATATTGACTGCGGTCATGTTAGGAGGCGTGTAAAACATGCGTATGCGTAATGTCGAACTCATGGTCGGCGGCTTTATGGTAATGGGCATTGTTGCTCTTGTGTTGATGGCCCTGCGGGTCAGCGGTCTGTCCATGGATGCAGCTGGCGAAACCTACACAATCAAGGCGCGCTTTGAGAATCTGGGTGGCCTGACAGACCGTGCGAAAGTCTCGCTTGCAGGTGTCACTATTGGCCGTGTAACCAATATTACTCTCGATCAGGAGTGGTATGCGGCCGTGGTTGAAATGGAAATAGACAAGTCGATGGACACACTGCCCATCGATACCAGTGCATCGATTCTTACGGCTGGCCTTCTGGGTGAAAAGTACATTGGTCTCAGCGTCGGTGCTGAAATTGACTACATGCAGGACGGTGACTGGGTTCAGGATACGCAGTCTGCTGTTGTACTCGAAGAGCTGATCAGCCGCTTCCTGTTCAATAAGGCAGAGGGCGAATGACCGCGCCCTCGTTATCGGTCGCTGACGGCGGAGAAATCCGGGTCGAAGGTGACTTGACGCTGCATACCGTAGCCAGCCTGATTAAGCCTGGCCACGACGCTATCGCTCAGGCAAATGGTAGGGTCATTATTGATTTTGCTGCCGTGAGCCGTTTCAGTAGTGCAGGCGTTGCTCTGATCCTGAATTGGCTCCGCGCTGCCGAGGCCAAAAAGGTCGCGCTAACGATCAAAAATCCGCCGGCGGACCTGCGTGCCATTATCGAGGTCTGTGATCTTGATGAGGTTTTCGGGCCAGTCCTGTCAGGTTCTGACCTGCCGGAGTAAGTCAGTACTTCGGTTCAGCGCCTAAATCCGCTATGATTGTGCGCTTTCTGAACTGAGTGGTAGTTACAATATGTCCTCGGATATTACCCCGAACGAAATCCTGGAAGTGTTACAGGCTGAAGCCCCGGATGTTACCTGGTCTGTCGTTGACGGCTACGTAAAGGAAATCACCGGTGTCGGGGAGGTTTTCGAAGGCCTGAACGCAGTGAAGCGTCAGCAGTTCGTCTACAAAATTCTGAATCCCTATATCGTTGATGGTCGGCTTCATGCAGTGTCCATCCAGACTTATACGCCTGCTGAAAAAGCCTGAGCGTGAGACCCTGAAATGGAAAAACTGAGAATCGAGGGCGGAAACCGCCTCGACGGCGAAGTCCGTATTTCCGGCGCAAAGAACTCGGCCCTGCCTATTCTGGCGGCTACCCTTCTGGCCGAAGGCCCGATGCAGGTCGGTAACCTGCCGCACCTGCACGACATCACCACCATGCTCGAGCTGCTTGGTCGTATGGGCGTAAGTGTCGCTATTAATGAAGATATGTCGGTAGAAACCGTCTGTGGTGAGCTGAACAGTCTGGTCGCGCCTTATGATCTGGTGCGTACGATGCGTGCATCGATTCTTGTGCTTGGTCCACTGCTTGCGCGTTATGGCGAAGCAGAGGTATCGCTGCCTGGTGGTTGTGCCATTGGTTCCCGTCCGGTGGATCTGCACTTGCGCGGTATGGAAGCCTTAGGCGCTAAGGTCGAAGTGCTTGAAGGTTACGTTAAAGCCTGGGCACCTGAAGGCCGCTTAAAAGGCGCCAATATTTTTCTCGATACGGTGACAGTTACCGGTACTGAGAACATCATCATGGCCGCCGTACTCGCCGACGGTAAAACCGTCATCGAAAATGCTGCGCGCGAGCCGGAAGTTGTCGATCTGGCCAACTGCCTTAACGCCATGGGCGCTAAGATTACCGGTGCAGGCACCGACACCATGGAAATCGAAGGCGTCGAAACACTGCATGGCTGTGAATTTAATGTCCTGCCAGACCGCATCGAGACCGGCACCTTTCTGGTGGCTGCTGCCGTAACTGGCGGTCGTGTTCTGTGCAAAGACACTGATCCAGTTCTGCTGGAAGCGGTTCTGCATAAGCTGCAGGAAGCGGGCGCCGAGATCAAAACCGGTGATGACTGGATCGAGCTGGATATGCACGGCAAACGTCCAAAAGCCGTGAATGTCCGCACGGCACCGCACCCCGCGTTCCCCACGGATATGCAGGCGCAATTTGTTGTGCTGAATGCAGTAGCCGAAGGTACGGGCACCGTGATCGAAACTATTTTTGAAAACCGCTTTATGCACGCCCAGGAACTGGTGCGTATGGGTGCAGACATCAGTGTTGAAGGCAATACCGCGGTGGTTGTCGGTAAAGATACCCTGAGTGCGGCGCCGGTCATGGCGACCGATCTGCGCGCATCGGCGTCACTGGTGATTGCGGCACTGGTCGCTGAGGGCGCAACGGATGTGAACCGGATTTACCACATTGACCGTGGTTACGAATGCATTGAAGAAAAATTTCAGCAGCTCGGTGCGAATATCCGCCGACTGCCGGCCTGATGGCCACTATTGAAAGCCGTGACTGACACGCGAGTGAACTAAAGAGGATCAGCAAGACCATGACTCAGCCTTTGACTATTGCTCTCTCAAAAGGGCGCATTCTGGATGACACACTTCCCCTGTTGGCGGAAGCAGGTATTCATCCGGCTGAAGATCTGAAGAAAAGTCGGAAGCTGATCTTCGACACTAATCATGAGCACATCAAGCTCGTGGTCATTCGTGCGACCGACGTCCCGACCTACGTGGAATACGGTGCGGCGGATCTGGGCGTTGCCGGTAAAGACGTGCTGATGGAATACAACAGCACCAACCTGTGTGAGCCACTGGATCTGAACATCGCGACCTGTCGTCTGATGACGGCCGCCTTAAAAGACGCAGAATTGCCAGCCGGGCGCTTAAAAGTAGCGACCAAGTTCGTCAACGTGGCGAAGCGCTACTTCGCCGAGCAGGGTCGTCAGGTCGATATTATTAAGCTTTACGGTGGCATGGAGCTGGCACCAATCATGGGGCTGGCGGATCTGATCGTGGATATTGTCGATACCGGTAATACCCTCAAGGCAAACGGCCTGGAGCCGTGCGAACTGATTGCTCCAATCAGCTCAAGACTGGTCGCATCCCGTGCCTCAATGAAAGTAAAATATGACCAGATCCAACCCATTATTGATCAGATGGCTGCCGCCGTTGAGCGTCAGCGTAACGCCTGAGGAGCACAGGTATGAGTATTGAAATCCGTCGTTTCCGTTCGGATCAGTCAGATTTTGCAGCACAGATGGATGAACTTCTCGCCTGGGAAGCTGTGTCGGATTCAGGCGTGCAGGAAGCCGTGACTAATATCGTCAATGATGTTCGCAGTCGCGGTGACGAAGCCCTGATTGAATACACCAACAAATTCGACCGCACCAGTGCCAGCACCATGGCTGACCTTGAACTGACTCAGGAGCAGTTGCAGGCGGCGTTAGACGGTCTCGACGAAAAGCAGCGCACGGCTCTGATTACAGCGGCCGACCGTGTGCGCGACTATCACGAAAAGCAGAAACAGGATTCGTGGCAGTACACCGAAGCTGACGGCACTGTGCTGGGTCAAAAGGTCACACCGATGGATCGCGTTGGCATTTACGTGCCGGGCGGTAAGGCCGCTTATCCTTCCTCGGTATTGATGAATGCTATTCCTGCTCACGTCGCCGGCGTATCTGAAATCATCATGGTGGTACCGACCCCTGATGGTCAGCTTAATCAGCTGGTACTGGCCGCTGCGGCAGCCGCTGGTGTGTCACGGGTATTTACCGTGGGCGGTGCGCAGGCTGTCGCTGCACTCGCGTACGGCACTGAGACTGTTCCGGGCGTCGATAAAATTGTGGGCCCGGGGAACATCTTTGTGGCGACTGCCAAGCGCATGGTGTTTGGTCAGGTCGGCATTGATATGATCGCGGGCCCTTCTGAAATCCTCGTCGTGTGTGATGGCGATACCGATCCGGACTGGATCGCAATGGACCTGTTTTCACAGGCTGAGCACGATGAAGACGCACAGTCTATTCTGGTTGCGATGGATGAAAACTTCCTTGAACAGGTACAGGCCAGTATCGAAAAATTGCTGCCAACCATGGAACGTGAAGAGATTATCCGTAAATCACTCAGTGACCGCGGCGCGATGATTCTCGCGTCGGGTAAAGAAGACGCATTGAACCTGATCAACCGGATTGCGCCGGAACACCTTGAGTTGTCAGTCGAAGATCCTGACAGCTGGCTGCCGGGCATCCGCCACGCAGGCGCCATCTTTATGGGACGATACACGGCGGAAGCGCTTGGCGACTACTGTGCGGGACCAAACCACGTACTGCCGACTTCAGGCACGGCACGCTTCTCATCACCGCTGGGCGTTTATGACTTCCAGAAGCGTTCATCGCTGGTGAAATTCTCTGCAGACGGTGCGTCTGAGATGGGGAAAGTGGCATCTGTGCTGGCGCGCGGGGAGTTTTTGACTGCTCACGCGAGATCGGCGGAGTATCGGATTAAAGACTGACGTTTTTTTTGCTTTGAAGAGCCCGGCGATGCCGGGCTTTTTTTTGTTTTGGCTTGCTGTTGATCCTCAAGGTTTATAGCTGCCTTCGGCAGGGAGGTTTTTTTGGCTGCCGCCGAGTTCCTATGCCCTTGTTGGGGGACCTTGTCCCCCGGGCGGGCGGCCCATCCCCCTGCTTTCGCGCTTTCTGGGCCGTGAATCCGATATTTACTGGCTTTTCCGGCAACCGGCTCCGGCGGGCATCCATGCCCGTATGGAGCCTCGCTCGGCATCCTGCCTCACGTTGCCTACAAAGCTGGCGTAAATCCCGGCGGCCCCAGAGGCGCATTGCCATCCCGCGAAACCCTCTCACAATATGAAAACCGATGTCGCCGCGAAGCGCTGATATAACCCGGCTTGTGATGCCCCCGCAGGATCGCAGATATCGATGGGTGCTAACCGGCAGGACGCCGGTTAAGCCTGCCCGCGGCCATGGATGGCCGCTGCAGGCGTGCCCCAATCGGTATCAAGAGACAAGGATCAGGGCATCACGCCGGAAAAGGGGATCGGAAGGGGCCTGCCCCTTGCAGAAAAAACAGAGGCTTGGCGGCAGCCAAAAAAGTCTCCCTGCCGAAGGCAGCTACTCCCAACAAGGGCATAGGTACCCGGCGGAAGCCAGACACGTGCCTCTGCCGAAGGCAGCTATAAACCTTGAGGATCGGAAGGGGCCTGCCCCTTGCAGAAAAAACAAAGGCCTAGCGGCAGCCAAAGAAGCTCGCCCACCGCAGGTGGCCAATACCCTCGGCGGCGCCGATAAATGTATAATGCGCTCACTAAATTCTCTGATTCAGTCAAGGCCATCAATATGTCCGTCAACGCACTAGTTGAACAACTCATTCGCCCCGAAATCCGCGCCTTACAGGCGTACCCCGTCGGTAAGGCCGAGGGCATGATTAAGCTGGACGCTATGGAGAATCCATTTCGCTGGCCGGAGGATATGATCTCTGAGTGGCAGTCACTGCTCGCCGATTGCGCCCTCAACCGTTATCCAAACCCCGTCGCCCCGGAGGTTGTCGCAGGTCTGCGTGAGGCGATGCAGGTGCCGGATAAATATGAGGTGCTTTTGGGTAATGGCTCGGATGAAATTATTCAGCTACTGGCGATGGCGGTTGCTCAGCCGGAGGCTTGTGCTCTGGCGCCTGAACCCGGGTTTGTAATGTATAAGATGATCGCGACCTTTGTGGGTATTGATTATTGCGGTGTGCCATTAAACGATGATTTTTCTCTGAATCGGGATGCCATGCTGGCGGCGATTAACGAGAAAAAACCGGCGCTGATTTTTCTGGCACAACCTAATAATCCGACCGGTAATTTATGGGCAGAAGACGATCTGGTCGCCATTATTGAGGCGAGTAATACGGCGGATCATAAAGGTCTGGTCGTATTGGATGAAGCGTATCTACCCTTTTCCAGTCGCAATCATCTGAGCTGGCTGGACCGTTTTGATAACGTGCTGGTCATGCGCACGCTGTCGAAAGTCGGGCTGGCTGGTCTGCGTTTGGGCATGCTGTTTGGTCGTAAAGAGTGGTTGTCAGAGCTGGATAAAATTCGCATGCCTTACAACATTAATGTGCTCACGCAGGCGTCTGCGGCATTCGCATTAAAACATTACGATGTACTGATGCAGCAGTGTGATGTATTAAAATCAGAGCGTGAAAAAATGCACGGGAAGCTCTCAGAGCTTGGCTTTTCTGCGTTTGATTCAGAGGCGAATTTTATTCTGGCACGTGTGCCAGAGGGTAAAGTAGCCCGCAATATATTTGAGGCATTAAAGCAGGAAAATATTCTGATCAAGTGCACCGATGGTGCTCACCCATTGTTAGCGAAAACGCTACGTTTTACAGTGGGAGCGCCTGAAGAGAATATTGCGCTTTATGCTGCGCTCGAGAAAGTCCTGGCTGCTTGAGAAGGCAGCTTCAGGTTTACGCAAGATCAGTTTTCTGGCTGGTCTCTTAGACCAGCAAACGCTGTGGTCGACAGCTGCTCTCCACTGCGCAGAAATTCTACAGATATTTTATCGCCGGGCCTGAGGCTGGCAATCCGGTTCATGGCATCGACGGCGTTGTTCGCACTATCACCATTTAGACCGATGATAATATCACCCGCTGCCAGCCCAGCCTGTTCTGCTGGCCCTTCAGGAAATACACCCGTGACCAAAAGTCCGGTTAATTTCTCTGGAAGCTTCAGTGATTTGAGCAATTCTGGCGAAGCTTCCTGTACTTCAATGCCCAGCCAACCACGGATCGTTGTACCGTAACGTGCAATGTCAGCCATGGTTCTGTGGGCGATATCAGCAGGTATCGCAAAGCCTATGCCTTCACTGCCGCCAGACTGGGTGAAAATAGCGGTATTGATGCCAACGAGTTCGCCATAGGCATTAATCAGTGCGCCGCCCGAGTTGCCTGGATTAATGGCTGCATCGGTCTGGATATAGTCTTCGTAGGTATTAAGCCCAAGGCGATTTCTGCCTTTGGCCGAGATGATCCCCATGGTTACTGTCTGGCCGACACCAAATGGGTTGCCGATAGCCAGTACAACGTCACCGACATCATGACCATCAACATTGGTGATGGTTGCCGGGGCAATATCGTCAGGAAGGTTGATCTGTAAGACCGCGAGGTCGGACTCGGGGTCGCTACCGACCAGTGTGGCTTCTTCATCCCTGCCATCGAACAGTGCAACCGTGATTTCATCCGCCCCTTCGATCACGTGGAAGTTGGTGATGATATGGCCTTCGCTGGACATAATCACGCCCGAGCCGAGGCTGCTTTGCATGCGGTCACTGGGTTGTTCTGATTCGCCAAAGAAGCGACGTAGAGCTGGATCGTTGAGTAACGGATTGGTCCGGCGCTTCACGACCTTACGGGTATAGATATTCACCACGGCTGGTGCAGCTGCATTAACGGCATCCGCATAACTTACCGGGCCCTGCATCGCTGGTACATTCGATGCAATATGTTGCTGCGGTTGTGGTTCCTGGACAGGAGTCGCGACCTGAGGCAATACCCACTCGGGTGCGATCAACAGTATCAGAGTGGCAATAAGGGCTCCGATGGCTGCTGGGAATAATATCCGTAATGCGAATGTCTGCGTTGGAGACATTTGTCAGCGCTCCGCAATCTCTCTAAGATCAGTGAGCTGACATGTTACAAACTTTTGGATGGCGCGACTATGGCGGTTACACGTAAAGAGCTTATTTCTCATCTTGATCATATTCTACAGAGCCGCAAAATCCGCGATTACTGCCCAAATGGGTTGCAGGTATCGGGTAGCGAAACCATCCAGAAAGTGGTCACGGGTGTGACAGCGAACCAGGCCCTGATAGAAGCCGCTATTGCAGAAGAGGCGGATGCGATTTTTGTTCATCATGGTTACTTCTGGAAAGGTGAAGATGAGTGCATTACGGGGATTAAGAAAGAGCGCATTAAAGCGCTTCTGCTGAATGATATTAACCTGATTGCTTACCACCTTCCGTTAGATATGCACCCGATCTACGGCAATAACATTCAGCTGGCCGATGTTCTGGGGATTCAGGTCGATGGCCCTCTGGATGAATCTGACCCATCCGTGCCGGGTAATATCGGTCGCTTGCCAAGACCTATGACGGGCGGTGAACTGAGTGCCTGGGTTGCACAGTGTCTGCAAAGAGAACCTCTGCATATCGGAGAATCAGGCGATACGATCGAAACGGTCGCCTGGTGCACTGGGGGCGCGCAAGGTTATCTTCAGAAGGCTATTGATGCAGGCGTTGATGCCTATATTACTGGTGAAGTGAATGAGCCTGCAGTTCATCTCGCGCGGGAAACTGGTACGCATTTTTTCAGCGCCGGACACCATGCAACTGAACGTTATGGCGCCAAAGCGGTGGGTGAGTATCTCGCCGATGAGTTCGATCTGGATGTTGTATTTATCGATATCGATAACCCGGTTTAAATACTATCCAGATCTTTCTTTTGTAGCCGGTTAACTGCGCAGTTTATTTATCAGCTGTATGGGCACGACCAGAATGACACCGGTAGCAATGCCAGTCATGAGGTTCACCGTCATGCCGGAGATCAGCTCTGCGGCAGGGATGGCCAGGTAAGAGGCTGATTTTGCAATATCATGCGTCAGGTGCTCAATCGCGGGGATATGGTGGGCAATAATGCCGCCCCCAACCAGGAACATGGCGATGGTGCCTACAATTGAGAGAAAGCGCATCAGGCGCGGTGCTAACCCCAGTAAGAAACGCCCAAATGCAGCTTTGAACATGCCCAGGCGGGCTTCTTTTTGTTCGGTTAGCCAGAGGCCAGCATCATCAAGCTTGACGATACCAGCGACCAGCCCGTAGACACAGAAGGTAAATAGAATAGCGAGTAGTGACAACGCAATTATCTGTGTAAAGAGGGCAGCGCTGGCCATAGTGCCAAGAGAAATTACGATGATCTCTGCTGATAGAATAAAGTCGGTTCGGATAGCGCCTTTAATCTTTTCTTTTTCAAACGCCACCATGTCCGTTTCCGGGTTGTTGATGGCCTCCACTCTTGCCTGATGTTCTTCGGTTTTTTTATGGAAGAATTTGTGAACCAGCTTCTCGACACCTTCGTAGCATAAATAGGCACCACCAACCATAAGAAGCCAGGCGATGGCCTGCGGTAGAAATGCGCTGATCAGCAGCGCTGCAGGGACGAGAATAAGTTTGTTTAAAAGTGAGCCTTTGGTCACAGCCCATACGACGGGGAGTTCCCGCTCTGCACGAATACCCGTCACCTGCTGCGCATTCAGTGCCAAATCGTCACCCAGGACACCACTGGTTTTCTTTGCCGCGACTTTGGACATCACAGCAACGTCGTCCAATACGGTAGCAATATCATCGAGTAACGCGAGTAGGCTGCCAGCGGCCATGGTTTTACTTCCTGTGTTTGATAAAGATCAGAATGCTAAGCCTAACATCAGACTGTTATAGCGGATATCGAATGCTCGTCTTGTGTCGGAGAATACGTCGTTCAGTCGTTGATGATTGATTGATAGCATGAACATAATGTCATCATCCAGAGGGTGATACAGGCTGACCCCAGCGTAATACCCCTGGCCGCGGTCACTTTCTGAGGCCTCACCGGATGGGTATACGCCATCAAAGTATTCTTTTACCGTTAGTTGGGTGTGATAGATCAGCGTGCCACCTTTCACATATAACCTGGTCTTACTGTATTGAAAGGTCTCAACCTGCAACCCCAGCGCGACAATGTCAGAGGTCAGACTGTTTTTGTACTCGCCTGCGATATCCCGCTGCTTACTTGTTTCGGATTCGCGGTGACGGGTGTAATCCACTTCAAGCTTGAGCCAGGAAATAGCTGAATATTCCAGAGCCAGTCCATAATTTAAATTGGAGTCAAATTCGGGCTGGTTTGAGGTGCTTATTGCACTGTCTGTTTCGATATCTGCTTGCGAGATCCCGATATGGGGTGTCACAGAAAAGCGGGATAACAGGCTGCTTTGGGTTGTAGGGTAAGGCTCGCTGTTCGCCAGAGAGCAGATGAGAAGTAGTGCTGCAAGACTGATGAGTTTCGTAGAAACGGAGAAAGGCTTCATGGACGATACTCCACTTGAAGGTTATCGCTGCGGCTACCGGTGACACTGCCGCCACTGAAGTCTTCGCCTATCTGACCTTGCCGCTGACGCACAAGTGAAAGTTGAATGGTGCAGTAATCAAGCTCGAATTCACCGAAGTTGATTTCAGCGGGTTCGTAGAGACCCAGGGTCACGGCACTGAGGGTGGCTTCGATAAAGAATTGAACAAAGCCTGTCACTACGCCTCCGAGGTTAGCTGACGTTTCAAGCGCACCCGTGGCGGGAATAATATCGCCTATGCGGATATTTTCTTGCTGGTCATCATCCATCTGCGAAGTGTACACCCAGCTAAGGTCATCACTATCGGTAGTGGATCGGCAGCGGTTGTAGGTGACGAGTTTGAAGTCATCGGCAGGGGAGCCTGTCCATTCGAGTGGAATTATGTCGTCGCGGCTGGAATACGTCAGACCGGGCTGTGGTGCTGTGAGTTCGATGGCCGTCGGTAGCAGTAGAGTGGCTTCGAAGCCCTCGAACTCACCTGGGCCAGGGTCGACTAATATATCCTCTGTCGGATACCAGCGCTCCTGACGGGTTTCCTGAGGTCGGTGAACTATCGCTACCTTGATGGTATCTGTGTCTGGGTTCGGGATACCTATTTGTCCGGAGTAGAAATTGTCGCGTTCATCGATACCGGAAAGGATAGCCGCGACGCTCTCCGAGGTGACTTCCAGCACATTGCCACCAACCATAGGGGCCGGTTGTCCTGAGTCGTAAACGGCTGCGGCGACACTGGCATCGGTATCGCCGTTCGTGAGACTGGCCTCGACAATAATGGCCACCCCGGTATCTGGTATCTCTAAGTCAGGTACGGGTTCTGAGCAGCCGACGATGCAGGTGATTAGGCTTAACGCAGAGAGAGCTGGCGTGACGTTCACGTTCTATCTTCCATGAGCTTTATTGTCCAGCATACAGCGCCGGTGCATTAATCAAAAACAAAAAAGCCCGCCATTAAAAAAGCCCACCTTAAAGGTGGGCTTTGTTACTGCGTTAGCAGTGAATCACAGTACAGGATCAGAAGTAGAAATCGATGGTTGCGTAAAGAGCATCGAAGTCACCTTCGAGAGCCATGCCATTTCTGTCGACGTACCCGTCTTGAGTGAGATATTCGAGATACATCCAGCCTGGGCCGTAGTCGTAGCTGAGGCCAGGTGCAAAGGCACGGATGGTGTCGGCATCATTACCGTCGGTATCAGGCTGAGCGTACGTCAGGTCTGCGTAGAAAGACCAGTTGCCCGTGTTCAGGCCGACTTCTGCTGCGTAGCGGTCGTTTTCAATAGTAACGTCTGCGACTTCATTCGGCAGGTTACGCTCGGTAGAGATGTAAGAGGCTTTTGCCCAGAGGCCACCGAAGTTAATGGTGTAGTAAAGTGCAGCAGCATTGTGGTCACCAGAGACTTCACCGTCACCGCTGACCAGTTCCTGCAGGCCACCGCTTTGCGCAGAAACACCGACTTTAGAAATATCGTTGAGTGCATAGCTCAGGTTACCGACAAAAGTCTGCACTTTGCGGTAAGTACTTTTACTGCCCCAGTGGCCATTGTCGTCCATGGTGTCGGTGCTGGTTGACCAGTCATCCGCAAGGTACAAGGCAGCGTCATAGTGCAGTGCGCCCAGTGTTTGGGATACTTTTACACCGACATCCATCTGATCGCCGTATCCTGCGAGCAGCATATCGCCTGGCCAGAAGTTGTAGGTTTTCCAGGCGAATGGCACCTGGCTTTTACCAATGGTGATCATAGGACCGTCTTCAAACTGGTAGCCAACCCAGGCTTTGTGAATTCCAAACTGGCTAGCGGTGCTGTTGTTGTTTGCGTCTGTAAAACTGCCCGGACCAATGCGGGTCTCCGCAGAGTAAGTCCACGGGGTATCAGGCACATTGCCGTCGGCGTACAGAATCAGGGCTTCGCTGTCGATGACCCCCCAGGATTCCTGTTGTGCTTTATCATTCTGAGCGTACTGGTAGTTAAACCAAACTCCACCAGAGAGGTTAGGGCTCGCGTGTGCGGCGGTAGACAGTATCGCGGCTGCGGTCAGCGCTGATACCTTAAAGGCAACAGACTTCGTCATGGATAGCTCCTGGCTAGCTGTGTTTAAGATAGGTAATTATTAATTCCTGCTTTTTCAGATGCAGGACTTATACAAGTGTAGCAGTTTGTATAGAAAAATCAGTGTGGGAGGAGAGGATCGCCCGTTTTGTCCTGAAAAGATAGGGCGATCCGGAAAAGCCTATTTCAGGCGGGACACGCCAATCATAACCAGGGTCATTCCAACGACGGCTGCCCAGCCGAATGGCTCCCCAAGAAACAGGATGGCCATGATCGTCGTCATCACCGGGCCAATAGTGCCCGACACGCTGGCTTTGGCGGGGCCAATTCTTTTAATGGCCTCACTGACCATAAAAGAAGGAACAACCGTTGCGAGCAGTGCTAACAGCAGAGTGCCAGACCAGCGAGTTGCATCCATGTCGGGAAGACTCACTCCTTCGGTGAAGACGTAGTGAACCAGCGTAGCCAGTGTTGCAGAGGCCATCGACACGCAGGTGAAGAACAGACTCCCTAATTCAGCAATACCGCGCTTACTGAACAGAATGAACAGCGAAAACGATAGTGCACTTCCAATAATCAGTAGGGTGCCTTTGGTGATATCCGCATTGCTTGTGCCCGGAGGGGCAATCTGAAGGTCATGCCCATACATGACTCCGAGCCCCGCGTACGTAAGCAGTAGCGCAGGAATCACCGAGCGGCTGACCTTTGCACCGAAGAACAGTGCGCCAATCACCACGACCATACTTGGGTAGGCGTACAACATCAGGCGTTCGAGCTGGGCGCTGACATATTCAAGGCCTGACAGATCCAGTAAGGACGCAAGGTAATACCCCAGTAATCCGACAGCGGCGGCCCGCAGTATGGTCTTGCCTGCAGGCTTCTGTTCCATGCGCTTCCACAGCACCCAACCGATCACCAGATATACCGGAAGGGCAATCACCATGCGCAGCCCCATCAGCGGAAGCGCTGACATGCCAAGGCTGTAAAGCCACTTAATGATGATTGGCTTGGTAGAAAACAGAAACGCAGCTGTGAACGCCAGGGTTAAGCCGACTCTGAGATTTTTTTCCGCACTTGTGAGGCTGGCAGCCATCATTATTCATCCTATGTGTCATGTGGATCAGTGGCTGCGGAAGAAGAGAGAAATCGGGAAGAAGGTTTCTGCTGCTCTTCGCAGCCGAAACCGGTATGTGTGACTCAGAACCGGAGCGCTGCGCGAGTAGACGCCATCCACCACATCAGGGCAGACAGTCGGATATGCGCTAGAGCTTTCGGCTTGTTGATCATCGGACTTTTGAATCCAGAGTCTTTACATAACGAAAGCTCAAATTAGCAGAGCTGACAGGTAAAGAAAAGCACTCCATTGATTTACCCTCGAGGTGCTTTCGGGTAAACTGCCCTCCCATCTTGAGTGAGTGGCCCAAGTGCGCTTCAAACGCCAATTTCATCGGGATTCGTTGCATGAATTCAGTGGAAGCTGGCCCGCTCCGTAACAAATTTTTCATCTCTGCTCGCGGACCTTCTATGACACGTTTTATCTTTGTCACGGGTGGTGTTGTTTCTTCTTTGGGGAAAGGCATCGCTTCTGCATCTCTGGCTGCCATTCTGGAAGCCCGTGGCCTTAAGGTCACTATGCTAAAGCTTGATCCGTACATCAACGTTGATCCGGGTACCATGAGCCCGTTCCAGCACGGTGAGGTCTTCGTGACCGATGACGGCGCGGAAACCGACCTCGACCTCGGACATTATGAGCGTTTCATTCGCACGACCATGTCTCGTCGTAACAACTTTACCACTGGTCGTATCTATACCGACGTGTTGGCGAAAGAACGTCGTGGTGACTATCTCGGTGGTACTGTTCAGGTTATTCCTCATATCACTGATGAAATTAAGCGTCGTGTTCTGGAAGGTGGAGAAGGTTCTGACGTAGCGCTGGTTGAGATCGGTGGCACAGTGGGTGATATCGAATCCCAGCCATTCCTTGAAGCTGTGCGTCAGATGAAAGTCGAGCTGGGCTCAAAGCGCGCATTGTCTCTGCACCTGACACTGGTGCCGTACATCGCGACCGCGGGTGAAACTAAGACCAAGCCAACTCAGCACTCTGTAAAAGAGATGCGCACCATTGGTCTGCAGCCAGATGTACTGATCTGCCGCTCAGATCACAAGATCGATGCTTCATCTCTGCGTAAGATTGCACTCTTCACTAACGTTGAAGAGCGCGCAGTCGTACCACTCGAAGATGCGGATACCATCTATAAGATTCCTCGCATGCTGCACGAAGCGGGCCTCGATGATCTGATCGTTGAGAAGTTCGACCTGTCATGCAAAGAAGCCGACCTGTCTGAATGGGATGACGTGGCAGACGCCAAGCTCAACCCAGAGAAAGAAGTGACGATCGCGATGGTCGGTAAGTACATGGACTTGCTGGATGCCTATAAGTCTCTGATCGAAGCGATTGATCATGCTGGCATTCACCACCGCGCCAAAGTGAACATCCGTTACATCGACGCCGAAGACGTTGAGCGTAAAGGTGTCGAGGTGCTCGCCGGGGTCGATGCCATCCTGGTTCCGGGTGGTTTTGGTAACCGTGGTGTGGAGGGCAAGATCCGCACGGTTCAGCACGCCCGTGAAAACAAAATTCCGTACCTGGGTATCTGTCTGGGTATGCAGGTCGCCGTGATTGAATTCGCACGTAATGTAGTGGGTTGGAAAGACGCGCAGTCGACCGAGTTTAGTCGCGATACCGAACACCCAGTAATTGGCCTGATCACCGAATGGCAGGATGCATCGGGTAATGTTGAAACCCGTGACGAGAACTCTGACCTCGGCGGTACCATGCGTCTTGGTGGTCAGGAATGTGTCCTGACCGAAGGTTCAACGACTGCTCAGGCATATGGCAGCGACGTCATCACCGAACGTCATCGTCATCGTTTCGAAGTGAACTCTTCACTGGTTCCAGAGCTTGAGAAAGCGGGCTTGCGTATTGCTGGTCGCTCTGTTGATGGCGAGCTGGTAGAAGTTGTGGAAGTACCAGATCACCCATGGTTTGTGGCGTGTCAGTTCCATCCGGAATTTACATCGACCCCGCGCGACGGCCATGGCTTGTTCTCAGCCTTTATAAAAGCGGCTCTGAACAATAAATAAGTTTTAAATTTAAACCTTGTGATCGGCCTTCGCGTAAACAGCGAAGGCCGCGTTAATTTCAGGAGATTAAAATGGCGAAGATTATCGACATCAAAGCCCGCGAAGTGCTGGATTCACGTGGCAACCCAACCATCGAAGCAGACGTAACTCTGGAAGGTGGTTTCTTCGGTACAGCATGTGCTCCAAGCGGCGCATCGACCGGTACCCGTGAAGCACTGGAATTGCGTGATGGCGATAAAAGCCGTTACCTGGGCAAAGGCGTACTGAAAGCCGTTGCTAACGTCAACGACACCATCAAGCCAGCCCTGATCGGTATGGACGCACTGGATCAGCGCGCCCTCGACAACAAGATGCTCGAGATCGACGGCACTGACAACAAAGCTAACATGGGTGCAAACGCCATCCTGGCTGTGTCACTGGCTGCTGCCAAAGCCGCTGCGGCTGCAAAAGGCGTTGAGCTGTACGAACACATCGCAGACATCAACGGCACCTCTGGCGTTTACTCTATGCCAGTACCCATGATGAACATCATCAATGGTGGTGAGCACGCAGACAACAACGTTGATATTCAGGAATTCATGGTACAGCCAGTTGGCGCGCCTACCTTCGCTGAAGCTCTGCGTTGTGGCGCAGAAATCTTCCACGCTCTGAAGAAAGTACTGTCTTCTCAGGGCCTGAACACTGCCGTTGGCGACGAAGGTGGTTTCGCACCAAACCTGGCGTCTAACGCCGATGCACTGGCAGCGATCAAAGAAGCTGTGTCTAACGCTGGCTACGAGCTGGACAAGAACGTGACTCTGGCTCTCGACTGTGCGTCTTCTGAATTCTACAAAGACGGCAAGTACGACCTGAAAGGCGAAGGCAAAGTCTTCTCTGCTGAAGAATTCTCTGACTACCTGGCAGAACTGTGTGACCAGTACCCAATCGTTTCTATCGAAGACGGTCAGGATGAATCTGACTGGGCTGGCTGGAAATATCAGACTGAAAAACTGGGCGCTAAAGTCCAGCTGGTGGGTGACGACCTGTTCGTAACCAACACCAAGATCCTGAAAGAAGGTATCGAAAAAGATATCGCTAACTCTATCCTGATCAAGTTCAACCAGATCGGCTCACTATCTGAAACTCTGGATGCGATCAAAATGGCGAAAGACGCAGGCTACACCGCTGTGATCTCTCACCGTTCAGGTGAAACTGAAGACGCGACCATCGCTGACCTGGCCGTTGGTACTGCTGCTGGCCAGATCAAGACGGGTTCACTGTGCCGTTCAGACCGTGTTGCTAAGTACAACCGTCTGCTGCGTATTGAAGAGCAGCTGGGTGCGAAAGCGCCGTATAAAGGCCGTTCTGAAATTAAGGGCCAGTAAAAAGCTAGTGCGCTCGGCTGAGCGTTGTTAAAAGTGCTTTCAGAATACTCATGTACAACTTGTACACTCCGTTTCTTCAAGCACTTTTGCCTAGCTCAGCCATCGCTCCTGACGCTTTTGCTACCTGCTGCGCTCGGATGGTCTTAAAAATCGCTACTGCGCTTGCAATGTGATTACCAGCTTGCGACACCGTTTATCGGTTGAGTGAGTTAAAAAACGCCGCTTTTTAGCGGCGTTTTTATTTTCTAAGTATCCATCGGAAAATCAGCGTTTCTCAAAGTGAGATTGTATTTTTTGGGGTAACCCTCAGTCGTATTTCGACTCGACCACTACTATCTTGCCTCACTTCCCCTCCAGCGTTACCCTCTGAGTAACACTGGAGAGTCTGATGTCCCCAACCGAATCTCATATCCTTGAATACTGCTCCAAGCGCCTGTCCGGCTTGCGTTTGCTGTACCTGTTCGGATCGCAGGCGAGTGGTGATGCCCGCCCTGACAGTGATTGGGATATCGCCTTTCTGGCGGATGTTAATCTGGATAACGTCAGTCGCTGGCACATCGCCGAAGAGTTAGCCGCCGAGCTTGGCCAGGATGTTGATCTCGTTGACCTGAAGGAAGCGAGTACGGTACTCAAGATGCAGATAGTGATGAATGGACGTCTGCTTTACGGAGAATCGCTGGAGGCGGATCTATTTGCAGCATCCACTATGACTCAGTATGGCCATCTTCAGGAATCCCGCGCTGACATCTTAAAGGCATATGAACGCAATGAATGACGTTATCTTGAATAAGCGTGCAACTGTCGAACGTTGTATTGCTCGTATTCGTGAAGAGTATGCGGATGAAGCAACTCTGCGAGGCAGCTTTACCAAGCAGGACTCAGTGATACTGAATCTTCAGCGAGCCTGTGAAGCTTGCATTGATGTTGCCAATACAGTGATTAAACATGGTCGCTTAGGTGTTCCACAATCGAGTCGCGACAGCTTCGCCTTGCTTGAAAAATAGGGCATTTATCGTCAGCAATATCGTTGAAAATGCAGAAAATGGTCGGGCTTCGCAATATTGCTGTTCATGATTATCAGAAGTTGAACCTGGATATCGTAATTTCCGTTCTTGATAATCATCTGACAGACTTTATTGATTTTCTCGATGAGGCTGACAAGGCTTTAAACAGGCTAAGTAATAGCTGATACCACCTGGGAGAAGTTTACGCCGTAACCACTTTATTCCGCCCGGTTTCCTTGGCTTCGTACAATGCTTTGTCTGCCGTTTTCAGCAGGTCGCTCATCGCTTCAACATCAGGGGAGGGGTAACAGGCGACGCCGAAGCTTGCGGTCACATCAATCTTCTGGCCCTCAACCTCTACATTCATATTACTGATCCTCTTGCGGATACGTTCAGCGATCAGCTTCGCTTGCAGAAGAGTTGTGCCGGGCAGAAGCACCGCAAACTCTTCACCGCCATAACGACCGACTTCATCATTTGGCCGGGCACTGTCCATCATCACTTTGGATGCGGCGACCAGCACCTCGTCACCGGCATGGTGTCCCCAGGTATCGTTGATCTGTTTAAAGTGATCAAGGTCGATCATGATGCATGACAGCGGGGGCATGGCGTCTGAAGCCCGGGCACGACGGATTTCTTCCTGTCCTCTGCTGATAAGAGAGTTGCGGTTTGAGAGTCGGGTCAGGCCGTCGATTGTCGACATTTCCAGATACAGGCTTTCACGTTCGGTCCAGCGCTTCATGGCCAGAATGCAGAGATAGATAAGCGGTGCAAGGATGACGGCGACGGTCATCCTTACCATCATCCAGCCCTCAAGAGGGCGACCATCCTCTGCGTAAGGTGATCGCTCAAGTAGCATGGCATAAGGAACGGCTTCGCTGTAATCGAGTGCCGACATCAGGATAAGAATGGGAACAACGATCCAGAAGCAAAACTTGATTTTATTCACATCGGCGAGTGTGCAGGTAATGATGACACCGAGAAATATAATCAGGAGGGCCTCAGACAAGTGAGTGCCCGTCAGGTATCCCGTGGTCATCACGGTAACCAGAAAACTACTTATGATGGCATTCTCAAACAGGGGCCAGTCATGTGTATACTTTCTTAGTTTTATAGCGGTAATTATGAAGCTTCCCATAACCGCAATATGCATCACATACAGAACACTGAGCATCATCACCAACGTCTGGTTCAACCACTCAGGGGCCAGGATATTGGTTGCCCACATACTGACACCAAAAGACAGTGGTGCGAGGAGCACCAGGCTTGCGAGAAGGATAAAACGGTCAATGGCTTTCCAATCCATGGGGTTAGAAATGGCAATCAGGCCGGGTTCCTTCAATGTATTCGAATCCGTAGTCATAGCGGTGTCTGTTATTCAGGTGACTTAATACTAGTCTAAGGCTTCCTGTTTGACCAAGTAACGAGGTCGGAAAGCACAGATAGCGGAGGCTGCTTTGATGTACGCCAAGGAATTGTCTGGTAAATTGAGCGAAAGCCTGTCGCCGGATTCCAACATGTTGTTTGAACACAAAAATGAAGAACTTTTCACGTTAAACCGTAGTGATACTCAGCAGCCGCTGTCGTCGTATGCCTTATTTGCCTTTGAGCTGGATGGCGCAGAATGGCCGAGTGTTGAGCACTATTATCAGGCAATGAAGTTCGAAGACGAGGCTCACCGCGAGAAAATCCGTCAGGCGAAGACTGCCGAGGAGGCAGCGAAACTAGGTAAGAGCCGTAAGCCAAAGCGTCGCAAGGATTGGAAGAAGACCAGCACGGTAGTTATGACCCGTGGCACCTACATTAAGTGCCGCACTCATCGTGATATTGCCGAACAACTGTTAGAAACGGGCGAGCTGCGAATCGCGGAGCTGAGTGGTTACGATTATTTCTGGGGCAGTGGCCGTGATATGCGAGGAAAGAACAACTTCGGCAAAGTGCTCATGGGTGTGAGAGACAAGCTGCGCTCTGAGCGGGAGCAGAGCGCCTGATCCTTCTTACTTCCTTCCTGCCTCTTGTCAGGGCAGTGGCGTAAATTCCTGGTTGTCTCCGGGAATATCCGGGAAGCGCTGCTCCTGCCAGTCTTGTTTAGCCTGTTCAATCCGTTCTTTGCTGAACGACACGAAATTCCAGTACATGTGTGGATGTTGAGACCATTGCTCGCCACCTAAGAATATGGTCCGGGCGTAGGCGTTACTCGAGACAGATTCGTCTGGAGACAGGAGAACAAAGTCTCCTTGTTGGTAGCGTTCTGAGCCGACCAGCACCTCCCCCTCGATGACATACAATGCGCATTCCTGATCCGGATTCGGGCGCTTGAAAGTGCTACCGGCGCTAAAAATGACATCCAGAAAGAACATAGGGGAGTAGGTGCGGATCGGCGAGGTCATGCCCATGGCATCCCCAGCGATCAGCCTGGCAAAGACACCTTCTTTATTGAACTGAGGTAGCTGGCATTTTTTGTGGTGAGTGAAAGCAGGTTCAATCTCAGCAAACTTCTCAGGCAGCGCCACCCAGCACTGAAGCCCATTGAGCGCATGGTCGCTGGCTTTCGTTTCGTGAGTTTCACGTTCGGAGTGCACGATGCCCCGGCCAGCGGTCATCCAGTTTACGTCACCCGGTAGAATCTCCATGTTGTTGCCGAGACTATCCCGGTGAAGTATCGAGCCTTCTGTAAGATAGGTCAGCGTCGCCAGCCCGATGTGTGGGTGAGGTCTTACGTCGATGCCCTCACCTGCGGCAAAGTGCGCAGGCCCCATGTGATCCAGAAATACGAAGGGGCCGACCATATGCTTCTCTGCATGCGGCAGGATGCGAGTAACACTGAAGCCATCAAGATCCTTCGTTTTACCTTTCAGAAGTATGCTCATGGTCGTGCCTTCCCGGTTTCAATACCTTCTATCCTAAAGCTATGATGTAACTGGCACCAGTCATAGAAGAATGCTGGTACAAAGTGTTCTGAGAGGTAGATATATGGCGAGCAAGGCAGAGCTGGAGCATTTCTTTGCAACAGAATTTCCGCAAGCGGATTTTATGATCGAAGCATTGGGCAGCCGCTCGGCCACGATTCGAAAGCGTATCACCGAGGCACACCTCAGGCCGGGAGGCACGGTATCGGGGCCAGTATTAATGGAGGTTGCCGATGCCGCTTTGTACGTCGCCATACTGGCCGAGCTGGGCTTGGTTGCGATGGCGGTTACAACGAGCCTGAACTTTAACTTCTTGCGGAAACCGGCTTCAGACCGCGACATCATCGCAGAATGTACTCTGATGAAAGTCGGCAAGGCCTTAGTGGTGGGAGAGGTTTCTATTTACTCCGAAGGGGATCAGGAACCCGTCGCGCATGCAGTAGGCAGTTACGCAATACCACCCCGGAAGTAAGTCTCAGGTCTGGCCTGTATTGATTGATTTAACAGGCCAATCGTTTATCCTGTCGGCCAATAAAGGAACTGCATTGCAAAGGAAGCTTGATGGCCGATACGCCCTACACTGATTACCTTTTTTTAATGCCAAATCAGGACAGCGGTCGAAAGATTTATATAGACCCGTTTCTGATTGCTACGTTTGCTCATCATATCGACCCACAGTCGGCATCCGGTGGTCAGCTGGTTGGTCGCCTTGTCCAAACCCTATCAGCACTTGCTGGTGGTATGACTTCTGGCCAGTCCACGAGTACAGCGGGCGAAGGATTCACTGATATTGGGGATGAAGGGGGGCACTTAGTACGGGTTTTCTATCGTGTTATTCAGGATGAAGCCCGGACCATGTCGAAGGGCTCTGGCGTATATATTCGGGATATTCTGAGATTTACTCGTGATGGTCGTAGTGTTGCGCCTGGGCTCTTTAGCGCGGAGTACAACTCAGGAAAGTGGGATGTTACTGAACGTCATAGTAAGGTACTTGAACAACCGGTATTAAGAATTGGCTCGGCCTCGAATGAGTCTGGTTTAATCGCGCTTTCCTTTCTTAGCGAATATATGCTGAAAGCATCGTCTCAGGAAACTTATAAGGACTCATTCAATCTTTATCACTGCCCTGTGGCGGTAGAATATGCTGGCGACAAGTACATCACTGCGGAAGAGCGCCGTAAAGTCGTTAGTCCAGATGAACTTGCTGAAATCTTGAAAGCTTCTATGAATTTGAACAATCAAGACGGCGAGTATCTGCAGAAATATAAAGTTTATTGCTACGATGATGCATCAAGAGTTTTGACAGGCGCGCTATCTAAGCTGCGTTCCCAGGGAATAAAACTCACAAAGTATCAATTTATTATCAATTCTCCTCATACCCCTTATTCGACGATGAAAGCATTAGCGACGGATTGCGGAGCAAAAATTGAAAATGATAAACCTGCTTCAAGTAGCCTTTCTCAGCGATATCAGAACTTTGATAATGGCTATACAACAAATGTACAGGCATCAAACAATAGCTTGATTATCGAAAACTATATTAATAGCAATCGTGACGGTAGTTTTTTTGATATGTGGCAGAAGTTCAAAGATGTCATTGCTTTGCCTAAGGGGTAATTCTTGTGCATCTCGAATCTGATAAAGCGAAGCAGTTTCCTGAGTTACGGTCTCTTAGTGAAGATCCGCATGGATTTGCTATCTACGTCTGCGAAATTGCTGATATCAGGTGTGTCTTTCCCTGCAATGATGACGCCAGAACGAAGCAGGATTTTCAGTTCAATTTTGATAAAAATGAAAATGCTCTGATTGATAATCCCAGTTATTCTGGGGAGATTCAGCTTATCCCACACGGGACGTTCTCTCTTGTGTCTTCCGAACTAAAGAAGGTCTATCCTAATTGGTTGGGCGATTTTTCAGTCGATATCTGGGCAAAGTCCGAAATCTCGATGATAGACCGAAGCTGGACCTCAGAGGCTGATATGGCAACGAGTGTTCTGTCTCACTACGACTACTATGAACGGCCTGATCATACTGAGCGGGGATATCACAGACCAAAATCAGCAAATGAAATGGATTATGTGGTAATTAATTCACGTCGATGGTGTATCTCTATTTGCGGCTATTACAATGATAGGTTCTTATTGATTGCAGAATTGAATGAGCACTTGATCGTTAAAATAGTGTTCCACGTTTCTTCCTGCTGGCCAGCTGACACTCTGCTACCTGAAGGTCTTAAAGAACACCTGCTGCCATTTCTATTAGACTATCTGTCTCTTACTCAAATCATCCCAACCGAGGGCGTTCCTGAGTCTGAACTGCCACCACTTGGTTTCTACCCTTCGAAGCGTGAAGAAAAAGAAATTGATAGCGAAGGTAATGCTGTTGCAGAGGACATACCCGCTAGCTCATCCAGTGAGTGGGGCTGGTAAGTTATGGGTCTGTTAGGAAATATCCTTGTTACCTTTGCGCTCATGCTCTGGCCCATGGTTTGGATCGTATCTATCATGGGCATGGGTGGTCCGGGTGCTTCTAACCGTCTGGACTGGATGATTCAGCTTCTGGTCTATATGTCGTATCCAATCTGGATGTTTGGTTTGCTGAGTCTCGCTGGAAAGTCTTTTTGGGGGCTGGCCAGTGGTTATTTTCTGATTGGCTGTCTGGTGCTGTTTATCATCTTTAACGCAGGCATGTTCCGCAGCATTTCTAATCTTCTTCAAGGGATTCGGAACGAGGGCTACTCGGTAGCCAAGAACACCGCATATTTTAATGCCAAACCCATAGTTGAAGCTGACGCTAAGTCGTTTGATACGTTCAAGGGCGACCTGAGTTACTTTTTTGCTTACCACGCCTGGGATAATGAACACACGTATTACCGTGGAGAGGTTATCGAGGGAGCTCCCGGCGGGCCTCTTGAAGCTTTGAATGATCTCAGCAGGAGCCGTGACTATGTCGCTAGCGGTGAAACTGTCATCTACGGGAATACAGTTTTACCTGGATGCATTCGAAGTAAACTCGAATTTTTAGATGAAATTCAAAGGCCTTGGGCGCGTTGTGAGGATAATATTTATCACGGGGGCGAGCTTGTCGAGGGCGCCGATGCCGAGTCATTCACCCCACTGAATAGCTGGTTGGCGCGTGATAAGCTTCAGTTTTTCGATCGCACTGAAGTAGTAAATACCACTGCTGATGCTTCGAGCTTCCAACGAATCGACGGGGGCTATTATCGTGATCATCATCGTATTTTCTATCTCCCTGACAGTACGATCTATGAGGTCGAAGGCGCTGACCCCGATACGTTTGAGGTTATCTACGAGGTCACCGAGGACGTCACCGACGACATTACCGACCACATTACCGACCACATTAGGAGCGACGCCCGTGATGCTCACTCCCGATACTATAATGGCAAGAAAGTAGCCCCACGCTGAGGACGCACTGCCAGTCCGTGATTCCCTGTTCTCCCGGTGAGGGCCCCGTATAGAGACCTTGTTCAGGGAGCTTTTTGACGTGTGCTGTTGGTCAGGAGGCCTCGCTGGTTTACTATGTGGCCATTCTCAACGTCTGGTCTTCTCCGACCTGGAGCACCTTTTACATGGCATTCCGAGCTACACATTTCTGGACTGCAGTCGGCGTCTTTCTGTTGATTGTGCTGCAGTACCGTCTGTGGTTCGACGATAGCGGCGTGATTGCGAACCGTGCACTGGAACGTCAGATAGAACAGTTGAAAACCTCTAACGAAAAACAGTCTGCCGACAATCATGCGTTACTCAATCAGGTGATGGATCTTCGCAGTGGTGACGCCTTGCTCGAAGAAACGGCACGAGAACAGCTCGGGCTGGTTAAAGATGGCGAGACCTTTATTCTATTTGCAGAACCTGATTCATGACCGACTCTATATGGGCAGTGCTTCCAGCCGCGGGTGTTGGCAGCCGCATGCAGGCTGACCGGCCAAAACAGTACCTTCCTCTGAAAGGCCGCTTCCTTCTCGATCATACCCTTGAGTGTGTACTTTCTTACCCTTCTATTGAAAAGGCAGTGGTCGTGCTTTCTGAGGACGACCCCTATTGGCCAGACAGTCAATTTGCCAGCCATTCTGATGTGATCAGGGCGGAAGGCGGAGCGGAACGTTGTCACTCGGTACTTAACGGTTTATGCGCACTTGAGGGGATAGCTTCGGACACTGACTGGGTAGCCGTGCATGATATTGCCCGCCCCTGTCTACGACACAGTGATCTTGATCTTCTGTTTGATGGGCTTGGTGACAGCGGGGCCATTCTGGCGTCGCCAACGCGAGATACCATGAAACGGGGCACACTTCAGGCAGATGGCTCGGTGGTGATTGATCATACGGTAGAGCGTGACCAGCTCTGGCACGCGCTTACCCCACAAGTGTTTCGTCTGGGTGAGTTAAGAACTGCACTCGAGCGAGCACTAGCGGACGGTTTTGAAGTGACAGATGAGGCGTCTGCAATCGAATATGCTGGTGGCCGTCCGCGCTTAGTCTCGGGCCGGGCAGACAATATCAAAGTTACCAGACCGGAAGATCTGGCGTTGGCAGAACTCTTTCTATCGCAACATTAATTCGTATTTAATTCAGGAACAGGTCATGCGCATCGGACACGGTTTTGACGTACACGCTTTTGATGAAGGCGATTTTATTACGCTTGGAGGTATGAAAATTCCTCACTCGCACGGCCTTAAAGCGCACTCCGATGGTGATGTTGCATTACATGCATTGGCTGATGCGCTGCTGGGCGCGGCGGCACTGGGGGATATCGGCCAACACTTCCCGGATACGGATGAACAATGGAAGGGCGCTGACAGTCGCATGCTGCTGCGTCATGTTGTTTCGCTGGTTGCTGACAAAGGTTATCGCGTGGGTAATGTTGATGTCACCATCATCGCGCAAGCACCAAAGATGGCCCCTCATATCGCTGATATGCGCGCCGTAATCGCTGCAGATCTTCAGGTCAGAATCGACGACGTTAATGTGAAGGCCACCACAACTGAAAAGCTCGGTTATGTCGGTCGTAAAGAGGGTATTGCCGTTCACGCGGTAGCTCTGTTGCTGAATAGTGAGACGCAATAATGCAGGATTATTCAGTATTGCCGGAGTGGCCATCCGCGTACGAAGCGACAGGAGCTACGGCCGTATTAAAGCAGGAGAACAGTGACTTTGTGGTCACAGAGATTCCTCTTGGGTTGCCGTCGGGCGAAGGAGAGCATGTCTGGCTTGATGTCGCCAAAGATGGGGCGAATACGCAGTTTGTGGCCGCTCAGATTGCTGAATTCGCCGGTGTTCGCGAGCTGGATGTGGGTTATGCAGGCCTGAAAGACCGATACGCAGAAACGCGTCAGTGGTTCACTGTGTGGATGCCTAAAACAGAGGCGCCAGACTTTACAGCACTCGAACACCCTGAGTTTCGTGTAATAAGTCAGGCTCGGCATATAAAAAAGCTGCGCCCTGGAGACCTGCTCGGTAATCGTTTTCAGATACTTTTACGTGAAGTCAAAGGAGACCGTACTGCCATCGAGCGTAATCTGTCGTTGGTTCAACAGTATGGCGTCCCGAACTATTTTGGCCCCCAGCGGTTTGGTCTGGCAGGGGACAACGTGGCAAATGGCATGGCGATGCTGAAGCGTGAAATTCGCGTGCGTAATAAAAAGAAGAAAGGCATCTATCTGTCTTCGGTCCGGTCTTTCCTGTTTAACGAAGTTCTCGCCGCCAGAATACGTTCTGGGTTGTGGGGGCAGAGCCTGACTGGCGATATCCTGACGGATGAAGGTGTCGCAACAGGACCTATGTGGGGACGAGGGCGGCTGACAACTACCGATGACGCTCTGGCGCTTGAATCGGAGATTGCTGCACAACATCCTGAACTCTGTGAGGGGCTTGAATTCTCTGGTCTGAATCAGGATCGCCGTGCGTTGGCAGCAATGCCCGGTAATATGACCTGGAGCTGGCCAGAAGAGTCGCATTTACTACTCACATTTTCACTGCCTGCCGGTTATTATGCGACATCACTTATTCGTGAATGCATAGAAACAACTGAACCTGAAAGGTATGTACCCTGATGACTCTGCTGCTTTCCAATGATGACGGTGTTCATGCGCCCGGCTTGAAGATGCTGGCCAGGACGTTGTCTGCGGCGGGCTACGATATTCGCGTCAGTGCGCCAGACCGTGACCGTAGTGGCGCAAGTAACTCTCTGACGCTCGACCGGCCCCTGCAGGTCATTCACCATGAGAACGGTTTTCATAGTGTTGATGGCACCCCGACCGATGCGGTGCACCTGGCTCTCAACGAATTTCATGCGGACACGTGCGAACGGGTGATTGCAGGCATCAACAGCGGCGCCAATCTGGGGGACGACGTTCTCTATAGTGGTACCGTTGCCGCTGCCACCGAAGGGCGTTTTCTGAAGCGCACACCCATAGCGGTTTCTTTATGTGGAAAGACCCACTTTGAAACAGCTGGCCGGGTACTGATCGATATTCTGCCGCAATTTGAATCTCTGGCCTTGCCGCGCAACGCCGTGATTAATGTGAACGTTCCGGATCTACCCTACGAGGACATTACCGGTGTTGAGGTGACTCGTCTGGGGCACCGAAATAAAGCGGATAATCCGGTTAAAACAACCAACCCTCGTGGCAAAGAATTATTCTGGATCTCGGCGGCGGGCGACGTTGCTGATGCCGGGCCGGGTACTGATTTTTATGCGATTGAGCAGGGGCGGGTCTCGATCACCCCGATTCAGATCGATATGACGCTACATAGCATGTTGGTTCCGATGTCGGAATATTTTGAGAAGTGAGAGTGCAGGAAGCAAGGTGAACGAACACTACTTATCTGGCATTGGAATGACCTCGCAACGCACCCGCAACCGTCTGGTGCAGCGTTTACAGGAAGCTGGCATCAGAAACGAAGAAGTGCTGAATGTCATTGCCACAACTCCAAGACACCTTTTCGTCGACGAAGCGCTCGCGCACCGCGCGTATGAAGATACTGCTTTGCCCATCGGCAACGGCCAGACCATCAGCCAGCCTTATACCGTTGCACGCATGACAGAAACACTGCTGGCGAACGGGCCGTTGGAACGGGTGCTGGAAATTGGTACCGGCTCGGGTTACCAGACAGCCGTGCTCAGCCCGCTTGTCAGAACATTATATAGTGTCGAACGTATCGAACCACTGCACAATCGGGCCGTTGAGCGTCTGCAAAGCCTGGGCTACGACAATGTGCACCTTGCCTTATCTGATGGCACCTGGGGGTGGCCAGAGCATGGGCCTTACGATGGTATTCTTGCTGCTGCTGCGCCGGAAGAGGTGCCTGAATCATTACTGGCACAGCTCGCTGATGGTGGACGTATGGTCATCCCGGTCGGTGGCAAAGAGCAGAAGCTGGTGCTGATCACCCGACGCGGTGATCACTTCGCACGAAAAACTCTGGAAACGGTGCGTTTTGTGCCCTTTCTACCCGGAGTTCAGAATTAATCAGAGGGCGCTACGGCGTCCTTTTCTTTATCTGTCACTCAATCGAATACACGATTTACAACAACGACATTTGCGCAGGGGCTGCGCACCAACGGAGATACAATGGAGCATCTGAAAATTTTTCTTAAGGGTATGGCAATGGGGGCGGCGGATGTTGTCCCTGGTGTGTCGGGTGGCACTATCGCATTTATCACCGGTATCTATACCCGCTTATTGGATGCCATTTCCAGCGTCAATCTGGAGGCTTTAAGGAAGCTCAGAGCCGAGGGCTTCAAATCAGCCTGGACTCATATCGATGGAACCTTTCTGCTGGCATTAGGCGCAGGCATTCTGACGGCCATCATCAGTCTGGCCAAGGTAATTCACCACCTGCTCATGACTCATCCGGTTCTGCTGTGGTCATTTTTCTTCGGTTTAATTATCGCCTCATGCGTACATATTGGTCGTACGATTCCACAATGGCGGTTAAAAGAAATCGCAATGCTGGTGGCTGGGGCCATCATCGCCGCCTTTATCAGCCTCGCATCACCTACCGAAACTGCCGTGACGCTACCAATTATCTTCGCCGCTGGCAGCATAGCTATCTGCGCCATGATTCTTCCCGGCATATCCGGCAGCTTTATTCTGCTACTGATGGGCCTCTATACCCCTGTGATTGCCGCGATTAAGGGGTTTGATCTTCCGGTGCTACTGACCTTTGCAGCAGGAGCGGGCCTTGGACTTTTGTTGTTCTCCCGCTTGCTCAGCTGGCTTCTGCATCACTATGCATCCGTAGTACTCGCACTTCTGACGGGTTTTATGGTCGGATCATTAGTAAAAGTCTGGCCATGGAAAGAAACGCTGTCGACACGCATCAACAGCAAAGGAGAAGAAGTGCCATTCGTACAGCAGATGGCACTGCCCGTATTTGATGAAATGGTTGTGGTTTCAATTTTTTTGATGTTCTCAGGGGCCATTCTTGTTATCGGACTTGAACGCTTCGGAAATGGGAATTCAGCGGAAAAATAAAATGAACGTCTGTTTAGTCACTTCTTTTCTTTGAAAAGCAGGTTTGAAATCCTGTATACAGTGGCTACGGATAAAAAAATCCTGATATTTTTTAGAATACTTTGGAATTAAAAAATACGTTTTTTATTCACCTGAGTTGCAAAGGTTGCAAACCGTTACATGGGCGGAAAGCCGTCACTATCGGGTGTCAAAAAGTCGTAAACTTGTCAGAACCTATGAAAACTGCCCGGCTTGTCATATTAGTCATAACCTCAACGATAGTTACTGCTTGTACATCTGGCGGTGGCTTCGTCTCAGTTGATCAAAAATTCGGCAGAGACAAAACGGCGTCAGGTTTTCATCTCGTTCGCGAAGGTGAGACGTTATATTCCATTGCATGGCGCTATGGACTGGACTATCGCGAGTTGGCGAACGCTAACTCCATTTCTTCCCCACACACGATTTACCCTGGACAGAAAATTGACATCGACTATACCGCCGCAGAAGCCGCCCGCGCGCCGCGTGTCACTGTCAGAAACCCGTCAAATTCACCGCCTACAGCGGTACAGCCGAAAGTAGCGAAACCTAAAAATGGTCATATATCGCCAAAACCGGTGCCGACCGGGCCGGTTTCAGGGTGGCAGTGGCCCTCTGATGGCAAAATGATTGGTCGATTTTCGACCAGAAAGCCCGTCAACAAGGGGATTGATCTTGCCGGGTCGATGGGGGAATCTATTTTGGCAGCAGCGGCGGGGACAGTGGTCTACGCAGGCACCGGACTCCGGGGATACGGCAACCTTGTCATCATCCGGCACAACGAAAAGTTCCTGAGTGCATACGCCCACGCCAGCCGCATCACCGTCAGCGAAGGCCAAGAAATTAAAGCGGGCGGAAAAATTGCCGAAAAAGGATCTACTGGTACCGACAAAGTGAAACTTCACTTTGAGATCCGGGAAAACGGCAAGCCGGTCAATCCACTGAAGTATCTGCCTAAGCGCAGAGGGGGTGGATAAAAAGTAAACAGTCGTTCTGGCACAAAACCTGTTTCGGTTCAGGTTCAGGATGACCAACCCAAAGGTGGGACTAAACATGGCAGTACAGCAACGCGATATTAGTGAAGAAGTGTTCGATGACGTAGAAACAGCCTCTGCTGATGAATCTACTGAAGAAAGCGGCCAGGAAAGGTTTGCTGCGGACACATCCGGGAAAACTCTTGATGCCACCCAGATGTATCTCAATGAGATTGGTTTCTCTCCGCTGTTGTCTGCCGAAGAGGAAGTGCACTACGCTCGCCTGGCTCGTAAAGGTGACGAAATGGGCCGCCGACGCATGATCGAAAGTAACCTCCGTCTGGTGGTGAAGATCTCACGTCGTTACGTTAACCGTGGTCTTTCTCTTCTTGATCTGATTGAAGAAGGTAACCTGGGTTTGATCCGCGCAGTAGAGAAGTTTGATCCGGAACGTGGCTTCCGCTTCTCGACTTACGCAACCTGGTGGATTCGTCAGACCATCGAACGTGCAATTATGAACCAGACTCGCACCATTCGTCTGCCGATTCACGTAGTAAAAGAACTGAACGTCTATCTGCGTGCTGCCCGTGAGCTGGCTCAGAAGCTTGATCACGAGCCGACGGCAGAAGACATCGCAGAACTGCTCGATAAGCCGGTCGCTGACGTTAAGCGCATGCTGAAGCTGAATGAGCGTGTTACTTCGGTTGATACCCCACTGGGCCCGAATTCTGATAAGTCGATTCTCGACACCATCGCTGATGAGCGTATGGAAGATCCGGGTACAGAGCTGCAGAACGACGATATACAGAGCAACCTGTCACAGTGGATCGAAGAACTGCCTGAAAAGCAGCGAGAAGTACTCTCCCGTCGTTTTGGTCTGCGCGGCTATGAGCCAAGCACACTGGAAGATGTAGGCCGCGAAATCGGACTCACCCGTGAGCGAGTGCGTCAGATTCAGGTAGAAGCACTGAAGCGTCTGCGCGAAGTATTTGAAAAGCACGGTCTGAACGCAGAAGTGCTGTTCGGTATGGCATAAGCCGACCACCGAAAACAAAAAACCGGCCATTGGCCGGTTTTTTTATGTCTGCTCTTTGGGCTTAGATGTATTTCACCTGACCCGCGAGGAATGGCTTGCCATCTTCTGGATCGGTTAAGCCGAAGTCCACACCGTCTTTACGGACGTTATAGCCCAGCTGCGCTTGTCCCGGCAGGAAGATAGGTAGCTTGAAGTCTACAGTGACTTCCGCAGGACGCCCTTTCAGGTGAGATTCGATCGACGCCATGGCGCGTGCTTTTGCCCACATACCATGAGCAATCGGACGCTTGAAGCCGAATGCCCGTGCCGTGAACGGGAACAGATGAATAGGGTTGATATCCCGCCCGAGAAGCGCGTACTTAACGCCTGTCAGGGCCGGTACTTCCCAGTCTACGATACGTTCAGGATTCTCAAGGACATCCAGCGTTGGCGCTTTTTCCATATCCGGGTTCTTCTTTCCACGCTTGAGGAGCACGCTACGGCACTCCCAGACGAGTTCGCCGTCCATGTGCATGCGAGTGTAGAAAGTGAAGAGTTCACCGTTGTGGACCTTTTCCGGGCCGATCAGGGTGCAATCGGTATCCAGGGTAGCGTCGACAGGAATCTGTTTGTGCTGAGTGATGATATTACGGATATGCACCAGGCCCATGACCGGGTAAGGGTAAGCATCCGACAAAAACAGCGCACTCTGCAGTGGGAAGGTCAGCAGAAAAGGAAAAGTGAAAGGCAGGTACTTACTTTTCTCAAAGCCACACTGGCGACGGTACTCTTCCAGTTTGGAAGGATCGATCCTGACGTTTTTACGGGAGAAACGTGCACGTTCTTCACAGACCAGTTCTTGCTTCGGTTTTGCTGGGTTCTTGAGGGCAATACGAATGTACTGAATGACTGGTGGAGTAGGGTTCTTGATCTCTTTCGTTAACATCTGAGGCTTCCTTAATTGAATACCTGAGTCGGAGTGTGTCTGGCCTATTATGCCCATTAGTCTGTAGTGAATGCGCAGCATTATAGAGTCTTAATGCGGCATTAGACTTGGCCTCAGAGACATACAGTTAACGTCGAATCTGACGTTTTGTCAGACAGGTGTCTTTTAAGTTTCTGGGGCCAGATATAAAAAACGGGGCCGAAGCCCCGTTTTCAATTCCCTTAGAACGGGATGTCGTCGTCAAAATCATCAAAGCTATTGCTTGGCTGCGGAGCAGGCTGCTGAGGTGCCTGTTGCGGAGGTTGCTGATAACCACCTTGATTGCCATATCCGCTCTGAGCCGGTTGCTGTGCAGGCTGAGGCGGGCGCTGTGGCGCCTGTTGATAACCGCCTGGCTGTTGAGCCGGCTGCTGCGGAGCCTGGCGTGGCTGCTGAGGTGGTTGCTGGTAACCGCCCATTCCGCTACCCATGCCACCACTCATGTTGCCTGGCATCTGCCCTGCACCAGAGCTCATGGCGTCGCCGCGTGAATCCAGCATCATCATCTCGTTGGTGATGATCTCTGTGGTGTAGCGTTTTACGCCGTCTTTTTCCCATTCGCGGGTACGCAGCTTGCCTTCGAAGTAGGCGCGTGAACCTTTTTTCAGGTATTGCTGGCAGATTTCAGCAAGACGTCCATAGACGGTCAGGCGGTGCCATTCCGTCTGCTCGACCTTCTGGCCGGTTGCCTTGTCGTTGTAACTTTCATCTGTTGCCAGTGACAGGTTGGCTACGGCATTGCCATTCGGAAGGTAACGCACTTCAGGGTCGCGACCCAGGGTGCCGATGAGAGTGACTTTATTAACACTGCGAGCCATGTTTTTCTCCTGTGGATTCGATCAAGGTCAGTGCGTCTTCGCGGCTGAATTCATCCGCACTGACTTTCAGATATACCGCGTCTTCTGCCGGAAGATAAAGTGCTTCAGCAACGCCGGGCAGAGCTTCAAGTGATGCCAGGGCTGAATTATCGAGATGGCGATGGCCCGGCAGGCGGACACTGACCAGATGACGCGGTGCATTGGTCTGAGACATTAACAGCGCCCAAAGTACCACCAATGCCCCCAGTCCGACAAACAGAATTGGTGCACCATAGTGGCTGAGAACCCAGCCCCCGATACTGCCACCGAAGAAGGCTCCCAGAAACTGCATGCTGGAGTAGATTCCCATCGCACTGCCTTTGGCTCCGGCCGGTGCGATCTTGCTGAGCCAGGATGGCAAGCTGGCTTCCATAAGGTTGAAGCCCCAGAAGTACAACAACAGCAATACGATCCAGTGCCAGAGTGAGGAAGCTGCGCCCATGAGCAGAAGTGCGGCAGCAATGATCAGTGCGCCTGTAATAACGACACCCTTCATGCGTTGGCGTTTCTCGGCAATGATGATGAGTGGCACCATCAAGACAAAGGCGACCAGCAGTACGGGCAGGTATAGCCAGCTGTGGTGATCCGCCGTCAGACCTGCTTCAACCAATTGAGCAGGGATAGCGACGAAAATAGCGACCATCAGAGCATGGAGTAAGAAAATCCCCAGGTTCAGGGGCCACATGCGGCGATTTTTAAGTTGTTCGATAATGACAGGGAGTGCCGCGCTGGCGTCTCTGTGCTGTTTGGCCGGGGGAGCAGGAATAACCCAAAGAGTAACCAGAACGCCGCCGATGGCCAGTACTGCGGTGACAGCAAAAATCAGGTGAAGGCCACCGAAGGAAGCCAGCCAGGGCCCGAGTATGAGAGCGACGGAGAAGGATAGGCCGATACTGGCACCAATGGAAGCCATGGCTTTCATCCGGTGCTCTTCGCGAGTCAGGTCAGTGACCAGGGCCATAATCGCACTGGCGATAGCGCCACCGCCTTGCAATGCGCGCCCTATGATCACTCCCCAGACACTGTCTGAGGTGGCCGCGATAACGCTGCCCAGGGCAAAGATCAGCAAACCGCCGATGATGACAGGCTTGCGGCCAATCCTATCGGAGAGTGCGCCGGCAGGGATCTGTAACAGCGCCTGGGTCAGGCCGTATACGCCCATAGCCAGCCCCAGCAACTGAGGTGTTGCACCTTCCAGTTGCTCGCCTTCGAGCATCATGACGGGCAGAACCATGAACAGGCCCAACATACGAAGAGCGTATAGTGAGGCGAGGGAGATCACGGCGCGTTGTTCGGTTTTATCTGGGGTCACTGTGCGGCCAATCGATAACTGTGAAACAGGGCGGCTAGTCTACCAGATTGTCGGCGCTGGAGGGGGAGTCTTGATGACGCCAAATCCCATTACCATCTTAGTCTGATTGCGGTAAACTCCTTTAGGGGTATAAGGGATATACCAAGACGGAAGCGACTAGCTTGGGCGAAAGTACATGGAGAGACTTTATGGACCAGAGATCACCTGCCATCGAACGAAGAATACTTCTTTTTGGTCAGACAAACCTTGAGAACTCGATACTGATCGGCAATGTTCATCAGAACACAGGTATTGAGTGTCAGCTGATAGATGTTCGTCACTGGCGGGCAGAGTGGGAATTCGAAGCAGACAGAGTGATTGCTTTGATTGATTCCGGGAGCGCAGCTCCAGAACGTATCCGCGAGCTGGTGGATTGTCTTCATGACCTGCAAGCCGATGTTGGTATTGCCGTATTTAATGTGGCGAAACGACACCCCTCCGAACAGCTGATAAGTTGGCCTAAACTGAATGGTCTATTCTACATCGGTACGACCCACAGCCAGTTGTGTCGAGGCATTGAAAGTCTGTTTCTCGGCGAGCTCTGGCTACCACGCCATCTCATGGCGGCTTTTCTTGAGAGAACCCGCGAGCGCCCTAAAAACGCCACCGGCTTTGCCGGTATTCTCACTCGTCGTGAAAAGCAGATACTGCGCCTGACGGCAACAGGGGCGACAAACGCTGAAGTGGCTGATGAACTCAACGTCAGCATGCATACGGTAAAAACTCACGTTTATAACCTGTTCCGGAAAATCGGCGTGACCAACCGAATTCAGGCGGTGAACTGGGCAAAAGAAAATATGCACGAGCTGCATGACAAGGAAGAAGCAGAAGCAACAGGATAATTCACAGTAAAAGCGGCTGAACCCGTCTTCGCCTTGCTTTACAATGGGGGTTTTGACTCAGGTAGTGAAAGCTCCACATGGATAAAATTCTCGTTCGCGGCGCACGTACACACAACCTCAAAAACGTCGATATTGATATTCCACGGGATAAGCTCGTGGTAATCACGGGTCTCAGTGGCTCGGGCAAATCCTCTCTGGCGTTTGACACTCTGTACGCTGAAGGGCAGCGGCGCTACGTTGAGTCACTATCTACTTATGCTCGCCAGTTCCTGTCGATGATGGAAAAGCCCGACGTCGATCTGATTGAAGGCTTATCTCCGGCGATTTCTATTGAACAGAAATCGACCTCTCATAATCCTCGCTCGACCGTTGGTACTGTCACCGAAATCTACGATTACCTACGTCTGCTGTTTGCGCGTGTCGGAACGCCGCGCTGCCCGGATCATGATGTGCCTCTGGAAGCTCAGACTGTGAGCCAGATGGTTGATGAAATTATGCTGCTACCCGCAGACAGTAAATGCATGATTCTCGGGCCTGTAATCCGGGATCGAAAAGGTGAGCACCTGCATGTATTTGAAAGCCTGCGTGCACAGGGTTTTATTCGTGTTCGTGTAGACGGCACTGTGTGTGACCTCGATGATACTCCCGACCTTGATAAGCGCAAAAAGCACACGATCGAGGTCGTGGTAGATCGTTTTAAAGTCAAAGAAGGTATTGAGCAGCGCCTGTCAGAATCCATCGAGACCTGTCTCGAACTCAGTGGTGGTCTGGTGCTGGTCGCTGATATGGATGCGCCCGAGAAAGAACCCATGATGTTCTCTTCTCAGTTTTCCTGTCCGCACTGTGGTTACAGCCTTTCAGAGCTGGAGCCTCGTCTCTTTTCATTTAACAACCCGGCCGGTGCCTGTCAGACGTGTGATGGTCTGGGTGTGAAACAGTATTTCGACCCTGACCGCGTCGTACACGATGATTCTCTGAGTGTGGGCGAAGGCGCGATTCGCGGCTGGGACCGTCGTAGCGTTTATTACTATCAGATGTTGTGTTCAGTGGCGGATCATTATGGCTTTGATATTGATACGGCTCTGGCAGACCTGAAGCCTGAACATCGCGATGCAATACTGCGTGGCTCTGGTGATGAAAAAATCGAATTTATTTACGTGAATTCCCGTGGTGATCGCGTCAGCAAATCTCACCCGTTTGAAGGGGTGCTGCCAAACCTTGAGCGGCGTTACCGCGAAACCGACTCTCAGATGGTGCTTGAGGAATTGTCTAAGTACCTGAGCATTCAGCCGTGCCCTGCGTGTGATGGTTCACGTCTGCGACGTGAGGCCCGTAACGTTTTTGTGGGCGATAAAACCATTCATGCCTGCACCAGCATGCCGGTCGAAGATGCTCATAACTATTTTTCAGAATTTCAGATGGATGGCCATAAAGGTGAAATTGCTGAAAAAATTCTGAAAGAAATTCGTGATCGTCTGCAATTTCTGGTCAATGTCGGTCTTGAATATCTGACACTTAACCGTAGCTCTGACACGCTCTCGGGTGGTGAAGCTCAGCGGATTCGCCTGGCTTCTCAGATCGGTGCTGGTCTTGTTGGGGTGATGTATATTCTTGATGAACCATCGATTGGTCTGCATCAACGTGACAATGACCGCCTGCTTAAAACCCTGTTCCACCTTCGTGATCTTGGTAATACCGTACTCGTTGTCGAACACGATGAAGACGCAATTCGTAGTGCCGATCATCTGATCGATATTGGCCCGGGTGCTGGTGTGCATGGCGGTGAAGTGATTGCGCAAGGCACACCCGCTCAGGTGATGAAGAATAAAAACTCTGTCACGGGGGAATACCTCAGCGGCAAACGGGCTATCGCTCTTCCGGAAAAGCGTACGCCATATGACAAGAAAAAAGTCATGACGTTAAAAGGCGCTAACGGTAACAACCTGGACAGTGTTGATCTGACCATTCCTTTGGGGCTGATGACCTGTATCACCGGGGTTTCCGGTTCGGGTAAATCAACCCTGATTAACCGCACTTTATACCCGCTGGCTGCGACAGCACTGAACGGTGCAACCACGCTTAAGCCTTCGGAGCATAAAAGTATCACGGGGCTGAATCAGCTCGATAAAGTCGTGGATATTGATCAGTCTCCGATTGGTCGTACTCCGCGCTCCAACCCTGCGACTTACACCGGGATATTCACTCCGGTTCGTGAAATATTCGCTGGAACACAGGAAGCGCGCTCACGCGGTTATAAAGCCGGTCGTTTTTCTTTCAATGTGAAAGGCGGACGTTGTGAGGCCTGTCAGGGCGATGGTGTGATCAAAGTCGAAATGCACTTCCTGGCTGATATCTATGTGCCGTGCGATGTCTGTAAAGGTAAGCGTTACAACCGTGAAACTCTGGATATCCGCTACAAGGGTAAGAATATCCATGAGGTGCTGGATATGACGGTCGAAGATGCGCGTGAGTTCTTTGATGCTATCCCGGCAGTGGCACGTAAGCTTCAGACACTGATGGACGTCGGTCTCAGTTATATTCGCCTTGGTCAGGCAGCGACCACGTTGTCCGGTGGTGAAGCGCAGCGTATTAAGTTAGCGAAAGAACTGTCTAAGCGGGATACCGGTAAGACACTCTACATTCTTGATGAGCCGACCACGGGCCTTCACTTTCATGACATCGAACAGCTGTTAGTTGTTCTGCATCGTCTTCGTGATCATGGTAATACCGTGGTGGTGATCGAGCATAACCTTGATGTCATCAAAACCGCCGACTGGATTGTTGATCTGGGCCCAGAAGGTGGTTCGAAGGGCGGCTTGATTATCGGTGAAGGTACTCCTGAAGACATCGGTGCGATGGAGCACTCGCATACCGGGCGCTTCCTGCAGCCTCTTCTCGAACGTGGGTAAAGCTTTGATGAGGCTGCGATGAGCAGGTCGGTCTGTGATGGCTGCGGGAGGCCAGAGAAGGTCTGCCTCTGCAGCCATCTGATTCATTATGAGCTGCCGTTTCGTTTGGTGATCTGGCAGGATCCGGACGAAGCTAAGCATCCATTGTCCACAGCGCCCTTACTCGAACGCAGTATCAAGGGGTGCGAACTGAAAGTTGGCGATCAATTTACCTTTGAAGAAGTATTCGCGGTGCCAGCAGACGCTGGTGTTGCGCTCCTCTACCCATCGGACGAATGCTCAATCGAAGCAGATGTGCAAGCCATTCATACGGTGTTGGTACTCGACGGCACCTGGCGCAAAGTCCGGCGCTTAACGTTACTTAATCCCTGGTTATTATCGCTTCCCAGATTATCGCTCAGCCCGGACGGACCGTCTGAATATCTCCGTACCAGTCAGGTGGAAGGCGGCGTCAGTACGCTGGAGGCTGTGTTGATGATGGCGCATCAGTGCGCGCCTGAAGGTAACTACCTTGAGGGGATTGGTGTCCTGCAACGTATGGCAGAGTTGCAGGAGCAGATGCGTCGTCGGTAAGTGAGGTGCTGGTGGTCAGGCGCTTTCAGTCATACTGGTGATGTGTTTCATCTGGCGCTGAATCAGAGATTCTGTTTTCTCTGGTAGCTGGTTAAGCCAGTAGGTTGGCTGCACGCCACCATGCAGGTCACGAATATTCGGACCCTCGCTCCAGATGATATCGTGGCCGTCTTCAAGCATTTCTATCAAGGTCTGGCTGGCAATGATCCGGCGTTCTTCACTTTGCGCCGCCAGGTGGTATGCCCAGTGCACAGCATCACCAATCAGGCTGTATTGAGTCGACACGCCATCCTGAAGAGGCGCCATAAGTACCGGGCCCCAGTGAGCTGCAACGTTAAACTCAAGCGGAAGTACCCCAGAGCTCGTTTCGTGCAGGTGATTAACCAGGCTGGTAAACAGGCGCGCCGCATACAGACAGTGCATGGCGGCGTTGCGGTCACGGCCGGGTACGCCAAACAGCATAACGACACCGTCGCCCAGGTAGCGGTCAACTTTACCGTTGTAGAGCTTAGCGGCTTGAGAGAGCAGGCGATGATATTGATTCAGCGTGGTGGTCAGCTCTTCAGCGCTGAGACGTTGCTGAAGTAGTTCAAGGTCCTGAATCTCAATAAAAAGCATGGCGCAGTCGTAGTACTTCATCGGGTCAGGGAATGGGGTGTCTTCATTGCCCATGAACTGCCCGAGAGCAACCTCAACCGCGCGACGTTGTTGCTCACGTTTGGATATGTCGCCCAGAACGGAGTGCAGTGACTGCAGGTCTGGGTCTCCCGGCCCCATCGGTAGGGTCAGCTCTTCACCATCGCGCCAGCCGCTGAGTTTCGTTCGCAGCTGGCGTAGGTAGCGTGCGTACTTCTCACTTAGCATCCAGCCCGCCAGGCCCGCAATCAGACTCAGGGCTGCAGTGACCAGCAGACTTTGCGAAGCCACTCGTGTCGCTGCTGTCTGCGCCGGAGCATCTGTTGTATAACCTTCCAGTGAGCCATAAAGAGTACCGTCCTGGCGGATCTCGACGGGCATCATGGTCAGTTCTGCGTTAATACGCCCGGCACTGGCTGCTGGCTTGCCTTCGCGGTCAAGCACGCGAATGGCAGGCATAGCATTACCGGCGTCCCATTCACTCAAGGTCAGGTTCAGGGTAATCCGGTCGTCCCGCACTAATGCTGGAGTCAGTAATGCACCGAGATGTTGCAGCTGACGCGTGTTTTCTGAAGTGAGTTGCTGGTGGGCGTAACTGCGTACCTCGGTATAGGCGAGAGCGCTCAGTACGATGCCCGCAATCAGGACCATGACCGCTGCCAGTAGACCAGCGCGCTGGCTGGTGTTGAGTGTTTCGCTGAATGTGCGGAGATTGGGCATCGGCTGTCCTGATAATTCTAAATTTCCATAACTTTAATGGTATTATATGCCGCGCTTGTCGCAACGCCAGCACCGAACACGACTTCTGTGATGGATGACAGCTAGTAAATTACAGTTTAGATATAGTTTAGATGAGGAATGACCATGAGTGATGTGAAACAGTCTCTGCAGGACAAACTGGCACAACTTGAGAAAGGTCTGTTTCTGATGAGTGTTGACCGCGTGCGTGCTCTGTCTGTACACGAGACCGTTGAACTGATCGAAGAACTGCGTGCCGTGGTTGCCGCAGCGAAATCAGACACCGACAAACTCTGATCTGCAGATTAAGCGAGACCTCCGTGACGGAATTAGTGCTCATTCGTATCACCGGTGCTGACAAGCCCGGTGTTACTGCGACCATCAGTAGTATCCTTGCACAGTATGAAGTGACAGTACTGGATATCGGTCAGGCCGAAATCCACGACTCGCTTTCGTTAGGGATACTGGCAGCCATCCCGTCAACGGCGGAAGCAGCTCCGGTTCTGAAAGACGTACTTTTCAGAATCCACGAAATGGGGCTGTCAGTCTCGTTCACTCCGGTGACGCCTGAAAGCTACGAGCACTGGGTCGCTGGTCAGGGGAAACCCCGTCATATCATCACGCTGTTAGCGCGGACCATTCAGGCCGACGCTATCGCACGCGTGACTTCTATTGCTGCCGAGCACAACCTCAATATTGACCAGATCAGTCGCCTTTCTGGCCGTGTCCCGCTGGATAAGCAAAGCGAGACAACCCGCGCCTGTGTCGAGTTTTCTGTTCGCGGTGAAGCAAATCAGACTGCCATGCGAGCGCAGTTTCTGGAAGCCGCCAACGATCTGAACGTTGATATCGCCTTCCAGGAAGATGATGTGTACCGACGTACCCGTCGCCTTGTCTGCTTCGATATGGATTCGACCCTGATCGAAACCGAAGTGATCGACGAACTTGCTCACGCCGCCGGCGTAGGTGAGCAGGTGGCTGAAATCACCGAGCGGGCAATGCAGGGAGAACTCGACTTCACACAGAGTTTTGAACAGCGGGTTGCGCTATTGAAAGGTCTGAGTGGGGACGTGTTGCAGGGCATTGCTGAGCGCCTGCCTGTTACAGAGGGTGCTGAGCGTCTGATCCGTAACCTGAAAGCGCTGGGCTACAAAACCGCGATTCTGTCAGGTGGCTTTACCTATTTCGGGCGTTATCTCCAGTCTCAGCTGGGCATTGATTACGTCTACGCGAATGAGCTTGAGATGGAAGGCAACGTCGTGACGGGGCGCGTGACCGGGCGTGTTGTTGATGGTCAGCGTAAAGCTGAGCTACTACGTGAACTCGCCGAGCGTGAGGGCATCCGCCTCGAGCAGACCATCGCCGTGGGTGATGGTGCGAATGATCTGCCGATGTTATCGGTGGCTGGTCTTGGCATCGCGTTCCGTGCGAAGCCACTGGTACGTGAAAACGCCAAACATGCGATCTCAACACTGGGGTTGGATGGGCTACTTTATCTTCTTGGTTACCACGACCGCGATATTCATTAAGCGCGGGTGCTGCTCAGCCAGTTCCCAGGTCCTTTTATCGAGCTCGCATTATAGAGAGCAGAGCTTCTACTGATGTAGAAGCTCTGGCTTATTCTTCTGAGAAGTTATACGTCATATCCGCCTGTGGCGCCTGAACGTAATAGCCCTGAATAAAGTGAACACTGTAGTGCCAGATATTGGCCACGGTGGATGAATTTTCGATGAATGGGGCGATACTGATTTTCCCTGCCTCGTGTACCTCGCTGAGCAGCTCTTTCAACGCTTTGTTGCCGTTAGCGTTATCGCCACCAATCTCGCGGATATATGAACCGTCGACTTTTACGTAATCAATATCTACCTGTTGCAGTAGGCGCATCGGCTCCAGCTCGCAGCCAAAACGACTGACAGCGGTGCTGATGCCAAGCGCGCGTACCAGATAACAGAAGCGCTTGGCAGGCGCTGCATGGCGTACGGCATCTTCTTCAGAAAACTGAAAAATGATCGCGTTGTGATTGAGTCCGGCGGCTTTCAGTGCGACCTGAACCCAGGCGGGTAGCTTCTCATCGCGCAGAGACGCCCCAGTAATATTGATAAAGAGCTTGGTGTCTTTACCTTGTTTCTGACGCTCAGAAAGAAGCTTGGTAGCATGCAGGATGACCCAGCGATCCAGTTTCCGTTTGAGCGTATCACTTACCTCGGCGCTGTTAATAAATGCCCCGGCCTGAGAGTCTGAGGCATCTCCTCCGGGTAATCGAAGCAGCACTTCGTAATGCTCGGCATCATCCCCCCGCATACTGATCAGAGGCTGAAACAGTAAACGTAACTGATTACGTGACAGTGCCGTCGTGATCTGCTTTTCCATCGAGCGCGTTTGTCGTGCCTCCGATTTGTCTTCCGGCATAAACAGGTGAGCGCTGCTGCTCGCCTGTTTGTTTTCTTCGGCAGCTGCATCGCAGGCAAGGTGAGCCTGCTGCAGGATCTCGGTCGGTACTGGGCTGGCGTCTGTGATCAATGTTATGCCAAGGCTGAGTGTTGGCTGTACGGTACGCTGTTCCAGATCAATGAGGAGATTATTGACCGTGCTGATCAGTTTCTGGGCTTGCTGACGTGCCTTGGCTGGGTCACCACCTGGCATCATCCAGATAAAAGTATCGTCTGATATGCGTGCGGTGACATCGTATTCATGCGCGATGCTGCTCAGGCACTGACTGATTTCGCGGATCACCGTATCGCTGGATTCAATACCAACATCGCGGCGTATAGTATCGAAGCCATTAATTTCCGCGTAAACCAGAGTGCTGTACTGTTTTTCGAGAACGGCGTGATCGACAGCGCGTGTCAGGCGTTCCAGGAAATATTCCTTGTTGTGTAACTGCGTGACCACATCGCGGTGTCGCAGTTCTGTCAACTCAGCAGCCAATTCGCTCTCTGTATCACGACGACTGATCTGAATCTGATTACATGGCTCGTCGCTGTAGGTGGCGTCACTGAAGCTCATGGTCATCGGAAATTGCTCACCATCCGGCAGAACGCCCGTGGTTTCGAGCTCAAAGCTATCAGGTATGCCGGTGCGGTATTGCTTCAGGAAATCCTTAAAACTCGCCTGGCTGTCCGAGGCAATCATGTCCATGATCGGCATACCCTCGAGGTCTTCAACTGATTCATAACCGAACATTTCAAGATAGGCAGAATTTGCATGGACATGCATACCATCGTGAATGTAGGCGATCGGGTCGCGTGAACTTTCCAGCAGCATGCGCGAGCGCTTCTCTGCGTCTCGTAGTTTAACCTTTAACAGCCGGACTTCCTGGCGGTTGCGCAAGTGCTCGACTTCGCGTCGGATGGTCTGCATCAGGATGTTGCTTTCATCAAAAGCAACTACAGCACTGGCGCCTTTGGTCAGAGCACTTTCGAGAAGAGCGTTGCTGGAATTTGCCGGTATGAGGATCAAAGGAATATCGTAGTTCAGTCGATGAATCTGACTCAGCAACTCAGTGAACTCAATGTTCTCCAGATCCGGGTCAGCCACAACGACGTCCCACTGGGCGGACTTCAGGGCTTCCTCAAACTGCTCATGAGTAATCACTGTCCGCGCACGTGTACTGAACCCGGAATTACGCATCAGACTGACGAGCTGTTCTGCGTCGTTCTGAGTCTGCGTCAGTAACAGGAGTTGCAATGTGTCACGGGATAGCGACATGAGTGGACATACCTCGGTTGAAGAAAACCCGGAATTATAGGTGCTGTCGAATCAAAGAAAAACGGCACAGGTGACAAATTTTGTCACCTGTTGGCCCGATCAGAGTTTATTCCAGAGAGAATCAAAATCATCTTCAATCAGAGCATCACTAACACTGGTGGCCACCTGGCGTTTTTGCTCGGATGAGACTCCGGAAGCTCTGAACTGGAATTGCCCAAAGCTATTAGTAGACGCCAGGCTTTTGCTTAACTGATAGCGTCCGCTGAGTTTCTCATGCATCAACTCAATCTTATTTCCGGTACGGAAGGGCACCCGCGGCAGTATGACGCTGGCAGGCTGAGCGATCGCTTTAATCGCAGGCAGAACCAGAGCGCGCATTTGCGGACCGTTGCTGCCGGTTTTTTGCAGCAGGCGGGCGATAGCGACTTCGGCACGCGGTGCCAGAAGTTCAACGCCCAGCTGAGTCCCCTGACCTCGCAGGTGACGAATCCAGCGGATTGCTCCGACAGACCAGTGGCGTACGCCACGCTCCTGAATGCCGATCAGCTCGCCGGCCTGAATGGCGCTGGGTAGCTCACCTTTCCATTGCAGGCAATAGCCACCCGGGCTGGTGTTAATCAGAATTACGCCATAGCTGCTGTAGCGGGTTTTGGGCTCGCTGTTTTCTTCTTCTTCGACCTGATGGCGGTTGATAAACTCAATAGCATCAAGATTCATCGCTTTGTTATCGGGCATGCGTGAACCGCCAGCATCAAACGCATCGGCCCAGACATCGTCAGACACAGTGGCGCCGGTATCAACAGATTTACCGGCAGGGCCCTGATCAACAGGTTTCATCTTCAGGGAAACCTGATCAAAGTCGCGTTTCCCTGCCGTGTAGTAGTGCAATGCAGACAGACCGACGCAGACACTTAGTTGACCATCGGTAGGCACGCGACGGAATGAACGCTGCCAGTGGATTCCCCAGGATTGAATCGCATGGGCAATCAGCGTTTCGCTGGTCTTATCTGGCACGGTAATCCGGCCATCGCTGCCCGCAGACGCATATAGCTTCAGCGCCTGAACCAGTTTTTGCGTGTTCAGGCTGCGGAAATTTATCTTTTGGTTATCGCGCAGATGCTGGCGATACTGGCCTGGGCGGTCGCGATGAAGGTTGATGATAAACAGAGCGCTTTCATCGTCAGCCGGCGTCAGTTCAGCGTGAGGTGCCCAGTATTCACATACTTCATACAGTTGTGCCAGATCCTGCTGGCGCAGGTTGCTGGGTTTCGCTGTCCCCAAAAGGTGTATGCGTGCGAAGGCGTCACGGATTGTAGATTTGTAAACGTACCGTGCTTGTTGATCTTCAATAGTGATGTTTTCCAGACGGCGCGCTTCTGCCATCAGGTAGATCTGGTTCACGTCCAGCCAGGTTCTGTCTGGCGGCTGAAAATACAGCTGGTAGGCCCGCAGAATAATCTGACTGCTGTCGACAATTGCTCGGTGAATAGCCGGTGCAAAGTGCTTGGGCGGACGATCTCCGGCGCCAAGCAGATCAACACTGTGTGCGACCACCATTTTGTAACCAGTCGCGAGATGCCCTTGCAACGCCTGGCTCAGATTAGCGATCTTAAGTTGCTTATCATTCAGGGATACAGAGGACTGCAAAAAGTGCTTATTCAGGACTTTGCAGACCGAGTGTATATAAGGACGGATAACTTCGAGGAGTTCAAATCGCTGTGCCGCAGGGCAGCTTAATGCGTTTAACTCGCGGATGGCCTGATAGAGGCGTCGGGAAGCTTCCCCGGTATTTGCCATTGGCAGGCTTTTGGCCCACTGTGAGAACGCCGGAAGTCCCGAACCACAGAACGACAACTCGCCTTGAGTTGCATTCGGGATATGCAATGTTATCGGTGTGCTCTGGCTGTCCATGCGATCCTGCTGTTAACTTTCGGGGTTAGCGATTTATATAGCCTCTATGGCGTGTATTTTCCAGCAACTACACGACATTTAACCGTTTCAAAAGAGAAATGTGAATTTCTTTTACACGAACTGGCTACGCTATCACAAAATACCGGTGCGATCAGGCCAGAACGGGGTGGGGACGCTTGTAGGGGTCTCCGGGCACTTCTCTCACAAGTTGTGGGACAAGGTAGCCCGGCAATTGTTCTCTTATACCGAGATAGAGCGCGGTGGCGTCCTTGTCGTCGACGAAATAATGCTGCGTCCCTTCAACTTTATCTGGAAGGTGAAGGTAATAGGGCAGTACCCCCATTGTAAAGAGCTTCTCGCTTAATTCGGCCAAAATAACAATGTCATCATTAACGCCCTTCAGGAGCACGCTCTGGTTGAGAAGCGTTACGCCACTGCTTCTGAGTTCACGCAGACGTTCCGCATGGAGAGCGGTCAGCTCGTTCGGGTGATTCACATGGAGCACCATGGCGTTATCTGTACGGGTATGACTGAGCGCTGTCTGCAGTTCCGGTGTCAGGCGCTGAGGAATGACCACCGGCAGGCGGGTGTGTATACGGATTCGTCTTACGTGGCTTATTTCATCAATGGCTTCAATCAGCTCTGCGAGGGCTGTGTCCTGAAGCATCAGTGGGTCGCCACCGCTGAGTATGACTTCAGAGATGCTGGCGTCGGCACGGATATAGTCCAGAGCCGATTTTCTTTCCTCCCGACTCAAGCGGTTGTCGGCATAGTCGAAGTGTCTGCGGAAGCAGTAGCGGCAGTTAACGGCGCAGCCGGTTGCTGCCAGCATCAGCACCCGCCCCTGGTATTTGTGAATAATCCCAGGGCGTATGTTCGTCTGACGCTCACCAAGGGGGTCGATACTGTAGCCTGGTAGGTCTGATGCATAGGTTTCGCTGGCGATGGGCAGAACCTGTCGCAACAGAGGGTCATTCAGATCACTACGAACCATCTGATCAGCAAAGGGTCGGGGTACCAGTAACGGGAACGTCAGGGCCGGGTGGCCGGCCTTAAGAGCTTTATCTACCGGAATATCCAGATAGCTGAGCAGGCGCTCTCCATTGCGGAAAGAGTCAGCGAGAATCTGTCGCCAATCCTGCATCTCTACAGGCGGCTCTGTTCGCGTTATGATACGCACCTTAATTTATTACCTGACAGTAAGCGGAAGTCAAAATGGCTAACTATTCTACCAACGAATTTAAATCGGGTCTCAAAGTGATGCTCGACAATGAGCCGTGCTCTATTGTGGAAAACGAGTACGTTAAGCCGGGCAAAGGCCAGGCATTCAATCGCGTGAAGCTCCGTAACCTGCGTAACGGTCGCGTTCTTGAGAAAACCTTCAAGTCAGGCGACAGCCTGGAAGGCGCTGACGTGATGGAAGTGGACATGGAATACCTCTACACCGACGGTGAATTCTGGCACTTCATGGCTACCGACGGTTCTTTCGAGCAGCACGGCGCTTCTCAGGAAGCCGTAGGCGACACCGTTAAGTGGCTGAAAGAGCAGGACGTGTACACCGTTATCCTGTTTAATGGCGCTGTTCTTACCGTTGCACCGCCTAACTTTGTAGAGCTTGAAGTAGTTGAGACTGATCCGGGTGTAAAAGGTGATACCGCGAACGGTGGCAGTAAGCCTGCAACTCTGTCGACCGGTGCGGTTGTTAAAGTCCCACTGTTTATCAATATCGGTGAAGTGCTGAAGATTGATACCCGTTCGGGCGAATACGTCGGCCGTGCCTGATACGCGCTGGCAACCCTCTTGCGATCGGGCAGCTCTGGCTGCCCGATCTGCGTTTTACCGCACTATTCGTGAGTTCTTTTACGCACGCGACGTGCTTGAGGTCGACACTCCTCTGTTAGGAAACGCGCCTGTTTCTGATCCCAATATTGAACCGATGCAGACCCGGGAAGGACGGTGGTTACACACCTCGCCTGAGTACGCAATGAAGCGTCTGCTGTGTGCAGGAAGCGGAGATATCTGGCAGTTATGTAAGGTGTTTCGTGCGGGGGAAGCAGGGCGTCGTCATAACCCTGAGTTTTCCATGCTCGAATGGTACCGGGTCAGTTGGTCGCTGGATCGTCTGATGGACGAAGTCCGGGACCTCGTGCGGGCGCTGTTTCAAACCCGCTGGGCCGAGCTGCCCGAAGTGCGTATGAGCTACGCCAGTGCGCTGAAGCAGTTTGCTGGTATCGATGTCCATAAGGCATCGGATGACGACATCGCTGCGGTCGGTATTTCTGCCGCAGGGCAGGATCTGCAACTGGGCCGTGACGGCTGGTTAGATATCATTATGAGTCATAGGGTCGAACCAGCTTTGTCCGAAGAAACTCTGGTGTTTATTTATGACTTCCCCGCGAGTCAGGCAGCGCTTGCGAAGGTGAGTTGCGATGCCGATGGCAACCCGGTGGCAGAACGTTTCGAATTGTTCTTTAACGGCACTGAATTAGCTAATGGATATCACGAACTGACCGATGCAGAGGAACAGCGTCGTCGCTTTGAAAAAGAAGCCGACGGGCGCCCTCTGGATGAGCAGTTATTGTCGGCGATTGAACAAGGCTTGCCGGAATGCTCCGGCGTAGCCATGGGCGTAGATCGCTTATTGATGCATTTACTACAGGCTGAGCACATCAGTGATGTACTCAGTTTCGACTGGCCGAGAGCCTGATCACGACTGGATCAGGCCAAGGCCAGAGGTAAGTCGGGTTTGAGTCAGATCACGAAAGGTCCGCGATGGCCTCGCCCATTCTTACCGGTGAGCCCGCTTCAAAGGCATCCTTCCAGTCCACAACGCCTTTCGGGTGACACAGAATGACGGTCGAACCGAGTTTGAAACGCCCCATTTCTGCGCCCTTGTCCAGTGATACGTCAACAGGTGCGCCATACTCACTGACTTTGAGTTCGCGGCGCGGTGGAGCAATATGGCCAGCCCAGACGGTTTCAACGGCAGCGACGATCATAGCGCCGACCAGCACCATAGCCATCGGTCCTTTGTCGGTATCAAAAATACAGACAACCCGTTCGTTGCGAGCGAACAGGCGAGGTACATTCTCGGCGGTTACCTGATTTACAGAGAACAGGTCGCCGGGAACATAAATCATGTCACGCAGTTTGCCGGCCATCGGCATGTGTACCCGGTGGTAATCCTTCGGTGACAGATAGATGGTCGCGAATTCACCGCCCATAAAAGGCGCTGCCCGTTTGGCATCTCCACCGAGTAGCTCAGTCAGGCAGTAATCCTGACCTTTCGCCTGAAAAATACGGCCATCAACGATTTCACCGCGCTGTGATACGGCACCGTCAGCAGGTGAGCACAGGACAGAGGCATCACCTTCGATCGGGCGTGCACCATCAATTAATTCGCGTGTAAAAAAGTCGTTAAAACAGGAGAACTCAGAGGCCGTCTGACGCTGAGCTTCGCTCATGTTGACGCCAAACTTTTTGATGAACAGATTAATGAGCGGATTTTTTACCCATTCCATTTCTGTCTCAGCCAGAGCACCCACAGCACGAGAGAGCAGGTGCTGCGGAACAACGTATTGGCTGGCGATAAACAGATTGTCTTTAAAACTCATTGGGTCATCTCTTAGTTAGGTTCAGTGCCGGTCACAACCGGTGTGTTTTCGTCATTGCCCCACTCAGACCACGAGCCAGCATAACCCCTGATATCGAATCCCAGAATTTTACCAACCAGGTAGGTATATCCGGAACGATGGTGGGTCTGGCAGTGCGTAGCGATACGCTTAGTCTCATCGATACCCAGGCCTGACAGTAAGGTGCGGAAAGCATCCAGATCGTTAATACGTAAACCGCGGTCTTTGTCCATTCCACGGGTCCACTCATAATTCACGGCTCCCGGAATGTGGCCACCGCGGGCTGAAATCACTTTTTCACCCGTGTATTCGGCGGCTGAGCGAGCGTCCCAGATGGCAAAGTCCGGTTTTCCGAGGTTATCCAGTACCTGGGCTTTGGTGAAGGTGGCATCCGGGTTAATCGCAGTGATTTTATAGTCAGACGCCTGCGGGGTAACGGTGCCGGTTTCCTGTGGTAAGCCCGCCTGACGCCAGGCGACGATACCGCCATTAATATAGGAATATTTTGTATGGCCTATGCAGTCGAGTACCCAGATCAGACGCCCGGCCCAGCCACCGCCTTCGTCGTCAGAGCAGATAACGTGAGTGTCAGGCGTCAGTCCCAGCTCGCTGAATACGGCTTCAAGATCTGAGACTTCTGGTAACAGACCAGGGACGGGTGTACCCGGACGTTGTAAACGTTTGAAGTCGAGGTGAACTGCACCCGGAATATGACCTTCAACGAAGGTCTCTGCCTTACTCTGGTCGATGACCAGGACATTATCGAGCGGTAACAGGTCAGCCAGTTGTTCTGGCTCCAGCAACAAAGGGAGGTCAGCCATGGGGGGGTCACTCAGCTAATTATTTCGTTGGCACGAAGTGTATCTGAGAGACCACCCTGTGTCAGGTCACGACGTCTGTCGCGCGGCCTTATGGGCCTTACCCGCGGGTTTATTTTTCTGGGCACTGAGCTGTCGGAGAGAAGCCAGCCCCTGACTGGTGGTTGTGCAAAGTTGGCGGAATCGCTGATATTGCGCCTTCGTGATTTCTTTATTGTCAGAGTTCGCCGCAATGACAATCCCGATAGGGTCGCGACCAGCATGAACGGACATAAGCATCAGCTCTTTTGGAAGTGCATCCGCAAGCTCCGGCGCCATGCCTTTGAAATATCGTTCACAGGTGGCTGGCGTGATATGAACAGCTGCTGACTGTTTCATCAACTGACGGAGTAAAGGAGCAACCTGTAACGGGATGCTGGTACTCGACAGAGGCATCAGGCCCTCAGGATTCTCCGAGTAAACTGTGCGCAAGGATGAGCGGTTCTTTCCTGGCAGCATAACTATTGCATGATCGATTCCTATGCCCAGATGGATACCTTTTAATACGCCCTGCATCAGGTAGTGCCAGTCACCGAAGCTGGCAGGAGACTCAGATAACTGCCCCATCAACTTAGAAAGGTATGCGCTGCCGTGATGAGCAGGCTTGGCTGTTGATTGGGTTTCGGGCGCTGACACTTCAGCGGCATCGGCCTCTGAGCGTACTTCAGGTCCTGTCTGCACGACCTCAGCTGGCATGTCCGCGCGCGAAGCTGCAGCTGCAGGCGCAGCTTCTGGCACGGGCGTCCATTTAGGGTAAGACAGCGCCTCAGGTTTCGGTGTAGTCAGCAACGCGATACCAGAGGCCAGAGCTGATTTCCTCAGGCGCGCTTCATCGAGCTGTATTTTCCGGCTCTCGCTGACCAGTGTTGGGTACTGCCGGCCCTGCGCATGACTACTCAAAGCGAGCCAGCGGTGGCTTCGCTCTCCCTCCGGGTTCATATGCAGGTGCCATGCGGTGCCAGCGGCGGTAAGTGCGAGCATAGAAGCGCTCTGGCTTTTGTGAATCAGCTGCCGCCCGGTGTCCAGGTCTCTCGGGTCCTGTTTGCGCAGACGTCGCCAGTCTTTGCGTTCTGGCAACTTATCGCGCTGGAACATATCGGCAACGGGCTCAGGCAGATTATGCCGCCGTACAAGGCGCTTCCAGTTCTCGGGCGAGTTGCCGAATACCTTGCGAGAGGCCGTTCCCAGATCATCTCCTTCGCTCAGGTAATGAAACCAGTTATGGCTGGATTTATCGAGTAACAGCCATGGCCATAGAATCGAGTTTGCCAGCATGGCTGACCAGTACGCTGTGCTGGTAGGGGTGCCTTTCGCACTGGCCCACTGTGCAGCCAGACAACCGGCCATGTGCGCAGTGTATAGCGCCTGTCGATAGACCTTTTGCGAGGCATCCTTTGGATGATCTTCAATGACCGGGAGCTTTTTCACCAGAATAATAAGCTCCTGCATACCAAGCAGTGCCAGGCAGTTGTAGACGCCGTGAATCTGTTCGCGGCAACCGGGATTGTGGTTGACTGCCTTCTGTAGCAGGTGCCAGCAGAGTGCCGGGTCTCTTTCCGCAACAGGCACCAGCGATTCAAAGCTGACCTGCGGATTTCTAAGTTCGACCCTTAACGCATCCCGCGTTTCTTTCAGGATCGGTAAGTCACGGAACGCCAGTACGGCCTCCCATTGGGCGGCGCTGGGCGTCTGGAGCGCAGAATTCTGCATGGAGAGAGTGTTCCCGGTTTGTTAAACGGTCATTTGTATCCTTTACTTACTATAGTCGTGATGCGTATTTCGTCCCGTGTAATCTGTGTGTCTTTTTTGTCACGGAAGGGTTTCGGTTCGCATTCTGAGTTAAGTGCGGAGTACCGCTGAGGAAATTGGCTGGATGCTATTTGTAGCAGGTGTCGTGATTGTTTTTGGCAGTGTCCTGTATGGCTATGTGATGTCGCATGGTCAACTGCTGGCATTGTGGCAACCATTCGAGATACTGATTATTGTCGGCGCCGCCTTCGGTGCCTTCCTTCTATCGAATCCATGGCATGTTGTATGGTCATCATTTCGTCTGATTCCGAAGGTGATCATGGGCGGCAGTGTTCCTAAAACCATGTATATGGATGTCCTGGGCCTGCTTTATGACATCCTTAACAAAGCACGGCGTGAGGGCATAATGGCCATTGAAGGCGATGTCGAAAACCCTGATACCAGTGCTCTGTTTGCCCGTTATCCGGCCATTCAGGCGAATCATGAGCTGGCTGTCTTTATTGCCGATTACTTCCGTATTATCGCTGCGGGAAACCTGACATCGTTCGAACTTGAGTCTCTGATGGATCAGGAGATCGAAGCGCGCATGCACGAGCTTGAACAACCCGGGATGGCTGTCAGTAAGGTGTCTGATGCTCTGCCGGGCTTTGGTATCGTGGCGGCTGTACTCGGTATTGTGATTACCATGGGCGCGATAGGCGGTGACATTAACGAGATTGGTGCCCACGTCGCCGCCGCACTTGTCGGTACCTTCAGTGGTGTGCTTCTGGCGTACGGTCTGGTCGGACCTATTTCGTCGGTGATGCGTCATATCGCTGAAGAAGAAATCAAACTGTACGAAGCTGCCAAGGCCTGCATTATTGCGTCACTGAATGGCTTGCCACCTCAGTTGGCCGTGGAGTTTGGTCGTAAGTCATTGTTTACCCATAAGCGTCCGACCTTTAACGAAGTCGAAAGCAAAGTGCGTAGCCGCTGATGAGTGATGACTGATGGAGAAGCTGAGCCCACATCAGAATATCGTTGTCCGTCGCTATAAAAAGGGCAAACACGAAGAGCACGGCGGCGCCTGGAAAGTCGCGATGGCCGATTTCGCGCTGGCGATGATGGCCCTGTTTCTGGTGTTGTGGGTGATTAACTCCTCGAACGAGCAGGAGCGTGAAGCCATTTCCGGCTACTTTCAGGACCCGAAAGCGTTTGAGGAAGGCAAGCTAGTGCCATCCAAGTATGTGATTGACCTCGGTGGCTCGCCAACGACCTCAGATAATATTGCCGTTTCAGAGAGTATTGACCCTGAGAAAATTCTCCAGGCTGACGAGATCGAGAGCCTTGCTGACGCGATTGAACAGCGGCGCATGGAGGAAATGAAGGCCAAAATTCAGGCCATGATTACCGCCAGTCCGACGCTCAGCCCGTTCAAAAATCAACTTCTGCTGGATCTGACGACAGAAGGTCTGCGTTTGCAGATTGTGGATCAGACCAATCGGCCAATGTTTGATCAGGGCAGCGCTCATTTACGCTACTACTCTGAGGATATTTTATGGGAGCTGGCGCCCATGTTGTCCGGGCTCGATCATCGTTTACAGATCACGGGTCATACCGATTCGTCCGGGATAGCCAATCAACGTGATGAAGATGACGTAAATTGGGGGCTTTCCTCTCTACGGGCAGACTCTGCGCGGCGGGCCTTGATGGAAGCCGGCGTACCTAAGTCACAGATTGCTCAGGTGATCGGTATGGGTGATACCGCACCACTTAAACCAGATGACCCGGCAGCGACAGTCAATCGACGCATTTCAATTACCCTGCTTAATAAATCGCTCGATGAGGGGATCAAGGGCCGCAGTGGCAGTGATGCTGATATTGAATTTATAAATGGTGACGGCGGAGCAGAAGACCCGAGAACTCCGACGATTAATCGCACTGGAACCATGCTCGAAGAGCTGCAGGAAAGACGTAACCGGGCAGACAATCCTTACGATAACCCGCCCAATAAAGAAGAAGTTTTCTGGTAGTACGCTGACTTACAGTTCGGTCAGCGTACTCAGAATCCGTTTGTAGCTGAAGAAGCGTTCGTCACTGATCTCACCGTTTTCCAGTGCTTCAATGATGGCGCAGCCAGGTTCAGATTCATGTGCGCAGTCGCGGAAGCGACAATGACCAGCAATGCCTCTCAACTCGCGGAAACCATACATCACTTCCTCTGGTGACATATGCCAGAGCCCGAATTCACGAATCCCTGGAGAGTCAATCAGATCACCGCCGGCAGGAAAGTGATAGAGGCGTGCAGTCGTGGTTGTATGTTTGCCCTTACGGGTATTTTCAGACAAGGCACCAATGCGCAGGTCTTCCCCCGGAAGCAGAGTCGCAATCAGGGACGACTTGCCCACCCCGGATTGACCCACAAAGACACTGACCCGGTCATTCAGGAAGGTTTTCAGATCAGCCAGGCTGTCTTCGTCTTTGCTGCATACCCGCAGCGAGCGGTAACCGAGTACTTCGTAGTCGCCGAGCAACTCGTCGAAGTACGGCTGAATCTCTTCGTCAATCAGATCGATTTTATTGAGAAGCAGAATCGGTTCGATACCACAGTTCTCAGCAGCGACCAGATAGCGGTCAATCAGATTGCGGTGGGCGTGAGGTTCGGGAGCAATGGTCAGCAGAATGTTGTCGATATTCGCTGCGACGGGTTTGATCTCGTTGTAAGGGTTTGGGCGTGATAACTCAGATTCACGTTCCTGCACCATCTCGACGACGCCGGTCAGTACACCGTTATTCTCAGGCCCCGGGCGGAACACGACATGATCGCCCGTGACCAGAGAGCCGAGGTTAGCGCGGAGAAAGCAGCGGTAGCGGGTGCGGTGCTCGTCTTCAACCTCAACCTGAGATCCGAAGTGAGCGATAATCAGCCCATGCGTCTCTTCACCCAGTTCGCCTGCGCTCAGCTGATCTGAAATATCACGCTCTTTGCGTTTAGCTCGTGAAGCCTTTTCCTGCTGGATTTTTTCAATCCGCCAGGCCTGACGCCGGTTTAGTTTGCGCTTTGCCATATCCGCTCTGATTTGTGAGATGGCGCTATTGTCGCGGTTGGCTGGGTTTGGTGCAACTTGCTAGACTGATATCACCAACATACTTACTGAGAATGCGACATGAGTCAGAAAGATAATCTGGTCTGGATGGACCTGGAGATGACAGGTCTTGAGCCAGAGCAGGATGTCATTATTGAAATCGCGACGATCGTGACCGACAGTGACCTCAACGTTATTGCCGAGGGGCCTGTAATTGCGGTGCATCAGCCAGACGTTTTGCTGGATGCGATGGACGAATGGAACACCCGTACCCATGGTAACTCAGGTCTTACTCAGCGCGTCAAAGACAGTACGCAGGATGCCCGTGCTGCAGAGCTGGCGACCATCGCCTTTCTGAAAGAGCACGTTAAAGAGGGTGCATCGCCACTGTGCGGCAACAGTATTCACCAGGATCGACGTTTTCTGGTGAAGTACATGCCTGAGCTTGAGCGCTATTTCCACTACCGCAATATCGATGTATCCACGCTGAAAGAGTTAGCCCGTCGCTGGAAGCCCGAAGCTGTCTCTTCATTCGAGAAGAAAGGGGCGCATCAGGCGCTGGATGATATTCGTGAGTCCATCGCTGAAATGCAGCACTATCGTAAGCACTTTTTAGCCGTGTAAGAAAAAAGCGCCGCCAGCAAAAATGCTGGGGCGCTTTTTTATTTCTTTCCGTTGAAAGTTGATTCAGAGAAGCATCAAATCAACGAAACAGAAGCATCCAGAGCGCCATTCCTACCATCATCAGGTTTTCCGTCATGGATATCGCGCCAAGGGGAACATTACTGTTGCCACCGACACAGGCGCATTTCAGCTCCCGTTTCTGAATATAAACGGCTTTATAGACGGATGCTGCGCCGATACTACCGATGAATAAGGCGACAAGCGCAACCAGTGGTGTCCACACCATAGCGATCATACCTATGCCGGCGAATGCCTCTGCGAACGGGTAGATCTTTGAATAGGGGACGTACTTCTGGGCCAGCAGGTCATACCCGAGGAACTGCAAAGAGAATGCTTCGAGATCCTGCAATTTCTGAATCGCCAGCACACACATGCTGAAGGCGATAAACAATTCAAACCATCGGGCACCAAAGAAACTTCCACTTAACATGTGAGAAGCGCCCAGAGCCATCAGAAGCGTGACAGAAAAAATCGCAATGATCGGGGTGTAGCTTGTTGTCTTCTCTTTCTTACCTGACTTACCAAAGTGATCTTTCAGGGCGTCGTAACCACCGATGCGCTTTCCATCGATAAATGTTTGCGGAGTCGTTTCGACCTCATGTTCTTTTTTAAACGCGTCGGTTTCTTCGCGGGTCGTTAACCAGTGGTCTTCGACCTGAAATCCTTCGCGTTTTAGCAGGTCGAGAGACTTTAAACCGAAAGGGCAGATGTGTTTTTCCATCACCATACGGTATATAACGGCTTGTTTACTCATGATTCACCTCCTGTGAAAGTCGACCTGCTTTCTGTTCACAAGTTCATTCACGGAGGAATCAGGTTAACGCCATTTTCCGAACCATCTTATAAATCACGCTCGGGAAAAGTCGCTTAATGATGGGGCCCATACCTTCTTTGCCTTTGGCGATAACGACCTGTTCTTTTTCATTGGCTACGGCATTTAAGACTTCGGCTACTGCCTCATCGACGGCCATGCCGTTTTTGATGACGGTGTCCTCAACCTTCTCCTGAGCCGTGCCTTCACGGCGGGCGGTATCGATAATATTGGTGCGTACGAAGCCCGGACAAAGCGTTGTAACCCGCAATCCTTTGTCGTGTACTTCAGAGCGCAAAGAATCCATAAAACCAATAATGGCGTGCTTCGATGAGCAGTAAGCCGAGCGGTAAGGAATGCCGATCAGTCCGGCGATACTTGAGGTGGTCACGATATGCCCTGAGCCTCGAGCAAGCATGCCGGGAAGGACTTTACGGGTAATTGTCACCTGCGAGAAATAATTCAGTTCCATCACCTTGCGATAAATATCGGCATCGGTTTCATTGATCAGCGAGCGCTGTGTGATACCTGCGTTATTGAACAGGTAATCTACGGTGCCGAGTTCGTTGGCCGCCTTGTCAGCGGCGTTGATCACGTCGGCTTCATTCAACATGTCGAGCGGCAGAACAGTATGTGTTTCTGGACTCTGACAGGCGTTTCTTACCCGCTCAAGCTCGTCTGTTCGGCGGGCGGACAGGATCAGGCGAGCGCCCAGCTTGCTCAGGTCATAACAGAGTTGTTCTCCAATGCCGGAAGACGCTCCGGTAATCCAGATAAGTTTGTTATTGAAGACAGACGTCAGATTCGTGTTCGCCATATGCTGCACTCTTGTTCAGGCAATATTGAGGAAATATTAGTAACGGAAGAGCATCGACATTGGCAGAGCTCCGGAAAAGCGTCAAATGTTTCCAGTACATATTTTTGGAACATATTTGGGGAGCATATTTGGGGAACAAAGCCAAACAGGCCCTGTCATTAAAAGGGAGTGATTCATTTTCAGAAGGAGTACACGTATGACTTCGATCGACATTGGTATCAATGAAGAAAGCCGCAAACAGATTGCAGAAGGTCTGAGCAAAGTTCTGGCAGACTCTTACACCCTGTACCTGCAGACCCACAACTTCCACTGGAACGTCACTGGCCCTCAGTTCCGTGAATTACACCTGATGTTTGAAGAACACTACACCGAGCTGGCCGAGGCCGTGGATGATATCGCCGAGCGAATCCGTACTCTGGGGTTCACCGCGCCGGGTACTTACAAAGAGTTTGCGCGTCTGAGTTCTGTTGAAGAAGTGGACGGTGTACCTGAAGCTAACGAGATGGTCGATATCCTCACGAAAGGACACGAGCAGGTTGTACGCACCTGTCGTAGCGTTATCAAAATGACTGATGAAGTCTTCGATGAAGGTACAGCTGACCTGCTGACGGCTCGTATGAGCCTGCACGAGAAGACTGCCTGGATGCTGCGTGCACTGCGCCAGTGATAGGTAATCGTTAAGATGACCACTGGAAAGGATGGTCTTCAATGGCCCTGCTGTTGCAGGGCCCAGTTGATGTGTTCATCAACCAAGCCTGAAATTTTTCCTTTCTGATTTTTCAACGCTTCCTGCACTTCAATACTCTGTGGGGCATTTCCTAAAGCTACCGATATATTCCGCATCCAGTTCTCGTAGCCGGTTCGCCGGATCGGCATACCTTCGGTTTTTTTCAGAAAGGTTGCTTCATCCCACTGAAACAGTTCAAGCAATGTTGCTTTGTCCAGCTGGTGGCGAGGGGTGAAGTCGGGTTCTTCGCTACTTTTACTGAAGCGATTCCAGGGGCAGCCAATCTGGCAGTCGTCGCAACCAAAAATACGGTTGCCGATGCCGCTGCGAAGTTCTTGCGGGATAGGCCCATCGAGTTCGATGGTCAGGTAAGAAATACACTTTCTCGCGTCGAGAACATAAGGGCCGACAAAGGCCTGAGTCGGGCAGATATCCAGACACGAGGTACAGCGGCCGCAATGATTCTTCAGTGGAGTGTTATTTGGCTCGAGCGGCAGATCTGTGAGAATTTCACCCAGAAAAAAATACGAGCCCGCCTTGCGGTTCAGAACCATCGTATTTTTACCAATCCAGCCGATTCCCGCCTGTTCTGCGAGAGCCCGCTCGAGAATGGGCGCGCTGTCGACAAAGGCACGGAAACCAAGGTCGCCAATCTCAGACTGAATGCGTTTTCCGAGTTGCGTCAGGCGTTTGCGGATTAACTTGTGATAATCGCGCCCCAGCGCATAACGAGAAATATAAGCATTGTTTTTATCCTGCAGATGCTTAGCTACCTCAACACCGGGCGCCAGATAATCCATGCGCAGGCTGATCACACTGAGCGTGCCGGGAAGCAGCTCATCGGGCAGAGCACGCATCGGTCCCCGTTCCGTCACGTGATCGGCCATATAGCTCATTTCACCGTGATAACCGGCATCCAGCCACTGTTGTAAACGATCGCCGTGCTCACCTGTATCGACGCTACTGAACCCACACTGCTGAAAGCCAGCCTCGAGCGACCATTGCGTAATATCATCACGCAACTTCTGTAGTTGTTCTGGGGTAAGTACTGTCCTGGAGGATGTCATTCTGGCCGGGCTGCCCTGGGACTTATATAATCCCGGCAATGTATCACAAGCGCAGGCCCAACCGCGATGAAGCGACCTTACACAGGCTATGACCATCTTCCCGGAAACATCGACAGCGTTGCTGGCGTACGGGAGCTCGACCGGCTGATTATTCAGCGCATGGGAGACAATGGCTACAGTCTGATGCGACAGGCTGGCGAAGCGGCATTTGAATGCCTGCGTGAGCGTTGGCCCGAAGCGCAGCACCTGTGCATTCTTGCCGGTGCTGGCAATAACGGTGGTGACGGCTGGGTAATCGCTGCATTAGCAGTCGAGCAGGGCCTGTCGGTAACTGTTCTGATGCTTGGCGATGTTACCCGACAAAGCCCATCGGCGACCGATGCCCGGCACATGGCCGAGAGCGCCGGTGTCGTTGCCCGTGAATTCGATGGCAATCTGCCCGCAGATGCTGACCTTCTGGTTGATGGCTTATTAGGTACAGGCCTGAATGCGGTCGTACGGGGTGAGTTTGCCGAAGCGATTAAGGCGATGAACGAACACCAGGCGCCGGTATTCGCTCTTGATATTCCTTCTGGCCTGAACGCCAGTACCGGCATGATTATGGGCCATGTGGTTCAGGCAGATGCGACGATGACCTTTATCGGTATGAAGCCAGGTCTGTTGACCTGCGACGGCCCGGACTGCTGTGGTGAACTTCACTACGCGGCTCTCGGGTTAACCGATGCAGAGCGGCAAGCGGTTTCTGTACTGGCGCAACGAGTGAGTTATCACACGCTTACTCAGGATGCCCCCTTACTGCCTTCCCGACGCGGTAACTCCAACAAAGGAAACCATGGCCATGCGTTGCTGATTGGCGGCGAAACCGGCTTCGGCGGTGCTATTGCTATGGCCGTGGACGCCTGCTGTCGTACTGGCGCAGGCCTGATCTCCTGTGCGACGCGCCCGGCCAATGTCTCCGTGGTGCTTGGTCGGCGCCCGGAGTGTATGGCGGCGGCGATTAATGCCGGGCTTGAAATGCAGCCCCTGATGGAAAAAGCGTCAGTGTTGGCCTGTGGCCCCGGACTCGGGCGCAGCAGTTGGGCAGAGTTGCTTCTGCAGCAGGTTCTTCAGAGTGACTATCCGGTCGTGCTGGATGCCGATGCATTGAATATTATTGCCTCTCCGGGCTGGCAGACGGAATTTCCCGAGCGTGACGTCGTGATGACTCCGCACCCGGGCGAAGCTGCACGGTTGCTGGACAAGTCCGTAGCGGATATTCAGTCCGATCGCCTCGGTGCGGCGCAGGCAATTGCTGAGAAATACCATGCGGTTGTTATTCTCAAGGGGCAGGGCAGTATCATTGCTTCTCCCGAAGGCGAGCTGGCGATCTGCACGGATGGCAACCCGGGCATGGCGACCGGCGGAATGGGTGATGTTCTTACGGGTGTGATAGCCGGGCTTCTGGCTCAGGGGTTAACGCCATGGCAGGCGGCTGTTCGTGGCGCCTGCCTGCATAGTGCCGCTGCTGATCTCGCGGCCGCAGAGTCCGGGACGCGCGGACTCCTTGCGACAGACCTGATGCCATTTATCCGACAATTGGTGAACTGATGACTGAGAGCAATCCACAGACTACTGACCAGATACGCCTGACCGGCGAAGATGAAATGGTCAATTTTGCAGGCCGTATGTCATCAATACTGATGGGCGGTGGCTTGGTATTTCTCGAAGGTACTCTGGGCGCTGGCAAAACTACCCTGAGTCGCGGGCTGATTCAGGCGCTCGGTCATACTGGCCCGGTGAAGTCCCCGACCTATACACTCGTTGAAGAGTATGATCTGCCGGAAGGCCGGGTTTGTCATTTTGACCTCTATCGTCTGGGAGACCCGGAAGAGCTTGAGTACATGGGGATTCGCGAATATCTGACGGATGGAACTTTGTGCCTGATCGAGTGGCCTGAGCGTGGGCGCGGTGTATTGCCCGAGGCCGATCTTGCGATTCATATTGACGATGTAGGTGAGGCACGTATCCTCAACTGGCAGGCAGAGACAGATAAAGGGGCACAGTGGAGCAGGCAACTGCAGCAGCTGGTAAAAGAATGGCAGGAATAATTAAGCGGCTGATCGCGTTTTTCGTCGTGACACTCTGTGTGCTGCCAGTATGGGCAGACGTCAGCGACGTACGCATCTGGCAGTCTCCCGATAAAGTCCGTCTGGTGCTCGACCTCAGCGGACCGCACGAACATAAAATCTTCCAGCTGACCGGGCCGGACCGCATCGTCGTTGACCTTAAAAATGCGTCGCTGAAAATGTCGTCGTTAGAAAAGGTAGCCGACGATTCCAGCGAAGTGATTCGTGTGCGCAGTGGACGCCGCAACAAGACCGACCTGCGTCTTGTGGTAGAAACCCGCGCGACGATGAAATATCGCAGCTTCCCGTTACCCCCTTCTGAAGGGGTGTCTCACCATCGACTGGTCGTAGATCTTGAACGTCCTCAGTCAGAAGCGTCTATGAGTGCGCCTGATATCGTTAAGAAAGCAGAAACCTACGAAACCGACCAGCGTGACATTATTATTGCCATCGATGCCGGGCACGGCGGCGAAGACCCCGGAGCCCTTGGCCCTGGCCGCGTGATGGAAAAACATGTGGTTCTGGCGATATCCAAAGAACTGCAACGCCTGCTGGATCAGGAAACTGGCTTTGCCCCCTTTATGGTCCGCACCGGCGATTACTACATCGGCTTACGTGAGCGCTCAGAAAAAGCCCGTAAAGCGAATGCCGATTTCTTTGTCTCTATTCATGCCGATGCGTTTAAGCACCCCAGTGCCAGCGGTAGCTCGGTATTTGTGTTGTCAGACCGGGGAGCGACCAGTGAGACGGCACGCTTTCTTGCCGACAAAGAAAATTCGTCCGACTTAATTGGTGGTGTCAGCATTGGTGATCGTGAGGATCACCTGGCGATGACGTTACTGGATCTGTCGATGACGCATAAGCGCACCGCCAGTGTTTCGATTGGCGATGAAATTCTGCAGGAAATGGGCAAGATCAGTAAACTGCACAAGAAGAACGTCGAAGAAGCCGCATTTGTCGTACTGAAATCACCGGACATGCCGGCGCTACTGGTAGAAACAGGATTTATTTCAAACCCTGGCGAAGCCCGGCAGCTGAAAACCAGCGCTTACCAGAAGAAAATGGCGCGTGCGATTTTCAACGGCATTAAAGATTATTTTCAGAATAATCCTCCGGCCGGAACCTTGATGGCGGCGCGTAAGAAAGCAGCACAACAATACATCGAATACACAGTCCGTAGTGGCGACACTCTTTCTGAGCTGGCAGTTCGCAGCGGCATGGGAATGTCTGAGCTGCGCAAACTGAATGGCCTGAGCAGTAACTCGCTGAGAGTCGGCCAGAAACTGCGTATTCCAAATTCCTGAACTTTCAGTCTGAGCTATGAGCCGAATACACCTGTTATCGCCACGTCTTGCGAACCAGATTGCTGCGGGCGAAGTTGTAGAACGTCCAGCCAATATCATTAAAGAGTTGGTCGAAAATTCGCTGGATGCTGGTGCTCAGCATATTGATGTTGATGCCGAGCAGGGTGGCATTAAGCTGCTTCGCGTTCGTGATGACGGGCACGGCATCGGCAAAGACGACCTGCCTTTGTCTCTCAGTCGCCACGCCACCAGTAAAATTACTACGCTGGATGATCTCGAAGCCGTGGGCACAATGGGTTTCCGTGGTGAAGCCTTGGCGAGTATCTCGTCGGTATCGCGTCTGACTCTGACCTCCAGAGAGAAAGGCTCAGATGAAGCCTGGCAGGTGAAAGCGGAAGGGCGTGATATGCAGGCGGAAGTCAGCCCGGCAGCCCACCCAACAGGCACCACGGTTGAAGCGCGTGACCTGTTTTTTAATACGCCAGCACGACGTAAGTTTCTGCGTACAGAAAAGACAGAATTCTCTCACCTTGAAGACACACTGAAAAAGCTCGCACTCAGTCGCTATGACGTTGCTTTTACGCTGCGTCATAACAACCGCGTCATTCATTCGTTGCGCCCTGCGGCCCGGACGATTGATCGTGAGAAACGGGTGGCAACACTGCTTAATCCGCAATTTATGGATAACGCAGTGCACATTGAAACCGAAGGTGCGGGCCTGACAATTGAAGGTTGGGTGGGTTTACCGACGTTTTCGCGTTCGCAGGGGGATATGCAGTATTTCTTTGTGAACGGCCGGGCGGTGCGTGACAAACTGGTCGTGCACGCGATTAAACAAGCCTACCGTGATGTGCTTTATCATGGTCGTCATCCGGCGTTTGTACTTTATCTCTGGTTGGACCCGAAGCTGGTGGACGTTAACGTTCACCCGACCAAGCACGAAGTGCGCTTCCGCGATGGTCGTCTGGTGCATGATTTTATTTTCCGTTCTCTGCACCGCGCTCTGGCGGACATACGCCCGGAGCAGCCGACCGCGAATCTGCAGCCAAGTGCAGCTCCGGCGGCAACAGGTACAGAGGCGGGAGAGTTTCAGGGACAGAATCGGCTTGACTGGCAACAGCCTGCTAACGAACGAGTTCCCTTCTCTGCAACCGCTGACGGCGCCGCGACCTCAACAGCTCAGAATTTTTCTGGCGGTTCTTTTGGTCAGAGTTTTTCTGACAGTCGTCCGGGGCAGGGCGCAGTGGCTGAACAATTACGCAGTTACGAACAGCTGAATCAGGGAGCGCCACAACCACTTCCTGAATCCAGTGCAGAAGACCTGCCGCCACTCGGGTTTGCCGTCGCTCAACTGCATGGCATTTATATACTCGCGCAGAATGCTCACGGTCTGGTGGTCGTGGATATGCACGCTGCACACGAGCGAATTACCTACGAGCGTTTAAAAGTCGCGGTGGATGAGCAGGGCGTTCAGAGTCAGCCTTTGCTCGTGCCCGAAACTCTGCACGTCAGTGAGCGTGAGGCCGATGCGGCAGAGCAGTTCTCCGATGAATTCCGTCAGTTCGGCGTTGAGCTGGCGAGAGTGTCGCCAGAGAGTCTGATGATCCGCCAGATTCCGGTATTGTTGCAGCAAGCAAATGTCGGGCAACTGATCACTGATATGCTGAGTGATCTGATGGAGCATGGCGCCTCGGACCGGATTCTTGCCCATCGCAACGAACTGCTGTCGACCATGGCGTGCCATGGTTCTGTACGGGCAAACCGGAAACTGACCCTACCTGAAATGAATGCTTTGTTACGGGATATGGAAGCCACCGAGCGCTCCGGACAGTGCAACCACGGGCGACCGACCTGGACTCAGATGACGATGTCAGAGTTGGATAAGCTCTTTCTGCGGGGCCGCTGATGTCAGAATCCTTACCTCCTGTGAGTTTACCGCCCGCGATTTTTCTGATGGGGCCGACGGCCTCAGGTAAGACGGCACTCGCACTGGAGTTGGTTAAGAACCACGATTGCGAAATTATCAGTGTCGATTCAGCGCTGGTCTACAAAGGCATGGACATCGGTACCGCCAAGCCGGACGCCAGTATGCAAGCGCAGGCACCGCATCGTCTGATTGATCTGATTGATCCGGCCGAGGCATACTCCGCCGCTAATTTCCGTGAAGACGCTTTACGCGAAATGGCAGACATTACCGCCGCAGGCAAAGTGCCATTGCTGGTAGGTGGCACCATGATGTATTTCAAATTTCTCCGCGACGGTGCTGCAGATCTGCCAAAAGCCGATGAAGCAATCCGGCAGCAGCTACTCGAAGAAGGCCTTGAGAAAGGTTGGCCGGCGATGCATGCGCGGCTGGCAGATATCGATCCTGAGTCCGCACGTCGCCTGAAGCCTATGGATTCTCAGCGTATTCAGCGTGCGCTTGAGGTGTATCTGATCTCTGGCAAAACACTGACGGAGTACTGGGCCGAGCAACAGACCGAACCGCTGCCCTACCATGTCGTGAACCTCGCGGTATGCCCGGCAGAGCGCAAGCGTTTACACGAACGCATCGCTGAGCGTTTCCGTATTATGGTGGCCGATGGTTTTCTCGACGAGGTAAAAGCGCTGCGTGCCCGTGGTGATCTTGATAAGAATATGCCGTCCATCCGTTGCGTTGGATATCGTCAGGCGTGGGACTATCTGGATGGTGAATACGACTACGACGAGATGATAGAACGGGGCATTATTGCGACGCGCCAACTGGCCAAACGTCAGATCACCTGGCTGCGTAGCTGGCCCGATCTTCACTGGCTGGATACCGATGATCCGGATATTGTCAGAAATACCTTGAAAATACTCAGCACCAGCGCCATATTTAGCTGTGAGAACGGCTGCTGACCGTATTGAATTACCATAACAATGCGGAATTCGGCATTCTCGGGCTGAACCCGACGACCAAATATGTGTCTGTACAGATGATCCGGTTTAGGTGTACCGGTTTATTTCATGGCCTCCATGTTAGTTTTGGGGCAGGTTCTGGCCACCAATGGGGCAATCTACTATTACTTCGCCGACCGCAGATTGGAAGGCACTCTCTCATTTAGGAGAACGACTATGTCAAAAGGGCACTCTTTACAAGACCCTTATCTGAACCAGCTTCGTAAGGAGCGTATCCAGGTTTCCATCTTTCTGGTTAACGGCATTAAGCTGCAGGGGCAGATCGAATCATTCGATCAGTTCGTTATCCTGCTGAAGAACACCGTGTCTCAGATGGTTTATAAGCACGCAATTTCTACTGTTGTTCCTAGCCGCAATGTGCGTCTGGCACCAGCAGCAGAACAGGGTGAAGGCGAGGAATAATCGCCCGGCCTGATCAGGGGCTTTGCCGTAAAGAGGGCGGGCCCGCTGATATTCCCACCATCCGACTGAAACAGCCGCAGTGTTGTGATTGAGCGTCTGAGGCATCATTGTGTCTCGCATCTGCTATTTTTTATCGGAAGCATCCGGTACGACCAGATTTCCAAATTCTGAATAATCGCCGACAAAGGTACATCTATCTGTGTTTTTTGAGCGTCCTGACAGTGGTGGTGAAGAAGCCATCCTCGTACACGTCGACTTCCCCGAAGGAGCGAACCGGGAGGACCTGAGTGAATTCCGTGAACTCGTTATCTCTGCGGGGGCTGACCCGGTAGATCTGGTAACGACCAAGCGGGATGTACCTCATGTAAAAACGTTCGTTGGTAAGGGCAAGGTTGAAGAAATCGCTGAAGCGGTGCGTATGCACGATGTGAGCCTGGTGATTTTTAACCATGCACTGACACCCAGTCAGGAGCGCAACGTTGAACGTGAAATTAAGTGCCGGGTGCTCGACCGTACCGGCCTGATTCTCGATATCTTTGCCCAACGCGCTCGTACCCACGAGGGTAAGTTACAGGTTGAGCTGGCACAGCTGCAGCATCAGTCGACCCGTCTTGTCCGTGGCTGGACTCACCTTGAACGTCAGAAAGGTGGTATCGGTATGCGCGGGCCGGGTGAAACTCAGCTTGAGACTGACCGACGTCTTCTGCGGGAGCGGGTGAAAAGTATTCATGCCCGTCTTGAGAAAGTAAGGGCACAGCGTAACCAGAGTCGCCGTGCGCGTAAGCGCTCAGATGTACCGACCGTTGCTATTGTCGGATACACCAATGCGGGTAAATCGACTCTGTTCAATGCACTGACGCAGGCTGAGGTCTATGCTGCAGATCAGTTGTTTGCAACGCTTGATCCGACCTTGCGACGTCTCGAAATTGATGACGTGGGTGAAATCGTTCTGGCGGATACGGTTGGATTTATCCGACACCTGCCCCATAAACTGGTAGAGGCATTCCGTGCCACTCTTCAGGAAGCGGCAGAAGCTGACCTGTTGATGCACGTGATCGACTGTGCCTCGGATGAACGGGAAGGCAATATCGAGCAGGTTGAGCTGGTACTTGGAGAAATTCAGGCGGATGAACTGCCTGAATTACGTGTGTACAACAAGATCGACCTGTTGGAATCTGGTGAGCCGCGCATCGACCGGAACGAGGATGGTGTCCCCGTTGCGGTCTGGGTGTCGGCACAGGAACGACTTGGTTTTGACCTGCTGTGTCAGGCGATGTCTGAGTTGTTGGGCGAAGAGATCTTCGAAGATCGACTCACGCTGGCGCCTGCGGATGCACGTCTTCGTGCAATTCTTTACGAAAGCGGTGGCGTTCAGGGCGAGGATTTTGCCGATAATGGTGACATCCATCTGCAGATTCGCATGCAGTTGCAAGACTTTAAACGAGCGTTATCTAAAGCTGAGGTTCCTGAGTCGCGCTTTATCGCGCAACCTGCAGATCCCTGGTTATAGCGAAAGTCGGCGGTTAGTTGCCCGATTCAATGCCTGATGGGCTGGCCGCTGCGCTCAAATCCGTTATCATGACGGACGTACTATTCATTTATGACAAAACAGCCACACTGACTGGAGTGATCTATGGCCTGGAATGAGCCTGGCGGTAATGGCAACAAGCCCAAAGACCCTTGGGGTAACAATAACAGGGGCAACGGCGGTGGTGGTGGTAATCAGCCACCCGATCTGGACGAAGTGATCCGCAAGCTGACTGATAAACTGAACGGTTTATTCGGCGGCAAGAAAAGCGGCGGAAATAACAACAACGGCGGTGATGGCAGCATCACAGGCTTTCTTGTTGTAGCCGCAGTCATCGCGGCAATTCTGCTAGCGATGAATTCTGTATACATCCTCGACACTCAGGAACGCGGCGTCGTATTACGTACTGGTAAGTTTGACCGCATCGAAGGTGAAGGTCTGAACTGGAAACTGCCAGTGATTGAAGACGTAATCATCGTTAACGCGACCCGTGTTCGTGAAACTGAAATCCGTGAAAGCATGCTGACCGAAGACGAAAACATCGTCGACGTAAAACTGAACGTTCAGTACCGCGTCACCGATCCTGTGTCTTATGCGCTGCGTGTTGAAGACCCTGAACTGACTCTGCGTGATGCCGCCGAAAGTGCGCTGCGTCATGAGGTGGGTTCCACCGAAATGGACCCTATCCTGACGACAGGTCGTGTGGTTCTGGCAGAAGCGGTTAAACAGCGTCTGCAGTTCTACATGGATGAGTACAACACAGGTATCACTCTGCAGAACGTGAACATTAAAGACGCAACCCCGCCAGCGGCGGTGAAAGAAGCGTTCGATGATGTTCAGCGTGCTAAGCAGGATAAAGAACGCACCATCAACGACGCAGAAGCCTACGCGAACTCGGTTGTTCCGGAAGCCCGTGGTCGCGCTCAGCGTCAGCTCGAAGAAGCCCGCGCCTACCGTGAGCGTGTTGTGGCACGTGCAGAAGGTGAAGCCGATCGCTTTACCAAGCTGTTAAGCGAGTACAACAAGGCACCAGCCGTTACCCGTGAACGTCTCTACATTGATGCCGTGACTCAGGTGTACAACAAGAGCAGTAAAGTTCTGGTGGACGTCGAAGGCGGTAACAACATGATGTACCTGCCACTCGATAAACTGACCCAGCAGGCTCAGGGTGTGGCTCGTCAGTCTGATCTCAGTGATGAAGACATCAAGCGCCTGACTGATGAAGTGATCCGTGAGGCTAACTCGCGTCGTACTTCAGGCAGTTCATCTACTATTCGTCGGGAGGGTCGATAATGTCACCTAAAGCATTTACTTCGCTGATCGTTATCGCGCTGGTGGTCCTGATTGGTAGCCAGAGCTTCTACATCATCAAAGAAACCGAGCGTGCGATTAAGCTGCGCTTCGGTGAGATGATTGACGACGATGTTCAGCCGGGCATCGGGTTTAAAATGCCACTGGCCGATGTCATCAAGCGTTTCGATGCGCGTGTACTGACGCTGGATACTCAGCCATCACGCTTCCTGACGTCAGGTAAGAAATACGTCATCGTTGATTCGTTCGCGAAATGGCGCATCAAAGACGTGCGTAATTACTACCAGGCGACATCGGGTGACCGCACTCGTGCAACGCTTCTTCTGGAAAACCAGGTGAACAAGGGTCTGCGTGACGAAATCGCAGCGCGCAGCCTGTACGAAGTTGTTTCTGGTGAGCGTGATCAGCTGATGACCAAACTGACCGCAATGCTCAACGAGCAGACGCAGGACGAGCTGGGTATCGAAGTACTGGATGTTCGCGTTAAAGCGATCGACCTGCCAGATGAGCTGAGCAATAACGTGTATCAGCGTATGTCGGCAGAACGTGGTCGTGAATCCCGTGAGATCCGCTCTGAAGGTAACGAGCTGGCTGAAGGTATTCAGGCAGACGCAGATCGTCAGAAAACGGTGATCGAGGCAGAAGCCTACCGGGAAGCCGAGCAGATCCGAGGTGAGGGCGATGCTGAAGCATCGCGCATCTATGCGCAGGCGTTCAATAAAGACCCTGAGTTCTACTCATTTACCCGCAGTCTGAAGGCTTACACTGAGACCTTCGAAGGCAACGACGTTCTGTTGCTCGATCCTAAGAGCGACTTCTTCCGTTACCTGAACGACTCCAAAGGGAACTAATGGCAGCCGGGCCTGAACATGTTTGCATGTTCAAGCCCGGTCAGCTCTGGTAGAATCCCGCAACCGGGCTGGTAGCCCGGTTTTTTTGTGCAATTCTGTTTTACATCAAGGTAGAGAAAGTGTCCGCAGAAGCCTGGCATACACTGGCGGTGGCCGTCAGTCTGGTGCTGATTATTGAGGGCGTTATTCCCTTTCTTTACCCCGCACGATGGCGCCAGCTGGTGATCCGGATGGCCGAGACAGATGACCGCACCATGAGAATGATCGGGCTCTTCAGCATGTCGCTGGGGCTCATCCTGCTTTACCTGTTTAACAATTGAAGGCTGGACAATGACTGGAGCTGACCGTTGGCTGCTGCCTGATGGCATTGACGAAATCCTACCGCCACAGGCGCGTCGTATCGAACAGTTACGCCGCCATCTGCTCGATTATCTCGATAACTGCGGTTATGACTTCGTTATCCCGCCGGCGCTGGAGTATCTTGATTCACTGCTGACTGGCACAGGTAAAGACCTGGACCTGCGCACTTTCAAAGTGACCGACCAGTTGTCAGGTCGCCTGATGGGATTGAGCGCTGATACGACACCACAGGTTGCCCGTATCGATGCACACAGCCTTGCTCCGGAAGGCACCAGCCGTCTGAGTTACTGCCGTACTGTGTTTCACACGCGTCCGGCATCACTGCTGGCCAGCCGCACGCCAACTCAGATTGGTGCAGAGCTGTATGGCGTAGCTGGCACCAGTGCCGATGTCGAAATCATCAGCGTGATGCTCAGCCTGTTGTCTGAAGCCGGTATCGAAGGTGTTCACCTTGATCTGGGTAATGTCGGTGTATTCCGCGCGTTAGCCGACAGTGCTGGACTTAGTGATGAGCAGCAGAGTGAACTGTTTGACCTGCTCAAGCTTAAGTGTCAGACGGATACACTGGCGTGGGTTGAGCGTGAGCTGAGTGACAGCCGTTTAACCGAAGCATTCAGCCTGGTGGCTTCAATGCAGGGCAGTGCCAGTGCACTGACCGACAAATTTGCACGTTTAGCTGAACTGGTGCCGGTAGCGGCGCAGCAGCTGAGCGATATGACACAGGCAATTGAAGCGCTGATGCAGCGTTTCCCTCAGGTATCAATCACCTGTGATCTGACAGAATTACGTGGTTATGATTACCACACAGGTCTGGTATTTGCGGCCTATGTGCCGGGTTACGGTGATGCTGTAGCTCAGGGCGGTCGTTATGATGAAACCGGTGCTGATTTCGGGCGAGCACGTCCGGCAACCGGTTTCAGTGCAGACCTTAAAGTACTGGCGGCTCTCGGTCAGCGTCAGTTTGAAGCAAAGGAAACCGTGGCCGCTCCTGCGTCGGATGATCCGTCGTTATGGCAGGCAATCACGGACTTACGGACCAAAGGATACCGTGTAGTGACCGAAGCGAATGGTGATGTTGCAGGGGCGTCTCAGCGACTGCAGCAAAACGATGGCCAGTGGACACTGGTCAGCGCCTGAATTTTTAAATTTAACGACTGAGTGAAAGATTCTGCCATGGGCAAAAGCGTTGTTGTTCTGGGCACCCAGTGGGGTGACGAAGGTAAGGGTAAAATTGTTGACCTGCTGACTGAAAAAGCAGCGGCCGTCGTCCGTTTTCAGGGTGGCCACAATGCAGGTCATACCCTGGTAATTAACGGTGAGAAAACTGCACTCCACCTGATCCCGTCCGGCATCCTGCGTGATGGCGTTCGTTGTGTCATCGGTAATGGTGTGGTTCTGGCGCCAGATGCTCTGTTGAAAGAGATCCGCGCGCTTGAAGAGCGCGGCGTACCTGTGATGGATCGTCTGCGTATCTCTCACGCTTGTCCTCTGATTCTGCCATACCATGTCGCTCTGGATCAGGCGCGCGAAATTAAGCGTGGTAATGCGAAAATCGGCACGACAGGCCGCGGTATTGGCCCGGCGTACGAAGACAAAGTTTCTCGCCGTGGACTACGTGTTGATGACATGTATCAGCCAGAGTTTGCTGACAAACTGAAAGAAGTCATGGAATACCATAACTTCTCTCTCGTGAACTACTATGGCGTTGATCCGGTCAGCTACGAAGAGACACTGGCTGCCTGCATGGACTGGGCTGCTCAGATTAAAGACATCGTTGTTGATGCTGTTGATCTGGTGCACACAGTGCGTGAAGACGGTGGCGACATCATGTTTGAAGGTGCTCAGGGCACTCTTCTGGACATCGACCACGGTACATACCCGTTCGTAACCTCGTCTAACACCACTGCCGGTGGTGTGGCGACAGGCTCTGGCGTTGGTCCTCTGTATCTGGATCAGATTCTGGGTATCACTAAGGCTTATACGACCCGTGTTGGTTCTGGCCCATTCCCGACGGAACTGTTTGATGACGTCGGTAAGCACCTGGCAGATGTCGGTAAAGAGAAGGGCACGACCACTGGCCGTGACCGTCGTTGTGGTTGGTTCGATGCTATGCTGGTTAAGCATGCAATCCGCGTTAACTCTATCAACACCATCTGCCTGACCAAGCTGGACGTTCTGGATGGTCTGGACACCATCAAAGTGTGTATCGGTTACCAGGACGAGAATGGCAATGCGTTGAAAGTACCAGCGTCTGCTGACCAGTTCGAGAAAGTGACTCCGGTCTATAAAGAGCTGCCGGGTTGGACTGAAACGACCTTCGGTGCCAAAAGCATTGACGATCTGCCAGAGAATGCACGCGCTTACATCCGCTTCGTAGAAGAAGCGATTGGTGCGCCGATCGATATTATCTCTACCGGCCCGGACCGCGTTGAGACTATTGTTCTTCGTCACAGCTTCGAGCTCTGATTACGACGTTCGCTCGTAATGCTCCTAAGACCCGCCTCGGCGGGTTTTTTATTGCCTGACGAAAAGCTGACGATTTGGCAGTAACCAATCAAAACCGACGTGTGGCTTATCTGTTTTCTGACGTTTCTTTAATTCCCGTTTCCAAGGAGCCGGTTCAAGTTTCTCAGGACGTGTTCGTGGCCGGATAAGTCTTGCCGTTATGACTAATGAAAAAGTACTAGTCCGTGTTTATAAAGTTCTCCCTTGCCAACTTTGACTGGTACTTTCTTCGTATATTTGATTAATTTTCACCCTTTCTTTTTCAGCGGGCATAGTCGTTGCTCTAGTACTTCTGTCGGCGCTGACTGACACCTTTTCTTATCGCTGGCCACGATGGCGAGCACCAATGAAGTATTAATGGGGCGATTATCATGCTGGATTTATACGATTATCCGATTGTTGTTGAGATACCCGTAGCGTGGGGCGAAATGGATTATTTCCACCATGTGAATAACACGGTGTACTTCCGTTATTTTGAAAGCGCGCGCGTTAAATACGTCGAAGCGATCAAAATTGAAGAATATATGGCTAAGACGGGCATGGGCCCGATTCTTGGTAGCACGAGTGCTAAGTTCCTGGCACCGCTTAAGTACCCGGATACCATTAGTGTTGGTATAAAAAGTGTGAAACTGGATTCCGGCCGCATCGTTCAGGAATACGGCGTGTGGAGCCATGAGACGTCACGCCTGGTCGCTAAAGGTGAAAGCACCATGGTCTTTTTTGATTATAAAAAAGGCCGCCCGTGTGACATCCCGGAAGGCCTTCGTGAGAACATTCTGAAGTTAGAGCCATATCTGGCCGAGACCAATAAAACGACGGAATCTGCCTGAGCGTAGTCTCAGAATTGCCGGGATGCCTGTTCATCAGCATCCCGGCTTTTCCTCTCTGTCTTACTTCTTGATAAGGACGTCGTACAGGTCTTTGCGACGGTCTTTCAGGTTTCTGACCGACCCTTCGTTATGCAGAATACGTAACTTATCCATATCCAGATCCGAAAACAGCAGCATCTCTGTATTTGCTGTCGCCTCAGACAAAGTCGCATCATGCGGGAATGGGAAGTCCGACGGTGTCAGTACCGCGGACTGACCATACTGTACGTCGAGGCTCTCCACTTCTGGAAGGTTGCCAACGCTGCCTGCGATGACGACATAGCATTCGTTTTCAATGGCTCGGGCCTGGGCGCAGTGGCGTACACGCAGATAGCTATTCTTGGTGTCTGTCCAGAAAGGCACAAACAGAATTTCCAGGCCTTGCTCCGACATGATCCGGGACAGCTCCGGAAACTCAACGTCATAGCAGATCTGAATACCCACTCGGCCTGCGTCAGTTTCAAATACCTGTAGTTTGTCGCCGCCTTTAATGACCCAGTCATTTTTCTCGTGCGGCGTGATATGAATTTTGCGTTGCTCATCCACCTGTCCGCTGCGGTGGCACAGGTACGAGACGTTATAAATCGCTCCGTCGTCCATGATCGGCATCGAGCCGGTAACAATATTCGCGTTGTATTCTACTGCCATGCGCGACATGGCATCGCGGATCGGATCGGTAAAATCGGCGAGAAAACGGATGGCTTCTGTCTGAGATGTCTGCGGACCAAGCCCCATCAGCGGTGCGTTAAAAAATTCCGGGAACACAATAAAGTCGCACTGATAGTCCGATACCGTATCGACAAAGTACTCGACCTGCTTCAGCAGCTCCTCCAGTGACTGAACGGTACGCATTTGCCACTGAACCGCGCCCACGCGTACTGTCGTTTTGCGGAACTCAAGAACAGTATCGGTCGGCTCATACAGAATATTATTCCATTCCAGTAGCGTCGCGTAGCCAACAGACTCAGAGTCTTCCGGCAGATACTTTTTCAGCAGGCGCTTTACCTGAAAATCATTAGACAGCTGGAAGGAGAGAATCGGGTCGTAAATCTCTTTCGTGTCGACCTTGTGGATAAACTCCATAGGCGACATTTCTTTGCGATAGGTGTGATAACTCGGGATACGGCCACCCGCAAGAATTGCCTGAAAGTTGTACTGGCGGCAAAGCTCTTTCCGGGCGTCATAGAGGCGTCGGCCAATCCGCATGCCACGGTGAGATTTTTTAATAACGACATCAAGGCCGTACAGCGCATCACCATCAGGATTGCTGCGGATAACGTCGTTAGCGCCAACAATATCCTCGTAGGTGTGGGGGTTGGAGAAGCGTTTGTAGTCTACCTGTACGGACAGGGCGATACCGACCAGAGTATCGCCATCAATGACGCCAATCTGTCCCTCTGGAAACTCTTCGATCAGGCGCTTAATCGTGTGCTTTGGCCAGGAGCCGCCCAGCTCCGGATAAGCTTCATCCATGAGTACTTTAATATCGGGATACTGCTTCAGTGTCAGGTTGCACAACTCAAGATGAAGACGTTCTGATGCCATGTATGTACTTCTCTTTTAAGAACGGGGAAATTTTTCTCTAATCTAGCAGGAATGCGGTTCTATTCAAAAAAATGCTGCCGACAACACAAGGTCGATAGCAGAGGACAACCACAGTCAGTGAGACCCGTTGCGGTAAAAAGGATTCAATATTTTCTGAAAAGAGTAATCCGCAATTGGGATAGTGCTGGCTAGTAAATGTAAGAGATACGCCCTGCGCGCGCGAGTACGCTTTAACTGTGTCGCTTAAATGACAGCAACAGCCTGTTGTCAGTAAAGACGAATCAGTGATGACATTGCATCAGCGCCTAAGTGCAGTACGGCAACGGAAATCTGGCCCGTATGGATTTTAGCGTCTGTCGGCCTGTCACAGAAACGACATTGCCTGTGGGCTTACTGAGTCCTCCAGAAATTTGGGGGACAATCCATGAATAATTCTAAAGTAATGGCTCACCTTGGCCTGTTGGCTGCCGCTGTGGCACTGACAGCCTGTGGTGGCGATAGCAACAACAGCAGTAACAGCAGTAACAGCAGTAACAGCAGCAACACTGAAACACCTGATACCAGTCTCGATACGCCAGTCGTTGAAGCGCCTCAGGCTGAAGCTCCACAGACAGAGGAGCCTCAGAATGAAGGCGTCAACGAAGAAGCGCGTTTCGGTGCTTTCACGGTAGGCGTACTGCCAGATACTCAGGGCGGCTCGGATGAAACCGGGCAGGCCCATGTGGCGATGCACCCGATGGACGAGGTGCTCAAACATCAGCTGGTAGCGGGTGTGGATCTGGTGATACCCGTAGGTGACCTGACAGACAAAGGCTCTGCGGTTGAATGGGAAGAGTGGACCAGCGTCGCGCGTCCCTACAAAACGCAGGGCATGGAATTTCTGCCAGTAATGGGTAACCACGAACTCAATTACTCGTACACCACCGGCTGGATTAACGCCATGCGTGAATTCATTCCGGAAGATGCGGTGCACATGCCGGGCTACGAATGGGTGAACTACTACGTTATCCGCGAAAACGTTCTGATCATCGGCCTCGCTTATTACAACCTGCCGCTGGCGATTAAGTGGATCGAAAATGTGGTCGAAGAAAACCGGGAAAACGTCGATCACATTGTTGTCGCGAGCCACGACGGCCTGATCGGTGCGAAATACGGTCTGACGCGTGAACAGATTGTCGAAGGCACGAAAGATGACGACTGGGTATACAGTGTCGCTGACGAAATTCGCGCGTTCTTCTCTGAACACGATGTGATTTACGTTCAGGGCCATGAGCACCAGTACCAGCGCTCACTGATTGCACGTGATACTGCCAGCCACAGCCACTGAATCCTGGGACATCTCTGACGCTGTGTCTGACCCTTACGCCGTTGCCTTTACCGCATCAGCAGGTGTGTCGGGTGGCAGTGTGATTCTGGCGCAACACAATGGCGAAGACTGGCAGCCTCTGGCTGATGCCAGTTGCATCATCGATGGTATGTGGCTGGAAAGCTATGTCGACACGCCGCCAGCGCGTGACGGTGCCTGTGCTGAACAGCCGCTGCTCGGTTATGACAGCGACGACAACATCTGGTGGACGGTATTGAACGAAGACGCCGAGCTGGCTCTGATCAGCCGTTAATAGCCGGTATACGTTGCTAAAGAGAGAGCCCTGGTACGCCGGGGCTTTTTTATTTTCGTTAGAGGTTATTGCCCCAGATGCTCGGTCAGATACGTCAGTAACACCCGTACTTTCGGTGATAGCTGACGACCCGGCGGATATAACGCCGAGATGCTTTCTTTCTCTGGGCGGAAAGGGGTCAGTACCTCAACCAGCTCACCTCGTTTTAATGCGTCACCCACGTAATGGTTCGGTAGCTGCACAATGCCTAAGCCGCGTCTTGCAGCATCGCACAGGGCTTCGCCACTGTTGCATCTCAGGCGTCCATTCACCCGCAGAATGCGCTCTCCCTGTTCATCGCGGAACCTCCAATAGTCCAGTGTGCCGACAAGGCAGTTATGATTGCGAAGCGCGTCGAGGGTCTCAGGAATGCCAGCATCATCCAGATACGCCTGCGACGCACAGGTAAACAACTGACGACTGCCCAGCCGTCGCGCGACCAGATCCGGTGTATCAATTTTGCCAAGACGGATCGCAATATCGTAGTCGTCGGCGATCAGGTCCATCTTCTGGTTGGTCAGCTCACAGTGCAGGCGTATATCCGGATACTGCTCCAGAAAAGCATTCAACACTGGCGCCAGCTGGCGCTCGCCGTAGGTCACTGGCGCTGTCATACGGATTAACCCCTGAGGTACACTCTGAAGCTGCTGCACCGCATGCTCCGCGCCCTGCAAAGCTTCTATTAACGGGCGACAGGATTGATAGTAGAGCTGTCCGGCTTCGGTCAGGTGCACACGTCTTGTCGTTCGGTACAGCAGCTTGATGCCCAATCGCTCTTCCAGCATGCGGACCTGACGGCTCACCTGTGCGGTTGAGATCGAAAGCTCAGCCCCGGCCTTGGTGAAGTTCTGCGATTCAGCGACCGCGACAAATTCGTTCACGCCTTGCCAAAGATTCATTGTTACCAATATGTAATAGTGATTTTATAAAAAGCTAGATTATCTCTATCTGGTAACGAACTACAATGGCCTCCTAATTAAAATTCAGATTTAAACAACAGTGAGGAGATCACTCATGTCCGAGACTATTACCTGCCGTGCTGCCATCGCGTGGAAAGCCGGCGAGCCGCTGTCTATTGAAGAAGTTCAGGTTGCACCGCCCAAAGCGGGTGAAGTCCGTGTGAAGATCGTCGCGACTGGCGTGTGCCACACTGATGCGTTCACACTGTCTGGTGATGACCCTGAAGGTATTTTCCCTGCGATTCTGGGCCACGAAGGCGGTGGTATCGTTGAATCCGTAGGCGAAGGCGTGACCAGTGTAAAAGTAGGCGATCACGTGATTCCGCTGTACACCGCCGAATGCCGCGAGTGCAAATTCTGTAAATCCGGTAAAACCAATCTTTGTCAGGCGGTACGCGAAACTCAGGGCAAAGGTCTGATGCCAGATGGTACCAGCCGCTTCAGCCAGAACGGCAAGCCGATCTTCCACTACATGGGTTGCTCAACCTTCTCTGAGTACACGGTACTGCCGGAAATCTCACTGGCCAAAGTAAATCCAGAAGCTCCTCTGGAAGAAGTCTGCCTCCTCGGTTGTGGTGTCACGACTGGTATGGGCGCCGTGATGAATACTGCCAAAGTAGAAGAGGGTGCGACTGTCGCTATTTTCGGTCTGGGTGGTATTGGTCTGTCGGCGGTTATCGGTGCGACCATGGCAAAAGCATCACGCATCATTGCCATCGATATTAATGAAAGCAAATTCGACCTGGCGAAACAATTGGGCGCGACTGATTGTATTAACCCGAAAGACTACGACAAACCGATTCAGGAAGTCATTGTTGAACTGACCGATGGTGGCGTCGACTACTCGTTTGAATGTATTGGTAATGTCGACGTTATGCGCTCTGCGCTTGAGTGCTGCCACAAAGGCTGGGGCGAGTCTGTGATCATCGGTGTTGCAGGTGCCGGTCAGGAAATCTCTACCCGTCCGTTCCAGCTGGTGACCGGGCGCGTCTGGAAAGGCTCCGCTTTTGGTGGTGTAAAAGGCCGTTCTGAGCTGCCGGATTACGTCGAACGCTATCTCGCTGGCGAATTTAAGTTGAGTGATTTTATTACGCATACCATGCCACTGGATGACGTTAATGAAGCCTTCCACCTGATGCACGAAGGCAAGAGTATCCGTACCGTAATTCACTACTGAACACCGGGTATTAAGTAATGGAAAAAGTCAGCGAAAACCGTTGTTTTGACGGTCGTCAGCTGCAGTTTACGCACCGCTCTGCGGTGCTTAACTGTGAGATGCGCTTCGGTATTTATCTGCCACCGCAGGCTGAAGTCAGAAATGTACCTGTGCTCTACTGGTTATCTGGCCTCACCTGTACCGATGAGAACTTCACTCACAAAGCCGGTGCACAGCGCGTGGCGGCCGAATTAGGTATGGCGATTGTGATGCCGGATACATCACCTCGCGGTGAAGGCGTACCCGACGACCCTGACGGCGCTTACGATTTTGGACTGGGCGCAGGTTTCTACGTGAATGCGACCGAAACGCCATGGTCTGAGCATTACAAAATGTACGATTATGTCGTTAAAGAATTACCTGAACTGATTGAAGCCGAATTTCCGGTGACGGATAAACGCGCTATCAGCGGTCATTCGATGGGTGGTCATGGTGCGATTACATTGGCTCTGAATAATCCGGATAGCTATACCAGTATCTCTGCCTTCAGCCCGATCTGTAATCCAATGGATTGCCCTTGGGGCGAAAAAGCGCTGGGTAACTACCTTGGCGCTGACAAGGCTGCCTGGGCGAAGCACGACGCCAGTTATCTGGTTCGTCATGCTGATAAGCAATTACCTTTGCTGGTGGATCAGGGGCTTGCGGATAACTTCCTCGTCGAGCAGTTGAAGCCTGAAGCGCTGGAAGCAGCCGCTGCAGAATCTGGCTACGCACTGAAACTCCGTCGTCATGACGGGTATGACCACAGCTACTTTTTCATCTCCAGTTTTATAGAAGAGCATCTCCGCTTTCATGCGAAATACCTCGGTTGAGAATTTCGCATGAACCTTCTCTGGGTGTTTTCTCAGAGCTTCTCTTGCCCGGCATTGCCGGGCTTTTTTATGCGTCGTTCTGGCTCTGCTTCCTATGACCATTGAAAGGAAAGACAAAGTGAGTCAGGCATGCGGCTTTTGCAGTTTCAGTCCTTGTGGCGGGGGTCGCCATTGATTATGTTTCTGGCGTTTTTACTCCAATCCCCCCAAAAAATACAAGGAATGTTGATATGCGCAAACACTTGCTTACCGCGTGTTTACTGCTCGGTACCTCACTAGCCTCCGTTGCTGGCCCTCACCATCATGGTGGGAATGTTGGAAACCCTCACGCTGAGGAAGCACCTGAGACACTTCCTGTGCTGATCGTTGGCGCTTCGTTTGCTAATGGCAAGGCCCCTTTCGATGGTGACCTGTCATCGCCCTTACTGGGCTTATCGGTTGGTACCGGACAGTACATTTCGTTAGGGGATGCGCTGATCAGAAATCGCACTCACAGCGGCTATGTCATTAACGAAGCTCAGGCTTCAGCCACGACTTTTGCACGTGAAAGTTGCCGTACCGCACTCTATGGTGGCGGTTGTAGTACCGCCCAGTCTGACAGCTACCAGACTCAGGTGTTGCGTGCCAGCTCTCGTGTTTATTCTCTAGCCGACGGCAGCTACAACGCAGAATACGTCGTTGTAACGGCCCCCAACGACTGCCTGCACTCAGATGCCTTTGGACTCCCTGAAAGCGATGCGCAACAATGTGACGAAGAAGATATGCAGGACGCTGCCGACCGTATGGTCGAAGTCGGGCAGTTGATACTTGGTTTGGGTATGACCCCCATATTCGCGCCTTATCCGGACGTGAGCAATATCGATCTGGAGCTCTTCCGTCAGAGTTCATTGTTGGAATGGACGATCTCTCCCACCGATTACCAGATGCTAAATAACATCGTTATGACGACCATTGCATCTGATCTTCCCGAAGCGCTGATAGTTGATTACTGGGCGGAATATTCTCACCTTGGTGACGGTATCCATCCAGACCTGGCGACAGTTGAAAATGCGGCCAATATTATTCTGGAAAGCATCGGTTACAACGTGATTTCTGAAGCTCCGGGCAATAGTGCCTGGGGACATAAACGCGGACACCGCCACCATGGCTTACGTGGTAACTCCCGTGGTAGTCGCCGCTGAAGGCTGTTGTTTTCTCATGCGCAACTCTTCGATCGTCTGTGAGCGCATGAACCTTTTTTGAACTTTCTGATTTTTATCGCAACTGAATTAAGGTAACCGCGATAAATTTCAGGAAGCATCAATTCAGGAGAACACCATGAGCACGATTTTTGAAAAACTACGTGAAGACCATGAAGTACAACGTGAACTGATGGATAACATTGTTTCCACCTCAGGTGACGAGTCGGCCAGAAGAGAGCAGATGAAGTTACTTAAAGAAGAATTGACCGAACATGCTGCCGCAGAGGAACGCCATTTTTATTCAAAGTTAATGGCGCACGATAATAGTCAGGATAAAGCACGTCACAGTGTCGCAGAGCACAAAGACATCGATGATCTGGTAGAAGAGCTGGAAACTATCGACATGAGTAGCCCACAGTGGCTGCAAAAGTTTAAAGATCTGAAGCATCTTGTTGAGCACCATCTCGAGGAAGAAGAGCAGGAAGTTTTTCAGGTGGCAGGTAAAGAACTGACCGATAACCAGAAAGAAGTTCTGGCTGAAAAATACGACAACGATATGGAGCGTCGTCGCAGCGCCTGATATCAGGTACTGAGTGTCTTAACTGAGCTAGCTATCTGAACCAGCTAGCTGAGTAGTTTACCAAGCGCCGACAGAGCTTTCTGTCGGCGGCTATTCCAGGGGTGTGCGAAACTCAGACGCATGTAATTTCTGAATTTATGCTTTGTTGAAAATAGTGTACCCGGTGCAATAAAAACGCCCTCATTTTTAAGCTCTGGGAACAGTGCTGAAGTATCGCAATCTCCGTGCAATTCGACCCAGAGAGTTAAACCTCCTTCCGGAATTCCAACATTCTTAACAGCAGGCCAGCCCCGAACTCGATCTGAGAGTTCATCCCTTTGCTGGCGTAACCATTTTTGTTGTCGTTTCAGATGCGAATCGTAGTCCCCATTGGAGATAAATTCCGCAAGCCCGTTCTGTACGCTTAAAGGGCTGGCTAATTGAGTAACCAGTTTTAATTGCAGTAAGGCCTGTTGCCAGCGGCAACCACTGATCCAGCCGATGCGCAGGTCTCGGGATAAAGACTTTGAGAATGAGCTACATAGAATGACACGCCCAGTCTGATCCAGTTTCTTAAGTGGATCAGGCGTATACGAAAGCGCCGTATCGGCATAGATATCATCTTCAATCACCGCAAAGTCACGCTGCTCTGCAAGTTGTAATAAGTGCTGGCGTTCGGGCTCTGGCATGACAGCCCCGGCGGGCGTCGAAAAGCAGGGAGAAACGATGCAGGCTTTGATTGGCCACTTCTTTGATGCCTGCTGCAAAGCATCGACTGACATCCCCGTCAGTGGTGAGGACGGTATTTCTATTACCTTCAGCTGCAGTTGTTCTAACAACTGCAGAGCGCCATAAAATCCGGGGGATTCTACTGCAACGACATCACCGGCTTTGCAGGTGGCCATTAGTGCAAGAAACAATGCATTCTGGCATCCGGCAGTAATCATCAGATCGTCAGAGCTAAGCTGACAGCCCCTGCGTTGTAGCCTGATTGAGAGTTGTTCACGCAGCACGAGTGCCCCGGCAGGATCATCATAATAAAGATGGCTCTGGCCACGCTGGCGGCGCATTACCCGGTTAATAGAACGATTGAGTATTTCCAGCCCCTGAGTGTTCTCTCCGCCGGCGCCGGGCACTAAATCAAAAGCCGCACCATGCTGCATTAAGTCCATCAGTAGCGGACTGACCCGGGCGGCGACCGGCGCAGTGGGGCGCGTAATCGCGGGAGCCTGAGCTTCCCGGGGCAGTACGTAATAACCAGAGCGGGGTTTCGCCAGAATCAGTCCGCGGGCTTCCAGGCGGCTCAGCGCGTGAAGAACTGTCCCTTTGGCAAGATTATGTTTCTCGCATAACACTCGTACAGAAGGCAGCCTGTCGCCGGCATTCAATCTGCCTTCGACTATCTGCTCAGCCAGTAAGTCTTCGAGAATCTGATATTGATGAATCTTCATAAGGTTAACTGTACCACTTAAATTTTATAAAAGTGTGCCTTTTGTGGTACAGATGGGGCGCGTACCCTCACCTCAGCATAGAGAGAAAGCTGTAATCTGAGGAGGTAACAGGTATGCAAAGAATTCCAGCACTGGATATTACTCCCGCTCAGTCCGGAGAGAAGATACACGTAAGGTTATTCTCCGGCCGCTTTCAGACACTGCGCCGCCTGATCAGCTGGCCGTTGCTGCTCGCATACTTTGGCCTTGCCTGGGTCAACATCAATGGGCAGCAGGCGTTACTGTTCTCGATTGAAGACCGCAGGCTATATTTCTTTGGCACCCAGTGGGGCTGGCACGACTTCCCGGTACTTGCGGGTGTACTCATTATCGCTGCCATTGCGTTATTTGCGGCATCGGCTGTGGTGGGCAGAATCTGGTGTGGTACAGCGTGCCTGCAGAGTGTCTGGACCTGGCTGTTCCTGCGCGTCGAAGAAGTGACCGAAGGCCCAGCCTGGACGCGTAAGCGCATGGATGAAAAAGGCCTCACCACAGAGCAACGCCTGCGCAGGGTCAGTAAGCATGCGCTTTGGTTACTGCTTGCCGCCGCGACTGCCATCACCTTCACCGGCTACTTTGTACCTGTTCGTGAATTAGTGCCTGAAACCCTACTGGGTGAGGTGAGCCTCGCAACAGGCATCTGGCTCACCACCATGACAGCACTCACTTACCTGAATGCTGGGCTGGTGCGTGAAAAAATATGCCTGCACGCCTGCCCGTACTCGCGCTTTCAGAGCGTTATGTTCGATGACAATACCCGGACAGTTACCTACGACAAAACACGAAGCAGCGACTGTATTGATTGCAGCCTCTGCGTACAGGTATGCCCAACGGGGATCGACATTCGCGATGGCCTGCAGGCTGCCTGCATCGACTGTGGTGCCTGTATTGATGCCTGCGATAGCGTTATGGATAAAATTAAAAAGCCGCGAGGATTAATTACCTACAACTCGGTAGAAAAAATTCGCACAGGTAACAGCCCTATCCTGCGAACACGCACTCTGGCCTACGGCGTAGTGATTAGTGTGGCTGTCGCTGTTCTGGGTAGCTTTATAGCCCAGCGCAATAGCATCGTCGTCGACATTCAGCGCGACCGCCAACAGCTTTACTATCAGACAGTGAACGACCAGACCTGCAACAGCTACCAGCTCGAAATTGAATACTTTGCACCGGGCAGCCACCGTGTCGCTGTCGCGATACAAGGCCTGAAACAGGCTCAACTGTTGGGGCCTGCAACACTACTGGTGCCTGAGAACGGCGTCGCAACGCAGCAGTATCAGGTATGTGTAGACACAGCGACGCTGAGTCGCGGTGCGTATCGCAGTGATATTGAGTTTGCAATTACGGCAGGCGATGAAAAGGTGATGCGAGGAACGACGTTTATTGTGGGGCGGTAAATATCCGATACACCAATCTCGAATGGAACAGATTGTCATCTCCCTTTGCCTAGATGATTAGCGCCAACATCGGTATGCTTGTAGGCCTTGTACTTCCGTGCTTTCACCTTAAGTGCGTTACGTTAGGCCTACGAGAATCGGTGGATATGGATTTCAAAACACTGCTTGATACCTTGGCGCGCTCGTCAGCCGAGGCAGTCTCTACGCTCTCAAAGTCATCCGATGAAGTAGAAGAGCTTCGCTCCTACCTTTACGTTGAAACTGAGATCGAACGTCGCTTCGTTGAAGCCCTGAAGACGACAAACTCTGCACAATCAATCATCTTCCTTTGTGGTTCCAGTGGTGACGGCAAGTCAGAGATCCTGCGCAGGCATCACGACTTATACAAAGACGACTTTCTGTTTCATCTGGATGCGACTCATAGCTTTAAGCCAGATCAGAACGCAGTCGAGGCGCTGAACGAGTTGTTTGATCGACACAGAGAGAGCAATAAGCCCCTAATCGTCGGTATCAACATCGGGATGTTGTTTAACTTCCAGAACACCGGTGATGTACGTCATGAGGGTGTTAAGGAAGCGATAAGCCGATTTATCAACGGTGAACGTGTTTTTGACCAATACCAGTTCCTTAGCTTTGAAGATTACCCTAAGTTTTCGCTTGAGAAAGGCGCGGTTGGCTCTGAATTTATCTCAGAATTACTTGGAAAAGTGACTGCGGCTGACGAAAAAAATCCCCTTTACAGAGCTTATTCAGAAGATGAGGCGCACCATCAACAACTGATCTATGAGAACTATCGTATCCTTCAAGAGCCTGAAGTTCAGGCTTTGATTGTGCAGACCTTGTTGCATGCGCGCCTGAAATACGATCAGTTTCTTTCAGCACGGGCGTTATTAGATTTTATCTATAACCTGATTGCTGGTGACTCGGTACTGTTTGATAATCTGTTTCTAGCTCCGGGTGATGGCCTGGCAGGTAGTATGGCCAGTCTTGATCCGTGCTTACTCCGTTCACAGCGCATCGACGAGTTTGTCGTGCAGCGTTCTCTAGAGGTCGAGGATGCTGAGTTTAATGAATTTAAGCTCACATTCATGGCGAAGTATGGATACTTCAACATGGAGCCAACAACCTGGATTCGTGCGTTCTATGTAATGAAAGACGTATGTATTGGTAATAATTACCATAAAACCTTTATTGCAGATTTTCGCCGTAAATTATTCGAAGACTACATACATGTGTGGCAGCTTCACCAGGCGCTGGACGACAAGAAGCAGCTACGTGAATTCTACGATAAGACGTTGATTGCGAGTCTGGTAAAATTTGCCAACCGCCTTCTTACCGGCCTTGGTAACGATTCAATATACCTGGCAGAACGCAATGGTGTGACCATCACTACTAAAGTTCGGATTTTGATGGATACCAAAGGGCTCACTAGCCCGATGTCCAGCCAGATTCATAGCTTTAATGCAGCTATTAAGGTTGGCGAGGAGGCAATCAAACCGTTCCCTGTGACGATTTCATTCCTCGAGTTGGCCGAACGCATAATGTCTGGCTACCGGCCAAACAGACACGATAAAAATACAATTGTGATTCTCGAAGAGGTCATCGACGAAGTGACTCGAGTTGCTTCAAAGAATGGCGCGTTAAACTTCATCCGGAATAATAGTGAGTGGTCGCTGCTTCTGGAAGATGATGAATTTGTCGTGGAGGCCTGCTGATGAGCCTGAAGGAAAACCTGCAGGCAGTGGCATCTGCAGAAATTAAAGACCGGAATTTTGTAAACCATTTCCTCACGTTTCGTCAGCAACGTGGGGAAAAAATCAGTGATCCCGATGTTATGGCGGTCGCTGGTGAGTTGCTCTCTATCGCATGGCGAAAAGCGCTGAAGAAAGGGGCTACGCTAGATAAGTTTACCGAAGCCTGCATGGCCCGCTTATCGGCAAAAATTGCTGATGATGAGTTCGAAAGCCTTTTGCAGCAAATGTACTTCGACAACGATGCCAAAGGTCTCTTTCAGGTATCACCTGAATTCATGCTATTCAAATCGGGTAGTGCATCTTCTGGCAATACCCGCCATGTCGGGACTGTACTGGGTAATATGCTGCTTTCCAGACCGGAAGTAGCTCAGGGAAGCCCTGATAATCTCAATTTTCTAGAAGCCGAGCTATTAGCTGAGCTTCAGTCGAGCATCACGCCGTACTCACCGCCTGACGCAACAGAAGACTATCTGCCATTTATGGGCGAGGTATTCGCCGAAGACCTTGCATTGCTGTGTTCCTATCCTGGATACATGATGCAGAACCTGAAAGCCTTCGTCTCGTTATACAACTTTCTATACAGTGCTCAGTTGGCGATGAATCTTCGCAGTTGGCGCACAGACCCCAGCAGCAAACCGCTCTATTTCATCATGGATACGGAGCGTGCCAGTAGCGAACGTACCTATGTGCGGGAGGCTTTAAGTTCACTTCTGGATTATGTAGAAGACCTATTCCCTGTCTTGTCGGCCCTTGAGTACTTGAACCAGCCGGAGAGTAAAGAGGCGACCCGGTATCCATTATGGAAGCACTATCAACATATCCAAACACTGCCTGTTGAAGAGGTTCGCGAAATCAACTCGGGCTTAAAGCGATTTCTTGAACGCTATCGTGAGACCCGTGGGCGTGAGCCATGGAGTGATGAATTAAGTACATCTGAAGATATCTTCAAAGCCATCGTGGCTACGTCGAAAGAAATTTTCAGTCAGGCCCGCTCCAGCCAGTTAACGGTTAATCGCAAAGTGGTTGCTTCATTCGAGACTGAAGTGGCCCGTCATTTTATTCAGAACCGTAAGCGCGGTGGGCGAGTGCTGATTATGAATCAGGATTACCTGTTACTGCTTACGAACCTGGCAGTAGGTAGCAGAGAAAAGCTTCAGTATCAGCAGTTGATTGAAGAGTTTAAGCGCCGGGGCGTATGGTTTGATCAACAATCACAGCAAGCATTAATCGAATTTTACGAGCGAGTAGGAAATCTCGAGCGGATGAGTGACAGCGGGGATGCGGTATATGTCCGAAAAACAATTTGAAAGTTTTCTCGTAAGCCATTTGAAAGGCTGGTTAGCACAACGGCTTAAGTCAGGCGACCGCTTTCAGTTCCGGTCTACTGACCCAGAAAACACCGTACGCCTACTTGTAGCATTACATGATGCTTCCGACGGGACATTTCAGGATGAAGGTACCAGTCTCAGCTATCTGGACGTAAATGGCATTCAGGTACTGATTGCCGGACATGCCGATGAAAAATCAGTAGCAGAGGGCTGCTACACCGATAACTACCTGGCCAAGCTTCGAGATCGTGTTGTAGAAGATAAGCGCGCTTTGATCATGGTGCACAATAGCTCACTCGATACTATTACCAACAGTACGTTCGATCTTGCCCACTCTGGTGCTATCTGGTCTGTTTCAAGTATCCGGAATCTGCTCGAAGGTCTGATTGATAACAGTATGACCAATCGGGAGACCTCTAAGTGTCTTCTCGATCTACAAACTAAGATTGTTGCATCGGATGGTGCGAGTATTTTTGGCTATCGTAGTCTCTACGAGTCGATGATCGACGGAGATCTTCGCTTCGATGAGCTGGGTTTATTTAATGACCCGCACCTCACAGACACCTGGGGTGGTAGCACAACCGCTCCAAATCAGCGTCAGATTGAACGCAGACTCGAAGAGAATCGTAAACTCCGGGCAGAGATTGAATTTGAATTAGAGCACCACCCAGCCGAACTGGAAGATCGCTTAAGTCAGTTTGGTGGGATGTTTGTAAAAGATAACTTCATAGACAGCGATGACTGGAAGAATCGTACCTATGACGAATTCGTGACAGAAATTCAGAAGCAGAAGAAACAAGCGCTGGAATTTCTCGACGTTGAAGCCTTAACAGGAAACCTTCAGCGACGCAGTAAGAAAGAAACGACAGCAGGACAGAGAGAGCAGAATGTCCTTCTTCAGGTTCCTGAAGACCAAAGCACCTTTCAAATTGATCTGAGATTTTCTGGCGCTCGAACAGAAAAAAGCGAGTTCGAGATTCAGCCAAAGAGGGTGGCTAAGTTACTGGAGTTGAGCCATAAGCCTAGAGGTAACAACACGACGTTTACTATCTCAGGTGAGCTAACTTCTGAACCGTTGTTTTTCTCCGTGCGTACTAAGCGTGAGCTGTCCAGCGAGCAATTCAAGTTTCAATGCCTGGTGTTGCCAGAGGGCAAGTTCTGCTTTGACGATATCATCAACAAATACCTGATCAAGGCGACTGGCAATCGTGCGCCATCTCTAATCATTCAGTCAGACGTTCAGGTACTGGTGACAAACCCAGCAATGGAATCGTCAGTCACACTGAAAGAAAACGACGAAGTCATCGACGTTAATGAAGTGGGCATGCTCGACTATCAGCAGATTTATGATGAATCGGATGAAGTCCGCTTCATTCTGAAAAACGGTAATACCGAGCTCCCGGTTCAGGTAGAAGGAGAGTCTGCTAAGGAGTCGCTCACCCTGCCACTTCTGATGGATACGTCACGTACCCGCAACATGCTCAACGACGACTATTACGGCGTTTACAAAGAGTCTAAGGGAACTGTCGTTGTTGAAAACCAGGAAGTCATGCAGCTGTTCCTGCGTAAGCAGCTACTAGACGCTGAATGGGAAATTATCGCGTCAGAGCTGGTGTATTGGGATGCTTCTAAAGAGAAAGGCTTACCCGCTTCTGGCTTAACTGCATTCCCTGAACTTCAGAATCTGCACCAAAGCTATATCGCGTTTCTCCAGTACTTCAAAACAGGTAGTCGCCGTACCTTACCTTCTCTTGAGGGATGGGGGCCGGCACTGGTTAAACTGGCGAAGAAGTATGTTGCTGAATACCTCGCTTATCTTGAATCGGTCGAACGTGGTAAGACGTTATCGTCTGGTACTAAGTTTGTGATGAAGCTTGGCACTGCCAGCATTCGCGATACCGAAGATAACCGGGTTAAGAACTACCTGACACCGTTCCATCCATTGATTCTCTCTTACTACCTGTATCTCATTGAGAGCATTCAGGTGGACGGTGACGACCTGAGCTTCCGCAATCTGCCGGAGGTAACGTTAAAGCGCTTAACTGCACGCGGCCTGATTCCGCATCTGTTTGATGAAGAACAAAAATACAGTTACACCCAAACCGTCGATGAGAATGCCTTCTGGCTTGAAATAGTACCTCGTGAAGACAGCAGTTTTGACTACATCAGCAAACTGGTACGCCACAAAATTGAAGAATTCACCGAGACATTTTCGCGTCTGTTTGATTCGGTTTCCTCAGCCCCGGTGTTGATTAACTCAGTCAATAATGCCGAGAACCGCGAACTCTTTAGGGGCTTGCTTGCATACTATATGGAGCATCTCGAAGAAGGGCGTTATATCCACGTAAATCTGTATGACGACGAAGAGCTGGAAACCGAGTTCGACCTCTTCGCTGAGATGGCTACCTACGACGACATCAAAGACCGATACGATCTCGACAAAGGTAAGGCCAAGCGCAATACGGATACTATTGTCGATGTACTACGCACCCGTCTTACCTTCAGTAAGTTCCTCAATAGCAAGACAGAGCAGCAGACATACGCGCATCTGACGTTCTTTAAGAATAATCAGGTGGTCGACGCCCGCGATAACAACATCGACGAGCATCTCTCGGGTGTTGCTTGTGGTGGCTTATTGAATGGCGAATCATCCCGCAGCGAGAACGACGCTTACTTCACCGCGTTTGGCCTGAAGGGCGTCGATTACTCCGATAAGCCGCACCTTAAGATTGCACGTTTATTCGGTGCCATGTGGCGGCCTTCAAAGCTGAATAGCGATTCCTATCACGAACACTCCGCGATCAGTCTGGCAGTCAGTGATTCAGTGAAGCAATTGCTGGATAAGTCTTACGACAGCTCCGTGTGGGTAACGATTGTTGATCCGAAAGTGACGCTGGATTTCTTCTCGAAGTCAGACGACGTCATTCTGATTCACTATTCAGATCAATACACCAGCTCCGCGGGCTACGATGCGATTACCGTTACCAAACAGTCGCAGTTGTATCGCAGTGTTCTTGGTGCCTCCGGTGAGAGCCTGATTCGCGAGTTCAACGCGTTCAACGGCGAGTGGCTTCTGCAGATGGTCAATGATCCAACCAAAGAGAAGCTAGGCAAAGAGGGCGTCATTGCTTCGTATAAAGCTGTCGCAGCTATGTTATCCAAATCCGATATCTGCTGGGTGCCATTATCCGTCGCCGAGATGATTCGGGTTGCAGGTAATATCGGCCTGGCAATGAGCGATTCGGACTTCTCCCGTCATAACCTTGGAATCAAGCAAGGTGCGATATCCGACGATGTACTGTTCGCTGGCTTCAAAGACGGCAAGCTATACCTGTTACCCGTTGAGTCGAAAGCGGGCGCTCGCCCTAACTTTGAAAAGGCGCGTAAACAGGCTCGTGAATTGAAAATTTATATGGAAGGTCTGCTTGGTCAGGATAATCTCGCTGGCAGATTGTATCGCGGCTTGTTCGTTCGCCAGGTACTGTTACAGGTAGAGAAATATCAGCTCTACAAAGTATTCAGTGATGACTATTTCGACGAAATACTGTCAGCACGTGAAGCGTGGCTCGAAGGAAGCTACGCACTGGCACAATTGCAAAACTACCCGGCGGGTATCGTCGTTGCACATCTGAATACAGACTCGTGCGTAACAGAGCGCTACGAAGAAATTGAAGGCATCCTCGAAATCGACATTCCAATGACTAAGCTCGCAGGGCTTGTGCATCAGCCATACGAGGCATTAAAAGACGAGCTGCGTGCTGGTCGACTGTTGGCCGTACCTGAGCAGTATATTCTTGGTGATTCAGTCGCTGATGCGCCTGTGACTCAGCTGCCGATGAAAGATGATGAATCGCAATCATCTGATGATGGAATGACTACTCCATATCCGGAATCAGAGCCTGAATATCCGAAAGCGGCAGAACCTGAGGCAACCCATGATGTCTCTGTGCCGCTTGCCTCGCCTGAACCAACCAGGCCTCTGGTGATTAAGTTTGGTACTGACGTTGCCAATAATCAGGACGTACTCTGGGAGCCGACGAATACCGAGAAACTTTTCAACACCAATACCGGCATCATAGGCACGATGGGCACGGGTAAAACTCAGTTCACCAAATCTGTAATCACTCAGTTGGTACGTAATCAGCACAACAACGTGGGTGGTACGCCTATTGGCATACTGATCTTTGACTACAAAGCAGATTACATCAAAGATGATTTTGTCAAAGCGACCGGTGCGAAAGTATTTGACCTGTATCGACTGCCGTTTAACCCGTTGGCAATCTTCGGTAACAGGCCGATGCAACCGATGCATACTGCGAACCTGTTTAAGACAACTGCGGCTAAAGCGTTTAACCTCGGCATGAAGCAGCAGAACAAAGTACGAACGCTGGTAATAGATGCGTACGAAGCAGCAGGCATTACACCGCAGGATAAGAGCACATGGGGGCGTCTGCCGCCAACTTTGGCAGACGTATGGGCGGAATTCCAGGCACAGGACAAGATTGAGCAAGACTCGCTCTATGCTGCACTTGATGATTTGATAGGTTTTCAGATCTTTGAGCCCGATAGCAGCAAAACTAAGTCACTGTATGATCTGGTCGACGGTGTAACCGTCATCAACCTGTCAGGGTACGACCCAAGCATACAGAACCTGGTGGTTGCGCTGACGTTAGACCTCTTCTATACGCAGATGCACCAGCAGGGTAGCTCGAAGCTCGATGGCGACTTCCGCCAGATCTCGAAAATGATCCTCGTAGATGAAGCGGACAACTTCATGTCCCAAGACTTCGAGAGCTTGAAGAAGATTCTCAAAGAAGGGCGAGAGTTTGGTGTAGGTACGATTTTGTCGACTCAAGAACTGACGCACTTCAAAACTGGGGATAACGACTACTCGACTCTGATCCTTTCCTGGGTGATTCATCAGGTGGCGAATATCAGGTCCCAGGAGATCAAGGCGATCTTCAATACCCAGAAGAAAGACGACGAAGAATATTTTATGGGACAAATCCGTAAGCTAGAGAAGCATCATAGCTTATGTGTGGACGGTAAAAAGAAAGTAGCTAAGATCAAAGATTTGGCGTTTTGGGAAATAATTGAGCAAGTGTTATGAAAAGTAATCAAAAACTTCAATGGATTCATGTCGACGATCTGAGGTTGGATGTAGAGAATCCTAGGCTTCCAGACTCATTATCTAGAAAATCTAGAGATGAATCCAAAATCATAAACTGGATGTTACAGGATGCTTCCCTATTAGAGTTGATGACTGCAATATCTGAAAATGGTTTCTTTGTGGGTGAATCTTTACTAGTTGTGAAAGAAAATGGTCAAAACGTTGTTATCGAAGGTAATAGACGTTTAGCAAGTGTTAAGCTTCTTAATGATCCTGAAATAGCAATTGTTCATTCAAGAAAAGTAAAAGAGGTAGTGTCGAATTCGAAAAATGATCCGGATGAAAGCCTTCCTTGTATTATTTTTGAATCACGTGAAAGTATTGAGCAATACCTTGGGTATAGGCATGTCACAGGCGTAAAGTCTTGGGGGGTCTTGGCAAAAGCCAGGTATCTTAAGACCTTGGCGAGACATTCTGAAGGTGAAGATATATCAGAGTTATCAAAAGATCTGGCACGAAAAATAGGTAGTAGGTCAGATTACGTTAGACATCTATTAGTTGCTTATGATGTATACGAAGTGGTCGTTGAAAATGGTTATTTCCGAGTGCCCGGATTGAATGAAACCACTATTCATTTTAACTATTTTGTTGATTCTATTCGTCGAGAAAATGTTCGCGAGTTTCTTTGTGTAGACTTAAATTCAGATTTTCCTGTTAAGAACTTGAATATTGATAACTTGAATGAGTTAGTGCATTGGTTCTTTGAAAAAAATAGAGATCTAAAGACCAAAGTTAAAGGTGATAGTAGTAGTTTATCTGATTTAGATGATGTTCTTGGTAGCGAGGTAGCACTAGAGGAATTTAGAAAGACAGGGTCGATAAATGAAGCGATAAAGTATATTTCTCAAAGTCCAGAAACGTTTACAGAAGAACTTGAAATCGCTCTTGATTGTTTGAAACGTGCGAATAGCTATATTCATAGAATTGACTCTCATGGCAAATACGATATGGACCTCCTTCGTGAAATTAGAGATTTGTTGTCGACCATGCGTGGGGCTATGTTGAACAAGGAAGAAGACTGGTAATGTTGAGAAGCGGATTAATTCAGTTTCCTGGTGAGTCGAAGATTAATGCACATTACTTCTGTGATTTCATAGAAATACTCGCTTTGGACGCCAGTGGTGATGTTGTTAGTGTCACTGATGTTGTAAATAAAATACTTGAAGATGATGACTTAGCAATTGATAGCGATATTGAGCAGGGCACCAGTGAGTATTCAAGTAAGATTGATAGATTGAGTTCTGAGGTGGAATCTTGGTTTTCTTTATTGGCGGAAAGATCGTTATTGTTTGGTAAGAATTACCCTTACACAATTAGTGATCAGTCAATAAGATTGAGATGCACATTATCAAGAGATAAATTGATCTATTTGTTTTTCTTATTAGCATCGAATCTCAATTTTATTGAGTCGGGTAAGCGAAAATTCTTAACAACAGGGTTCGAGAATCTTTGTTGTATAGCTTTTAAGAGATACCTGCCAGTGATATCTCAGGTTTTTGTTTTTGGTAAGTCTTCTGCGACAGATTCAAGATATACAGGATCCAAGAACGAGAAAATAAAGAAACTGGCAAGTGACCTCGGCCTTGATTATGTTGAGGGTAAAGGAGAGTTTTCACCAAAAGATCACGGTGATCATGGTGCCGATATTGTTGCTTGGACCCCATTTCACTCGGATGTGAGTAAAGATCGCATGGATATATATTTGGGGCAGTGTGCTACAGGAAAAAAGTGGCTTGCAAAACAAAGTGAGGTTAATAAGTTAAATAATAAAATACACGGTATCGATAGGGCTAGGAGTGTACTTTTCATTCCATATGATATTCGCAATTACTCTGGGTTTTTATTTCATGGACACGAACTCACGGTTGACTTGCTGGTTGACCGATATAGGTTATGCAAGCTTCTAACGCATCTGAATACAAATTGGATCGATGCATACCGAGAAATAAAGATGATCTTAGAGGAAATCCGATCGTTGCCTGCCTATTTGTCATCGAGATACTAAGTTATGGCTGTTAACTTTGATGGTTCCACAATTAATGCCCCATCATCCACATGACACCCCCAAGCCTTGTAGTAATCCTTCGCTTCAAGGTTTGGGTACTTCTGTTTTAACATCATCTCGACCACATCCCCGTAGTCACCCAGCCAGGTGTACTTATCCAGTTCGCGTTGAGTGAGCTGGATGTCTTCGCCTTCCCAGGTGAAACCACGTTCAATGGAAGCAAAAAACGCCAGGCGAGCGCCTATGTTTACCGTCAGGCCAGTGTTGTTTTGCAGGCGACGCAGTGAGGTGAAGGCTTTTTCTGAGATTTTCATTTTCTGTGGCAGCATGGTTTTCTCGTTTTTCTTCTTTCTCAGTTCTTAAGTGATTCTGGCACATTTGGCTTTGGTTAGCTTAGTGACGCCAGAAGTAGCCTTCGTAGTATGCAGAGCTTCCTGCTTCGGGGTCGTATGCGACTTCAAACGCGTGCGATATCTCAGGGGACAGCTCTTTGTAGAAGTCTTCATCGACTTCGGTATCCGTAGATAAAATCAGTACCTGATGGCTCGCCGTCGGGAAGTAGTTTTTCACCAGATTTTCGCGGTGACGTGAATCCAGTCGGCCCAGTGGTGTATCAATAATGATCGGCAGGTTGCGGCCAGAGGTACGGCCAAGCGCTTCGAGCATGGCGATGGCGTAGATCTGCTTTTCACCGGCGGATAGCTTCTTCTTGTCGATGATATTGCCTTTACCATCAACCAGAGACACGTTAAATGTATCCGGGTTGATCTTAGCGGTGATCATCAGGTCGTCTTTGCGAGCGAGCTTGGCGAAAGACTTGATGAATTCCTGTTCGAGCGTCTGCAAGCGATTGGCCCGGGTCTTCTCTGCAAAGCTTTCGAGCATTGCGCGAGTGCGGTCTGCCAGTGTCACGGCTTGGTTCAGGTTGCTGACGCTGCTGAATTCTTTCTCTTTGTCTCGCAGTTTGCGCAGGTTATCCATCGCATCGCGAAGAATTGCTTTCGCTTCTTCAGTCTTCTGCTTAACCTCTACCTGACGTTGGCCAAGGGTATTTTCGATATCCCCCAGCTCGGTAACAAAGGTAGAGATCCGACGCTCATCAGGCGCACGTGACAGGTTGATACCGACATTCGCCAGTTCTTCTTCAACCGATTCCAGCTCGCTAGACAGTGTCTTAACTCGCGCTTGCTGCTCGGGCACTACCTTAGTGATCAGGTGATTCAGGCGGTTGAATTTACTGTCTGAGATATCGTGAATGATCTCTGTGTCTGCGGCGTTATTTGAAGCAGAGCTGTCTGCGATAGAGGCAGTAATAGACGTCTCAATAGTCTTCTGGTGTTCTTTACCCAGTGCCTTCAACAGCGCTTGCTGCACTTTATTGAGTTGCTTACGCAGTTCAACCTGAACGACGAGTTGGCGCTTGGTTTGTTGCTCTGCGGAGAGTTGCTTCAGTAATGCCTCAAGCTGAGTCTTCGCTAACGCCAGAGGCGCTGCATCAGCAATCAGGTTTCTGATTTGAGTCTGCAGTTCATTGCGCTTGGCGCGCAGCGCTTGTTCTTTGGCTTCTGCTTCTTGTTTATTGCTTGCCCACGCACCGCCGAGTTCGTTGATGTTCTGAGTCAGGCGCTCTTTAGTGGCCTCAAGTTCGGTCGATTCAATCTTGAGTATTTCAATGTCAGACAGCTGTGACTGATACTTCGCATACAGCGATTGGTAATTGGCTTCGAGAGACTCCATCTCTTTACGGATGTCAGACGGTAGTTTGTCGCGCTTCTTGTCGCGCAGGTAAACACCAAGGTCAGCTTTCAAGCGATCAATGATATCGAGACCGAGCAGGCGGTTAATCGCGTCGGCTAGAGCGGCGTTATTATTGTCTTCGGCCAGTTCTGCGATTTTTTCGCCATCGAAGAAGAACAGGTCGGCAACACCAATAGGAATCAGTTCATTCAGAAAGGCTTGTTTCTGCTGATCCGTCAGGTTCTGCAGGTATTCACCGTTCTGATAGATCTCGACGTTTTCAAAAACGCTGTTACCACGAACTGTCCATACTCGCTTTACCGTATAGTCGATTACTTCACCCTGACGGCCGAAGTTAAAATCGAGTTTCACACCGGAGGTATTCGGGGTCAGCACTTCGCCTTTCGGCTTATGAATCGAATCGATCAGGAACTGATGGTAAGCCTGAACAGACACGGCGCGACCAAGGCTCTGCTTGCCATAAAGGGCAAGGCGCACTGCGGTAAGTGTGGTGGTTTTGCCGGCACCGTTTAAACCACCGAACAGAATAATAGGGCGCTTACGGTTGTATTTAACCCGCGGCTCAAGATCGACGTAGTTTTCGTCGAAGCTGCCCTGGAATACACCAAAGTCCTGAAGGTAGAGGCTTTTTAAAATCATTACTTCAGCGCCTCGTATTCTTTCGTCAGTGCTTTCAGTTGTTCGTCATAAACCGACTTCAGGTGCAGGTCGGTGCTTTCGCCTTTCAGTTCGTTCTTCAGTTTATCTTTGAAGTCGGAGCTATGAGTCGCTTCGGCTTTTGCTGCCTGAATGTCTTCCAGTGTGCCCCAGTCGTTTTTAAGCAGACTTTCAATTTTGCTGAATAAGCCCTGGCGACGGCTGAGGCCATCCATAGAGAGCTCGAGTTCCAGCAACTTCATTACGAGTTCTGCCGGTACGCCATTTTGAGCGGACAGTTCGTTAATCAGGTCTGCATCTGCTTGCGAGAATGCGCCGCCATCATGCTCAACCCAATCAAGGTCGTTGCCGTATACACTGCGATAGATTTTCGGCAGTTCGTCAGACCAGTCCGGCTCGTTCGGATCGAACATCCACTCGCGGCGAATCGTGTGCAATTCCTCTGGGCGGATCAGCTGAATTTTCCGACCTTCTTCGATCAGGTTCTTCTCAATCGTTAAGAGTTCTTTAAGCCACTTCTTTCGATATTCGAGAAGATACGGTCCCGGAATCGTCTTAATTTCTGTGATGTTATCGTTGTCGACAGCCCCGCGCGCGTAAGACACTCGGCCTGTGCGACGCTTGAAGTTACGTACTTCATTTTTGTTTTCTGGCAGTGTTGTCTTGTAGAGCTTATTACGGAAGCTCTTCAGCTTTTTCAGCCAGACTTCGCCTGAGTCAATCAGGCCTTCGATTGCGCGGTCTTTGGTAACAACGGTACAGGTCCAGCAACCAAAACGTGAGTTACCACAGGATGGGGTGTTGGTGTCGATAACGAGAGGGCACTCACCAGCACTGGAATCTTTGTATAGCTCGAACAGCTCGAAGTGATCACCGCCCCACGGTGCGGGTGCGCCTAGCAGGTACATCCAGACTTCGTCAAAGGTCCAGTCTTCAATCGGCATGTAGGTAAATGCGCCGGGCAGAGAAGAGTGACGAGCCAGCGATGAGCCTTCGATCTTGTGTTTAGCAATGACCTGAGCACGGGAAGCGCTTTCCTGGCTACGCGCACCCAGTACAACAATCACCTCACCGAAGCGGGCGATTTTGTCCTTGATGAATTCGCTCACTGGGTCAATCTTCATGCGCTCGGTACACCAGCGGAAGCTTTGGGTCGGTGCGGGGTAGCCTTTACCCAGCAGGTTTACCCAGAAGGTTTCTCCCCACGCAGGATATACAACATGGGCCGACATCGGCAGGCCCAGTTTCTGAGCGTTTTCATTGATCGCTTCGATAGAGCTGCTGATCATATCGACGACCATCGGCGTTTCGACCAGTGTGTCTGACGAGATAACGTAGATGTGCTTGTGACGCTGTTTTTCAGGCAGACGGGTTAAAGCAACATAGATCAGTGACAAAACAGTCGTGCTGTCTTTACCGCCGCTAAAGCCGATCACCCATGGTTTGTCGTTCTCGAGGTACAGGTTCTGGATTTCCTGTATCAGGTCGAGTGCGGGGCGTCCGGCAAATTCGGAGGCCTCGAGCATCTCATCCATGCTTGGGAACAGTGTTTCTTTTTGGCTCATGAGTTCAGCTGATCTTCGATTTGTTGCTCTTCTGCACCCAGTGATACTCCGAGTGCGCGACGTACGACGTTCGCGGTCAGTACGGTGTTACTTCGTGTCTTGCTTAGCTTTCCGTGGTTATCCATAGCGCGCCCGCGCCAGAGCTTCACGTTGGAACGGCTCCAGTCGATGTCCTGCAAGCCTGACAATTTGGTCTTCCAGTCGTTAGGAAATTGACGGATTAAGTCAGAGCCCGCAGCCCCGAGAGCGGCTAAGCCAATACCGTGTGCGTGTATGGACTGCTCACGTAATTCGGAGGTCGAAACCTTGCGGGCCATGGCATCTTGCCAGTCGCGCATGTTACTACAAACGGCATCCCAGTACTCGGCAGCAACGTCCATTTCGTCCTTGGATATTCGGTCTCTTGCCGTTTTGCCTAGTAGTGCTCTGGATGCCTGCTTTATGCTGCTGAGAGTGAAAAGTTTGCTGCTACGTTTTGAGAGGCTGTTACTCTCAAGATCCGTTAACGCGGTGAAGCAGGGTACAGAATCAAAGACGTAACGAGCAAGGGCTGATCCTCCATCACGCTGATCATATAGCGTACTTAATGAGTCGGATGGACGCACAGCATGTTTGTTCAGGTCGGCGAACATCTGCTGGCTTCGAGCCAGACCATCGTCAACGAAGAACAATACAGGGATATTGTCGTGCCCGAGCTCATGGGCCTCTTTGACTGCTTGTTCGATTGCTGCCCGGCGATGCTGGCCATCATTCACCAGAATCTGAGTATCCATAGCAATGGATAACATGCCTAGGTTGATCGCCGGGCCGGTGTCAGCCATAGGTTCGAAATTAACTGCACCATCCACAGAAGCTGTGATTGCCGAAAGGGTATAAGAGTCAGGATTTTCGACCAGGTACTGTGCAATATCCGGTACCCGACTCTCATTCAGGCGACGTTGCGCTCGCAGTTCTGGCGGAACGACTTCTTCATCGAATACGAATAGCTTTGGCACCAGGCGCATCGGGCACATAGCAATGTAGCAAGGTCGACCGGCCTGCATACCTCGCACTGCGGGGAATTTGTGTGTGTATTCGTTGAGTAGAGACGTTGCCATGTGAAAACTCCCTGTTTGTTGTAATTTTCGAGCGGCGGGGAGTATTGCACGTAAAAAACCACGAACACAAGTTTTTCTTTTGAGAAGGTCTCGGGTCTCTTCTGGTTAGAGGAAAAGCATCGTAGACCCTGCACTTCGACTTGATTTATTTTAAGTTGGGGTCAAACGTGAAATAAGGGCATGTCTTGTTATAGGAACTAGAGATATGTCAGTTGTCGGGGATATGATCCCCTTATA
>NZ_DBNJ01000013.1:0-129070 GCF_002297765.1 Thalassolituus sp. UBA675
CGGCGGCGGCGGCGGCGGCGGCCCATGTGGCCCTCCACTATCGTTACTTTTTGGCGTAACTACTGAGAGCGACGTCCTTGAACGATGTAAACTCTTTAATACCAACTATTGGGAGGAACAACAATGACATACCACCGTGGTTTCACGTTGCTTGAGCTTCTTGTTGTACTAGCAATTGTTGGTATTCTCGCGGCTGTCGCATACCCCTCCTACCAAGATAGCGTAAGGCAAGCGAACCGCTCCGATGCTATTGCGGAGCTGCAAGGCATACTTGCAGCCCAGGAGCGATATTTCCTCGCAAACCGCGAATACGCAACAGCATTGTCCAGCCTTGGCTTTGCGACAGATACTCATGCTATTGATGTCTACAACATCACAGCAGGGGATTGTGATGCGCCCAATAATGACGCAACTCTATGCGTTGAAATAACTGCTGCTGCATCAACAGACAGTCAAAAGAAGGATGGCGATATTGTGATGAACAGTATTGGCCGTTCTGAACTCGTTGAAGCAGGAACGGACACCGTTAAAAAGCAGCTGTGACCTTTCAGCTGAACAAATAAAAAACCCCAGCATTAGCCGGGGTTTTTTATTACCAGAGAAATATCGACTTACACTTCGGTCATCCGTAACTCTTTTGGTAACGAGAAAACCACGTTTTCTTCTCTGCCCTGCAATTCCTCAGGCTCCTCACCACCGAGTGATACCAGTTTAGCAACGACTTCTTTAACCAGAACATCCGGAGCAGAAGCACCTGCAGTAATACCAACGGCTTTAACGCCCTGGAGCCATTCAGCCTGAATTTCGGAAGCATCGTCGATCAGAAAAGCTTTTGCCCCCATACGCTCACCAAGCTCACGGAGACGGTTAGAGTTACTGCTGTTTGGCGAACCAACTACCAGCATCAGGTCACAATCAGACGCGAGGATTTTAACGGCGTCCTGGCGGTTCTGTGTGGCGTAACAAATGTCGTCTTTTCGAGGCCCGGTAATCTCAGGAAACTTCGCACGCAGTGCATCAATAACCCGGGCAGTATCATCCATCGATAATGTTGTCTGAGTTACGTATGACAGAGCAGAAGGATCTTTGACCTCAAGAGCATCAACGTCCTCTTCATCTTCAACAAGATAGATATTTCCGCCCTTGCTGAAGTCGTACTGACCCATGGTACCTTCGACTTCAGGGTGCCCTTTATGGCCGATAAGGATGCACTCTCGGCCGAGAGCGCTGTAGCGGGTCACCTCAAGGTGAACCTTAGTCACCAACGGGCAGGTCGCATCAAATACTTTAAGACCGCGGTCGGCTGCATTTTTACGCACAGCCTGAGAGACGCCATGAGCTGAAAAAATAACGATATTATCGTCTGGCACTTCATCTAGCTCGTCGACGAAGATAGCACCTCGATCACGCAGGTCATTCACTACAAACTTATTGTGGACGACTTCGTGACGAACATAGATAGGCGGTTCAAACAGTTCCAGTGCGCGATTAACGATATCGATCGCCCGATCAACACCAGCGCAGAAACCGCGTGGATTAGCGAGCTTAATCTGCATCCTTCACCTCGAGAATCTGAACTTCAAAATGGAGCTCTTTTCCTGCCAGCGGATGATTGAAATCAACGGCAACGTAGTCACCTTCAATAGAGCTGATTACGCCAGGAAGCTCAGCCCCCTGAGCATCTGCGAATGACACCATCAAACCTGGCGCCACCGGCATATCCACCGGAAAATCGGAGCGTTTCATATCCTGAAGATTCTGCGGGTTTGGTTGCCCGAATGCTTTTTCGGGCGGCACGGTAAAAGTCTTGTGATCACCCGTGGTTAAACCGATCAGACATTCTTCAAAGCCTTCGGGTAAGTTTCCATCGCCGACCGAGAATTCAGCCGCGTCATTTTCGAAGGTGGAGTCCACTTCCTGCCCATCTGCCAGACGCAAGGCAAAATGCAGTTTTACCCGACTTCCGTCAGCAATAATTCCGAGAGACATATTCACACCTTTTAATGGGCCACACACTATGAAGGTGCAGCGTTAGTACGCAGATGTCAGGCTTTCGCCCGCTCTTCTTTAATTTCCCGAACCACATCAAGCGCCATCATAATCGCGCCTAATGTAATCGCGGAGTCAGCAATATTGAACGCTGGGAAATAACTGTTGTTCCAGTGCACCGAAATGAAATCGACGACGTGCCCATACAATACCCGGTCAATCAGATTGCCCACGGCACCGCCGAGTATCAGCGTCAGCGCAATAGGCAACCAGATACTTCCTCGCGGAAGTCTGGCCAGCCACACGAGCAACATAACTGAGACGCCCGCAGAGATAATCGTAAAGAACCAGCGCTGCCACCCCGCCTGATCCGCCAGGAAGCTAAAAGCCGCACCAGGGTTGTAGAGCAAGGTAAAGTCCAGAACAGGCAGGATGTACACCGGCTGGGCGTAGGTCAGCATGTTCTCCGCAGCCACTTTGGTCACCTGATCCAGCACCACGGCCAGCACGGCTAACCACAACCAGATCAGCGGCGAGCGTCCGCTGTCCGCTACAGCACTTGAATCATTCATCAGGCGTAATGACGGACTTCACCGTCACCCTCAACGTTCTCGACACAACGGCCGCACAAGGTTGGGTGACGCTCGTCGCTACCCACCGTCTCACTGTGATGCCAGCAACGTTCACACTTCTCGGCATCGGATGCCATAACAGCAACGCGAAGACCATCAAGGTCAGTCGCTTCACCACCCTCTTCGCTCAGAGGTTTTACAACGGCACCCGAGGTAATCAGTACAAAGCGTAATTCATCACCTAAGCGATCCAGTTTGGCTTTCAACTCGTCAGCAGCGAACAATACGACTTCAGCACTCAAAGAAGCACCAATGCGTTTTTCACCCCGTGCTTTTTCCAGCGCGCCATTGACCGCTTCTTTGGCTTCCATGACGGAGCGCCAGTAAGCATCATTAAACTCGGACGCGGCAATCTGCGGAAAGTCTGTATACCACTCTGAAAGCTGAGCAGACTCTTCGCGCTCACCGCTCACTGGCGCAGGTAATGCGCTCCAGATTTCTTCAGCGGTGAAAGACAGCACAGGCGCGATCCAGCGAGCCATCGCCTCAGCGACATGATAAAGCGCAGTCTGCGCGCTACGACGTGGCAGGCTATCGGCTTTACAGGTGTATTGGCGGTCTTTAATCACATCAAGATAGAAAGCACCCAGCTCAGATACACAGAAATTCATCAGTGTCTTCGTCAGCGCCTTCAGGTCATAGTTGTGGTACAGCGCGATGACTTTTTCCTGCAGGCGCTCTGTGTAGCTGACCATCCAGGCATCGAGTGGCAGCAGTTGCTCCGCTGGCACCATATCGGTCGCTGGCATAAAGCCATTGATGTTCGCCAACAGGAAGCGGCAGGTATTACGTACGCGGCGGTATGAGTCAGCGTTACGTTTCAGAATTTCATCAGAAACCGTCATCTCACCTGAATAGTCAGTATCGGCTACCCACCAGCGAAGGATGTCGCCGCCCAGTTGATTAATAACCTTCTGAGGTTCTACCGTGTTGCCGATCGACTTGGACATCTTGCGGCCCTGACCATCAACGGTGAAGCCGTGAGTCAGTGCTGTTTTGTAGGGTGCTTTGCCATAGGCTGCGACGCTGGTCAGCAGTGATGACTGGAACCAACCACGGTGCTGGTCAGAACCTTCCAGATACAGGTCGGCGGGCATTTCCAGCTCGTCACGCGCCATGCAGACGGCCGTGTGAGTCACCCCAGAATCGAACCAGACATCCAGTGTATCGACGACTTTATCGTACTGAGTCGCTTCATCACCCAGTAACTCTGCCGGATCAAGATCAAACCAGGCATCAATGCCTGCACCTTCAACGCGCTCTGCAACCTGAGCAATTAATTCAGACGTACGCGGATGCAGTTCGGCGGTTTCTTTGTGAACGAAAAGTGCGATCGGCACCCCCCAGGTGCGCTGACGAGAAATACACCAGTCAGGGCGATCGTTCATCATGCCTTCGATGCGCGCCTTACCCCAGGACGGACGCCACTCGACGGTGTTCTCAACTTCATTCATCGCCTGATCCAGCAGGCCTGCCTGATTCATGCTGATAAACCACTGCGGCGTCGCACGGAAAATAATCGGCGTTTTATGGCGCCAGCAATGCGGATAGCTGTGCGTGATGTTGGCTTTTTTCACCAGAGCACCGCGCTCATTCAGAATGCCCAGTACACGGAAGTTACCTTTATCCGCTGTACTTAATCCCGTCAGCTCAAGCGCTTCCAGGGCAGGGTTGGCAATAAAGTTACCCTGAGAATCAACCAGCATTTCGTCGGATTTAACGCCGTAAACGTTCGAGACAACGTAGTCATCCACACCGTGCATGGGCGCGGTATGAACAGCCCCGGTACCCGAATCGGCCGTGACGTGTTCGCCGGTGATCACAGGCACGAATTTATCGCCGCCTTCTTTACCCGGCATAAACGGATGCTTGACCTTAAACGGCGCTTCATTCTGGTCTGGCGTCTGACCAAAAGCTTTACCTTTTGCAGTGCCCAGAACTTCATAACCATCTGCATCCAGCCCATAACGCTGAGCCGCGTCATCTACGAGGTCTGTAGCCAGCAGAAGAACTTCGTCCGCTTCTTTCAGCAGTACCAGTGAGTATTCCAGTTCAGGGTGAACAGATACCGCTTCGTTAGCAGGCAACGTCCATGGCGTCGTGGTCCAGATCACGATACTGACTGGCTTATCGACGTCGACGTTAAATACACCAGCAATTGCCTGGGTATCCGGGAAGGTGAACTTCACGTCAATCGCGACGGATTTCTTGTCCTGATATTCAACCTCTGCTTCCGCAAGCGCAGAGCCACAGTCAGAACACCAGTTAACCGGCTTGAAGCCTTTGTGCAGGTGTCCGGCATCAATGATCTTGCCAAGGGTGCGGATGATGTCGGCTTCAAATTTGAAGTCCATGGTCAGGTACGGGTTTTCCCAGTCACCCAGAACCATCAGGCGTTTGAAATCGTTGCGCTGACCATCCACCTGCTCAGCCGCGTATTCACGACAATGCTGGCGGAACTCGCTGGCGCTGACCTTCTCACCGACTTTGCCAACCTTAGCTTCAACCTTCAGTTCGATCGGCAGACCATGGCAGTCCCAGCCCGGAATATACGGCGCATCTTTACCGCTCAGCGTCTGGGACTTGATGATGACGTCTTTCAGAATCTTGTTAACTGCGTGACCGATGTGAATATTGCCGTTCGCGTACGGAGGGCCATCATGCAGAATAAATTTATCCCGTCCTGCGCGTGCTTCACGGATTTTGCGGTACAGACCAATTTCTTCCCAGCGCGCCAGCATTTCAGGCTCACGCTTTGCCAGATTTCCACGCATTGGAAATTCTGTATCCGGCAGGTTCAATGTCGGTTTGTATTGGCTTTCCACTTTATCGTTCATAAATTCACTGATTGCGTCAGGGGCCTGCTGCGTTAATGCGCGGCCTGTTATCGGTCAAATCGGAAAGAATCCGGTCGCGAAGCAAAATATGCCCGCGCCGCTTTCTTATCAGAGTCTATTGCAGACTTGAGCGCATCAAGTCCGTCGAATTTCATTTCATCACGAATCTTTTGCATAAAAGAGACGGTCAGGTGTTTACCGTACAGGTTTCCACTGAAACCAAACACGTGGACTTCCAATGATGGCTCAGGTTCACCACTGATCGTCGGCTTAACACCCAGATTAGCCACGCCGATGTATTCCTCGCGGCTTTCCTGCTCAATCAGGTGCACTGCGTACACACCGGTCATCGGCAGTCGGCTACGTTTAATCAGCACATTAGCTGTCGGTGTATCCAGCGTCCGCCCCAGTTGGCGACCATAGGCTACACGGCCTGACATCTGATATGGACGCCCCAACAGCTCCGCAGCCATCGGTAAATTGTCACGGGCCAACTCTTTGCGAACGCGGGTGCTGCTTACCCGATCACCCGCAATTTCATGCGTTGGGGTATCGTCAACACTGAACCCTGACACCTTACCAGCGGTCTCCAGTGCGGCATAATCACCACTGCGATCGCAACCGAACCGGAAGTCATCGCCGACAATCAGGTGCTTCACCTGAATGCCGTCGATCAGAATACTCTGGATAAACTGAGCAGCAGACATACTTCGCAGTGATTCGTTGAATGGCAGGCACAGAAGATAGTCAATGCCAGCGTCGCGTAGATCCTGAAACTTATCGCGAAACCCTGCCAGACGCGGTGGCGCCAGATCAGGCGCAAAGAACTCTTTAGGCTGAGGCTCAAACATCATCACCAGAGTAGGCTTACCGTCCTCTGCTGATACCTTTTGCAGTGATTCCAGGATGCGGCGATGGCCAAGATGAAGGCCATCAAAATTCCCGATGGTCGCGACGCAACCATCGAAATCGACGGGCAAACTGGCATTCAGATTGTGCAGGCCACGAATCAGGCGCATCACAGGTACCGCTGCAAAATTAAAAGCACGGATTATAGCGGTTTAACACTGATCAGAACAGCTCGCCGCGGAGATGACGCAGACGCAACCCTGCCGCTGTCATTACGGCGAAATACACCACCACACCGGCCCCAACCAGCACAGACAGCCAACTTATTCGTTGCATCGTTTCCCAGGTTAACCAGTCTCCCGGAGCCCCCATCAACCATACAGACACGGCGGCCAGAGCCGAGTTAGCCAGCAAAAGGATCAGCATGAACTTCAACCAACCAGACTGAGGCTGATATACCCCACTTTTACGCAGTCCGCGGTAAAGCATGAAGACGTTGTAATAAGCTGCCAGAGAGGTCGCTAAAGCGAGACCGGCGTGCTGCAGTGGGTACACAAGTGCCAGATTCAACACCATATTCACGACCATAGCCTGAATACCAATTTTCACTGGTGTTTTCGTATCCTGACGGGCGTAATAGCCCGGCGCCAGAACCTTAATCATCATAAAGGCGAGCAGCCCAACGGCGTAGGCCTGCAAACTCAGAGTCATCTTACCGACGTCGTAAGCCGTGACTTCACCGTAGTAGAAGATCGTCGCCATCAGAGGCGTTGCGAGAAGCACCAGAGCCAGAGCAGCAGGCGTCGCTATCATAAACACCATACGAACTGCCCAGTCGATGGTGCGAGAGAACGCCTCTTTGTCTGCAGCCGCGTGCTTACCCGACAGCGCAGGTAAAATCACCACACCAATAGCAATCGCGAATACCCCCAAGGGCAGGTTATTCAAGCGATCTGAGTAGTACAGCCAACTGACGCTGCCGTCCTCAAGAAACGAGGCCAGCAGAGTATCCAACAGGAGATTGATCTGACTGACGGACACACCAAACAGCGCCGGTACCATCAGCTTACCAATGCGCCGCACACCTTCATCTTTCGGCTTTACGGAAGGTAAAACCAACAGGCGCATACGCGCAATAAAAGGCAGCTGGAACATAAACTGGAACAAGCCAGCAAAGAATACCCCCCATGCCAGTGCGTACTGAGGCTCTTCAAAGTAATCCGTAAAGCCTAATGTCGCGGCAATCAGCGTGATATTAAGAATAACCGGTGTAATCGCAGGCACGGCGAAGCGGCCATACGTATTCAGCACACTGCTGGCAAACGCCGTCAGTGAAATAAACAGCAAGTACGGAAAGGTAATGCGCAACAAGTCACCCGTCAGCGCAAACTTCTCTGGGTCACTGCGAAAACCCGGCGAAAATACCCAGGGCAGGTAATCAGCACCCAGCATCGCCAGACAAGTCACGGCCAACAGGGCCAGCCCCAACATCCCGGATACACGGGCCACCAACAGGCGGACTTCGTCAAATGCCCTCTGAGTACGATACTCGCTAAGCACAGGCACAAACGCCACGGAAAACGCGCCTTCGGCAAATAATCTTCGGAAGAAATTGGGAATCTTAAATGCCACAAAAAACGCATCGACCCGCGCACCAAAATAATTCGCCACAATAATATCGCGCGCCAGCCCCAGAACCCGACTCAGCAGGGTCATAACACTGACAATGGATGATGAGCGGAGCAGACTGCTGCTTTTAGCCTCGGGGCCGGATTCAGGCGTAGCGGACATAAGCGTTTCCGTGCGGATATGCGGTATTTATACACAAAAAAACCCGCCGTTGGCGGGTTTTTCTTCGATCTGAAAAAGCGATTAGCCTTTCAGAGCGACAACCTTAGAGTTCAGACGGCTCTTGATGCGGGCAGCAGCGTTCTTGTGCATGATGCCTTTAGTCACAGACTTGTCGATGTAAGGTTTGCTTTGAGTAAACGCAGCCTGAGCCTGCTCGTAGTCAGCAGTTTCGATGGCGGCATTAACTTTCTTAACATAAGTGCGCACCATAGAACGCAGTGCCATAGTACGGGCACGACGTTTGATAGCCTGACGGGCGCGTTTACGAGAACCAGCGGAATTTGCCACAGTCGGCTCCTCAAATTCGGTTATTAACTTTAGTCGGGAATCTACGCGCTTGTGTGTAGGTACCCAGAGAGGGCCGGAATTATCCGGATATAAGCGGGGGCTGTCAACAGCTACAGCCCCTTTACCTTAAGCTCAATGCGAGCCAGAGATCAGAATCAGTCGATAACCACAGGTTCGAAAGATTTCACCAGATCATCAACCGCCTTCATCTGTGCCAGATACGGCTCCAGCTTATCCAGCGGCAGCGCGCACGGGCCGTCACACTTGGCTTCTGCAGGATTCGGGTGCGCTTCGATAAAGAGACCAGCAATGCCCAGCGCCATACCAGAACGCGCCAGCTCAAACGCCTGCTGGCGACGGCCATCGGCGGAATCAGCACGACCACCCGGGCGCTGCAGTGCATGTGTCGCATCAAAGATCACTGGCGCCTGCTTTTTCATTTCGTCCATGCCCAGCATATCAACCACCAGGTTGTTGTAACCAAAGCTTGAACCCCGTTCACACAGCATGACCTTGTCGTTACCGGCTTCGGCAAACTTCTTGATGATGTGACGCATCTCGTGTGGTGCCAGGAACTGAGGTTTCTTCACATTGATCGCCGCACCGGTTTCAGCCATCGCAACCACCAGATCGGTCTGACGTGCCAGAAACGCTGGCAATTGGATAACATCAACCACTTCAGCAACAGGCGCCGCCTGATACGGTTCGTGAACGTCAGTAATCACAGGAACATTGAAGGTCTTTTTGATTTCTTCAAAAATCTTCAGGCCTTCTTCCATGCCCGGACCACGGTAAGAATTGATCGAAGAACGGTTCGCTTTATCGAACGATGCCTTGAATACGTACGGGATGCCCAGCTTTCCGGTCACCTCGACGTAGGTTTCACAGATTTTCATCGCCAGATCGCGACTTTCCAGCACGTTCATACCACCGAAAAGCGTAAACGGCTTGTCGTTGTTCACGTCCAGACCGGCTACGTTAACCGTCTCAATCATGTCTTTTATCTCCTGAAGTAAAATCCTGTTGAGTGCTCACACATTCTGGTTCAGAGAATAACCAGATTATCCCGGTGAATCATCTCGGGCTCTGTTACCGTTCCCAGCGCTTGTTCAAGTCCGGACGTCGGTGTTTTTAAAATCTTCTGCGCTTCGCTGATGCTGTAATTCACCAGCCCCTTGGCGACCAACTGCCCACGCTCATCACGGCATTCAACCACCTCACCGCGCTCAAAGCGACCTGTGGCTTTGCTGACACCAATTGGCAACAGACTGCGCCCGCCAGTGCGGAGCGCCTTCACTGCACCATCATCCAGCGTGAGTATACCGTGGGTCTTAAGATGGCCTGCGATCCATTGCTTTCGCGCAGCCACTGGCGCCTGCCCGGCTTTCAGCAGAGTGCCCACCAGTTCGCCCTGATGCAGGCGGGAAATAACATTATCTATGCGACCACCAACGATCAGGGTATCCGCTCCAGAGCGCGAAGCCAGCGTTGCTGCACGCACTTTGGTGACCATACCGCCACGCCCAAGCGCACCGCCGCCACCGGCCATCGCGGCGTATTGTGGATCAGAAGCCATGCCTTCGAAGATCAGCGTTGCGTCGGGGTTTGAGCGCGGGTCCGCCGTGTACAGACCATCCTGATCCGTGAGAATAACCAGCAGGTCTGCTTCCACCAGATTGGCCGCTAACGCACCCAACGTGTCGTTATCACCAAAGCAGATTTCATCAGTTACCACAGTGTCATTTTCATTGATGATGGGAACAACCCCCATATCAAGGAGAGTACGCAGCGTGGTGCGAGCATTGAGGTAGCGCTTACGGTCGCTCAGATCATCATGCGTCAGTAACACCTGCGCAGTATGCCGACCGTGTTTTGAGAAAGAGGTTTCGTAGGCCTGTACCAGACCCATCTGACCGACGGCGGCCGCTGCCTGCAGTTTATGCACTTCATCCGGGCGGGTCTTCCAGCCAAGGCGGGTCATACCTTCAGCAACTGAGCCTGAAGAGACCAGCACCACTTCATGACCGGCATTGAGCAGACCAGCAATCTGATCTACCCAGCTTTGCATACCCTCACGATTCAGGCCTTTGCCGTCATTCGTCAACAACGCACTGCCGATTTTAATCACCCAGCGTTTTGCGTCTTTCAGATTGTTACGCGAAGCCTGCCACTGCTCTGTTGTCATGCGTTACTGTCCGGCACGGATTAGTCTTTTTTCGGGTTATTCGTTTGTCGAATTATTCGTTCGTGTAGACGACTTCCACATCGTAGTCGTCATCATCATCGTCCTGCTTAGCAGCTTTACGCTCTGCCCGCTCCTGACGACGACGCTCATGCAGCGCTTCGAGATGCTCGCGCGCCTCTTCTTCGACCTGCTCGCGCTCGGCCAGAATAGCCTCAGCAAACTCTTCGTCTTCGGCTGCTCGTTCGCGACGCTCTTCCATATACTCCATGATGTCGCACACCAGCTTATGAGTACCGTCACGGTTGATCGCAGAAATACGATACACCGGACCATCCCATTCAAGCTTCTCAATAATTTCCTGGCAACGAGCCTCGCGCTCTTCTTCAGGCAGCAGATCAAGTTTGTTCAGCACCAGCCAGCGATCACGCAGCGCCAGTCCGGGCGAGAAGTTCTCAAGCTCACGACTGATGGCCTCTACGCGCTCTGCAGGGTCTGAATCATCAAATGGCGCCATATCAACAATATGCAGCAGCAGCTGAGTACGCACCAGATGCTTGAGAAAGCGTGTGCCAAGGCCAGCACCGTCCGCCGCACCTTCTATCAACCCTGGAATATCGGCAATCACAAAACTGCGGTATTCTTCGATGGAAACAACACCGAGATTCGGAACCAGAGTCGTGAACGGATAATCCGCCACTTTCGGCGTCGCTGCAGATACCGAGCGGATAAAGGTCGATTTACCCGCATTCGGCAAGCCCAACAGACCGACATCTGCCAGCACCTTCAGCTCAAGCTTGAGGTTACGTGATTCGCCCGGCTGCCCCGGTTTTGACTGGCGCGGCGCCTGATTCGTCGATGACTTGTAGCGCGTGTTACCCAATCCGTGGAAACCACCCTGAGCCACCAGCAGCTGGTCACCATGCGCGGTAAGATCACCCAGTACTTCGTTGGTGTCATCATCAATCGCTGTCGTACCTACGGGTACTTTCAAGACGATGTGATCACCCTTGGCACCAGTACAGTTACGACCCGCACCCGGACGACCATTTTCGGCCTTAAAGCGACGGGTGTAGCGATAATCCACCAGAGTATTGGTGTTCTCGTCGGCTTCAAGGTATACAGAACCGCCATCACCGCCGTCGCCGCCGTCCGGGCCGCCCTTAGGGATGAATTTCTCACGACGGAAACTGACGCAGCCATTGCCGCCTTTGCCAGCTTCTACAGCGATACGGACTTCATCAACGAACTTCATGGTAATAACGCTCTGGTTTGGGATGTACAAATAAAAACGCCCCAACTGCTATGCAGTCAGGGCGCATCAGCATATTCCGGTGCAATTAAGCCGCTGGAACGATGCTTACGGTCTTACGGTTGTTCTTACCTTTGACCTCAAACTTCACTGCGCCTTCAGCGGTAGCGAAGAGAGTGTGGTCACGACCGATCTTAACGTTTTCACCAGCGTGGAAACGGGTGCCTCGCTGACGAACGATGATCGCGCCAGCTTTAGCAGTCTGACCGCCAAACAGTTTTACGCCAAGGCGTTTACTTTCGGAATCGCGACCGTTCTTGGTAGAACCACCAGCTTTTTTGTGAGCCATTGCTTTACTCCTAGCTGCGAGGTCACTGCAACACTGCGGATGCGGCGGTGTTAACCGCGCGGACCTCTGAAATTAGTGTTTAGCCAGCGATGCTGGTGATTTTCAGTTCAGTGAACCACTGACGGTGGCCCATCTGCTTCATGTGGTGCTTACGACGCTTGAACTTCATGATCTTCACTTTCTTGTGACGACCGTGATTAACAATTTCAGCTGTTACTTTAGCGCCTTCAACCACTGGAGCACCGATTTTAACATCGTCGCCGTTACCAATCAGCAGAACTTTTTCCAGTTCAACGTTTTCGCCAGTTGCAACTTCCAGTTTCTCAACTTTCAGAGTCTGACCTTCTTCAACACGGTATTGCTTACCGCCAGTGACTACTACAGCGTACATAACTGTAATTCTCCGCTAGCACTTAGTGTGCATGACTTTTCAGTGCGTGGCCTTTGTCGCCGTTACTGACGCCATAGCGCCAGCCTTTCGCACTGCCTTTCCCTCTCGCTACTTAAGCCTGCTTCTATTGGCAGCACTCTGGCGTCCATATGGCAGGGAGCGTAATTTCGGGGCGCGAGACTATACCGCACTCCCGTTTTGGCCGCAAGTATGGAACAGGCCTTTTTCTTGACAGGGCGGGTCGGCCTCCCTAGCATTCGTTGCATTATAAAGCAGGCACCCGAATCCATGCATATCAAAGACGTACTTGCCACGGTTAACGACGAGTTTCAGGCCGTCGACAAGCTGATCCACGAGCAGCTCGAGAGCCGAGTTCCTCTGGTTGAAAAAATCGCCGAATACATCGTCAGCAGTGGCGGTAAACGTATCCGCCCTCTTCTTGTCCTACTGACAGCGAAAGCATTCGATCGTGCCGATGCTGACGCAGTGAAACTCGCCACTGTGATTGAGTTCCTGCATACCGCGACATTGCTTCATGATGACGTCGTTGACACGTCTGATATGCGCCGTGGAAACCCAACTGCCAATGCCCGCTGGGGCAACGCTCCCAGCGTTCTGGTCGGTGACTTTCTATACAGCCGCGCTTTCGAAATGATGGTCGAGCTACGCTCTATGCCCGTCATGGAGATACTTTCTAACGCCACCTGCGTCATTGCAGAAGGCGAAGTTATGCAGCTCACCAACGTCAAAAACCCCGACACTACCGAAGCTCAGTACATGGAAGTCATCCACGGCAAAACCGCCATGTTGTTCGAAGCTTCTACCCATTCAGCGGCGGCACTGCTCGAATTAAGTGACGCGGATCGCACTGCCCTTAAAGAGTACGGTAAAGAACTAGGTATGGCTTTTCAGCTGGTTGATGATGTGCTCGACTACGAAGGTGATGCTGAAGAGATGGGTAAGAACGTCGGTGACGATCTCGCCGAGGGGAAAGCCACTCTGCCTCTGATTCATGCCATGGCACATGCGAATGAAGACGACCGACAGCTTATCCGCAACGCTATCCGTAAGGGCGGACTGGATGACATGAACGAAGTCCTGCGTGTTGTGAAAAGCTGTGGATCTCTCGACTATACGCGCCAGCAGGCTAATGCATGTCGCGACCGTGCTCAGAAGCACCTGGAAAACTTACCAGCATCAGTCGCACGCGATGCTCTCGCAGCACTGGCAGCCATCGCAGTAGAACGAACCACCTGACGGAGTAACAGATCACATGATGCGCGCAGGACTTTGGCTCTTGTTGTTTATTACCAGCATCCCGGCGCATTCCGGTCTGCTGGACGGCCTTGGCGGTTCGGATGATTTCCTGCCTGTCGAACAGGCTTTTCCGCTAGAAACATATACAGAGCCCGGCCAGATTACTGCACACTGGCAGAATGCCGACGGCTACTACCTTTATGAACACCGTATTTATCTGACTCAGGGGGCTGTCAGACTTGATCCTGCCACCTGGTCTAAAGACGGCAAAGAAAAATACGATGAAGCCTTTGGTGACATCGTCGCCTATTACGGTCAACTGGAAGTCTCTTTTGACACCGCCAGCCTGACACCCGGAACCGCGACTCTCCATTATCAGGGCTGCGCCGATGCGGGCTTGTGTTACCCACCTCAGACCAGTGAAGTCGTCATTACTGAACCCGTCGCCAACCCAATCACTGATGCAGCCAGCACCGGCGATAGTGCGATTTCCAGCAGCCAGTCATCCGCCAGCAGCGACGACTCTTTCTTTTCTGGCCGCTCGCTACCCACGGTCATTGGTATCTTCTTTCTGCTCGGTCTGGGCCTGACATTCACCCCCTGTGTATTGCCTATGGTTCCCATCCTTACCAGTGTTGTACTGGGTGGAGCCAAGACCAGCGCAGGCCGGGGCTTCTGGCTTTCATTTCTGTACGTCACCGGCATGGCCATTACGTACGCAGCAGCGGGCCTGACCGTTGGTCTGCTGGGTGCCGGAGCCAACGTACAGGCCATGATGCAGAGCCCTCCCGTGTTAATCGGTTTCGCGATTTTCTTTATCGTGCTCTCGCTTTCTATGTTTGGCGTATATGAGCTGCAACTACCCTCGGGCATACGTAATCGCCTGAATGCTGCCAGCCAGAAACAGAGCGGTGGTCAGGCTGGCAGCGTCTTTGTTATTGGCGTTCTGTCGGCGCTGGTAGTCTCGCCCTGCGTGTCTGCGCCATTAGCCGGTGCACTCGCCTATCTGAGTACCACAGGTGACGCCACAAGCGGAGCGCTTGCCCTGTTGGCGCTCGGCTTCGGCATGGGAACGCCATTGATTGTCCTGGGCACTACCGGAGCCAGCGTTTTACCAAAAGCCGGAATGTGGATGGAGCGTATTAAGTATCTGTTCGGCATCATGCTGATTGGTGTGGCGATCTGGTTGGTCAGCCGATTATTACCCGGATATATCGTACTGGGCTTATGGGGTGCGCTCGCCGTCGGCGCAGGTGTTTCCGCTGGCGCACTGAATACTGCCAATGAAGGACCACAGCGCCTGATAAAGCCGGTGGCAGTGGGTGTTTTTGCTTACGGCATCATCGCGCTTGCAGGGGCTGTCAGCGGCCGTTCAGATCCTCTGAATCCACTCGGTCACGCTGAAGACGTTCATGTCAGCCCGTTTTACCAGACAGAGTCAGTTGCAGAAGTAAAAGGTCTGATCGCCGGTGCAAATACACCCGTCATGGTCGAACTGTACGCAGACTGGTGCATTTCATGCAAAATTATGGACAAAGAAATCTTCGCGACTGACGAAGCGCAACAACGTCTGAGCCATGTACAGTGGATACAGCTGGATGTCACCGACAACACTGACGAGCATCAGAGCTTTATGAAAGCTCAGGCAGTCTTTGGCCCGCCTACTGTGCTGTTTTTCGAGCCCGGTGCTGACAACGCCAGCGGACGTATTATCGGTGAACGCGAGAAAGATGACTTCCTGCAGGAAGCACTCAATATTTCACCGGCCCCTTGAAATACATAACTGTCGCCTCATATAGAAAAAACAACAGGAGACAGTTATGCATATTACTTGCCCGGACTGCGGAGCCATCAACCGCATCCCAGACGAAAAACAGAATCAGCCCGGACAGTGCGGCAAATGTAAAAGTCCGCTATTCACGGGCTCAGTCACAGACCTGAGTGACGCGAACTTCCAACGCTTTATTACAAAGAATGATTTGCCCGTTGTCGTCGACTTCTGGGCAAGTTGGTGCGGCCCTTGCCAGATGATGGCACCGATATTCAAAGATGTTGCCGCGGCTATGCCTTATCAGGCCCGCTTCGCCAAGGTGAATACGGAACACGCCCAACAGACCGCTGGCCAGTTTTCGATACGCAGCATTCCCACACTGATGGTGTTCAAAAACGGTAAGGTGATCGACCAGATGGCAGGCGCCCTACCTGCTCAGCAGTTGAAGCAATGGATACATCAGGCTCTGGTTAAAGCCAGCTGATTCTGTGGCTGACGCGGTGAGTATCAGGCTGATTGCTCACCGCCACTGACAACAAACTCAATCGCCTGCATGACCGGCTCGAGATCTTCCTGCCAATCCATAGCCTCGTTGTACAGACCCTCGAGGCTCTTCAGAAAATCCATCACCAGACTCAACATGCGCTCTTCCTGCTCTTCATGCAGACCGAGAGTCAGGAGCTCCTCGCGCAGCTCAAGCTTAACGTCGTCCCGCTCATTCGCTGCACGAATCTTCATTTCATCCTGACGCTTCTGAACATCCAGCAGCGTGTGTTTAACATCAGACACAACATCAAGAAGACGATCTTTCTGACGCAGACGCTCTTCCATATTCAGGCTGCTCACGCGAGCGTCGGTAGCGCTAAGCACCACGGCCAGATGGTCTTTAATGCGCCCAAACCGCGCTTCGTCTTCATAGGGTACGTTTTTTATAAGAAGTGCCGTGCGCGGATAATTCACCAACATCCGGCGGCCGAACTCCATGATACGACCACCACCGTGACCGGACTGCATCAGATCTTGTTCAAGTGGAGAAGCCGCTCCAGAATGCGAGTAATAATGAGGCCACTCATCGCCTTCGAGCCAGCACGAAAAAACGGCATTCAGACCAAAACGCGAGAGAAGATTCAGCAGTGCCTGTGCCAATTCATCCAGCTTCTGACACATCGAGATCTGCTCCATGTAGCGCACAATTTCGCCCTGTTCCGCAGCGTGCGTCATGGCTTCAAAAGCGGCCTGCTTGGCATTTTCTTCCTCGTGGCTGAATAAACTACTTACTAATTGAGTTACCTATAAATAATGACCACAACCTGAAATTAGTCCAGACACAATGTATGGAATAGTACATCTGAGGAACTCATCTACCTGACACAGGTCAATGCCGTTACGTGCAACAGGGGTAATCTGAGATTATCCCAACAGGAGGAAACTTATGAACGTCGAACATCATGATTTACACCACGACTTCCCAGACATGGCTGACCAGATCCACGAGCTGAAAATGAAGGACCGGCATTTCGCCCGCCTCTTCGATGAGTACCACGAGCTGGACAAAGAAGTACGTAAGATTGAAGAAGACACCACACCCGCTTCGGATGACACCCTCGACGCTTTACGACTGAAGCGTGTACACCTGAAAGATGACTTGTACTCGATGCTGAAACAGGCCTGAATATAAGCGGAGCCTGTCGTGCCCCGCTTATAACGTGCCGGTCAGTTATTCAGCTGACGGGCACGCCGCTGACATCGATGCCTTCGGCCTGCTGATCAGCGTGATAGGAAGAGCGCACAAGCGGCCCGCTGGTCACACGAATAAAGCCCATCTCTTTTGCGATATCACCTAATTCTTTGAACTCTTCCGGTGTAACGAAGCGCTTCACTGGTGAGTGATCGCGACTTGGCTGAAGGTATTGGCCAAGGGTGATGTGATCGATGTTGTGCGCGCGCATGTCACGCATCACATCAACCACTTCTTCATTCGTCTCACCCAATCCAAGCATCAGACCTGACTTGGTGATGATCTCAGGATTACGGGCTTTGTATTCCTTCAGCAACGTCAGAGACCACTCATAGTTGGAACCCGGACGACACTCCTTGTACAAACGCGGTACCGTCTCAAGATTGTGGTTAAACACGTCAGGTTGAGTTTCCGTCAGGATATCGAGTGCGACCTCCATGCGACCACGGAAATCAGGCACCAGAACCTCCAACTGAATACCCGGACTATGCTCACGGGTCAGGCGAATGCAGTCGGCAAAATGCTGGGCGCCACCATCACGCAGATCATCACGGTCGACCGAGGTGATCACCACATACTTCAGGCCCATATCAGCAATCGCGGTCGCCAGGTTGACTGGCTCTTCGGTATCCAGAGGATTAGGACGGCCGTGGCCAACGTCACAGAACGGGCAGCGACGTGTACAGATGTCGCCCATGATCATAAAGGTTGCGGTACCGCCGCCGAAACACTCTCCCAGATTAGGACAACTGGCTTCCTCGCAAACGGTATGCAGCTTATGCTTACGCAGTTTCTGCTTAATCTCATTGATCTTCGGAGTCGCTGGAATGCGCACGCGGATCCAGTCTGGTTTACGCGGTATTTCTTCGGTCGGAATGACTTTAATCGGGATGCGGGCGACTTTATCTGCACCTCGCAGTTTTTCGCCCTGCACTACTTTGCGTCGTTCTGACATCAATTACTCCGGAGTCGTTTCATCAGTACCTGAACCGTCATTGGCTAGCAGGCGCTGTAAATGATAGTCGAGACGGTCGGTCACTGCGTCGAAACTCACCGCGCTGTCAGTTTCGGCAGTCATCTGCGTCATCTCCATCCCCGCATACCCACAGGGGTTAATCCGGCGGAAGGGTTCAAGATCCATGTCTATATTCAACGCCAGCCCATGAAATGAGCGCCCATGGCGTATTCTTAAGCCCAGCGAGGCAATTTTCCGTTCGCCCGTGTAAACACCTGGCGCGTCGCTGCGCGGCGAGGCTTCGATATTCCACTCGGCCAGAGTATCAACGATGGCCTGTTCAATAGCACTGACTAACTGTCGAGGCCCCCAACCGCGGCGGGCGATGTCGATCATCAGATACACCACCAGCTGACCAGGACCATGGTAAGTTACCTGACCACCACGATCGGTCTGCACGACCGGGATATCACCGGGAAACAGAACGTGCTCAGCTTTACCGGCCTGCCCCTGAGTAAACACAGGAGGATGCTGAAGGTACCAGAGCTCATCTGGAGTTTCGTCATTGCGTCCTTCGGTGAAGGCCGTCATGTCATCATAGACCGTCTGATAATCTGCCAACCCCAGCATGCGGGTCTGCATCAGATCACCATGCGTACGTTAGCGTGGGCCATCAGGTCTTTGTGGATATTAACCAACTGATCTTTACCCGTCGCGGTGATATAGAGGGTCACGGAACGGAAACGTCCATTCGAACTCTCCTGAATGCGGATTCGCTCCATGTCACAGTCTTCCGCATGAACACGGACAATTTCGACGATCACCTCTTCGTAGTTTTCCATCGCCTCGCCGACCACTTTGATCGGATAGTTCTCACAGGGAAACTCAATTTTAGGGGCTTCAGGTTGGCTCACGGCGGTATCTCAGAAGATAAACAGAACAATGGTTACATTTATGGATGCTGCCGCCTGAATTTTCAAGCGGCAGACATGAAAAGTGTGCTGCCAGTACGGTCAGCGGCAGCTTAGTGGCACCAGCTTCAGGCGAAGAGGCGCACGAAGAAAAGTTTGATGGATCCGATCAGACGTCCAAAGAAGCCCGACTCTTCAATATCCGTCGCTGCAACAAGATCATGCTTGCCCAGTTCTTCCTCACCCATCTTCAGCGTCAGCGTGCCAACACCCTGCCCGGCCGACAGCGGAGCTTCTGGATAATCAGGGCTAACGACTTCTGCGACTAACTCATCCCGCGAGCCACGCGGCAGGGTCATGTAAATGTCTTCAGCAACCACCAGGTCGATGGTGTCCTGCTTCGCCAGCCAGACTTTCTCAGTCGCCAGCACATCGCCCTTGCTATAGAGCTTGTGCGTTTCAAAATAGCGGAAACCGTAGCCCAGAAGTTTCTGAGTCTCACGTGCACGCGCTTCTTCGCTGCGTGTCCCCATCACAACGGCAATAAGGCGAGTGTCATCACGCTTAGCTGATGCCGCGAGACAGTATCCAGCTTCTTCCGTATGGCCGGTTTTCAGGCCATCCACGCTCGGATCACGCCACAGCAGTTTATTGCGGTTTGGCTGGCGGATGTCGTTGTATTCGAAATACTTTTCAGCGTAAAGACTGTAATAAGTCGGGTGGTCTTTAATAATGTGCTTCGCCAACAAAGCAAGATCACGTGCCGTTGTCAGGTGGCCTTCAGCGGGCCAGCCTGTCGCATTCTCGAAGTTGGTGTCGAACATACCAAACTCCTGCGCGTACTGGTTCATCCACCCTGCAAACGCACTCTCAGACCCGGCGAAATACTCAGCGACTGCGATGGACGCGTCGTTACCTGACTGCACAATAATACCGCGCAGCAAGTCGATCATTTTCACTTCAGTGCCTTCACGGACCCACATCTTAGAGCCGCCTTTTTTCCAGGCGGTCACACTGATCGGCACCATGGTGTCTTCGGTCACATTGCCTTCAACAATTTCGTGAACAGCAATGTAGCTGGTCATCATCTTGGTCATACTCGCAGGCGGCAAACGCTCACCCGAGTTGTGCTCAACCAGAACTTCGCCGCTATCTGCATCCATCAGGATATAGGCTGTAGCGTCCAGGACAGGAGGTTTAGGGATAATGACAGCAGCAAGAGTCAGAGAAGAAAAGGAAAAGGAAAAGAGTAACGCAGAAATAAACAGACGGAATAAGTACATGGTTCGCTATCAGTATTGGCTGAATTAAAACAATAATGGCCCGGATTGTATCACGGCTGACGCGCTTGTCAGCGCTATCCGCTCATACGACCCGAGCCACAGGTATTGGTTCCACCCGAGGGAACCACGACCGGCATTTCCGACGGCTTACTGACCGACCTGCTTAAGCAGAGAAGAATCGCGCGGTGGGTGCAGCGCCACGATCGCAGACTCTCCAACGGCAACTGGCTGATAGCTGTGGCGCAGGCGGTATCCACGGTCAATGCGACGTGCGCAGAGAGTCAGGCGTACAGCCAACCAACGATAATCCGACTTACTGGCCGAATGAACAACCACCGAAGCGTCTTCGTCCACCATCTTCTGGCAGATATCGCCCATTTTTTCGGCAATAGCACGGTCTTTAGACTGGAGTGCCTGAGGTGGCACCGTATATTCAGCAATAGCGTCGCTCTCTTCTTTCGCCTGGGCCCAGAGTCGCGTGGACTGAGCCGTCGGTGTCTTCGCAGCGGCCTTCGGCGCCGCCAGACGTGGCTTAGGCGCAGGTGCCGGAGCAACAGGGTCCAAAGCAATATCATCGAGATCGATCGGTGAATTCAATACTGGCGACGAACTTGAGGCCTTCTGCTTGGCCGCGGCTACAGCGGCAATCTGGCGCTGACGCTCCTGTTCTGCGCGACGCTGACGTTCCTGCTCTGCTCTACGCGCCTTTTCGGCGGCTTCGCGACGTCGTTTTTCTGCGGCTTCGGCAGCGGCTATCTTGCGTTGCTTCTCAGCTTCAATACGTAAACGTTCTTTTTCTTTCTCAGCTGCCGCAGCCAGCTCACGCTGACGGGCCTGTTCTTCGGCGTCGGCTTTTTCTTTCGCGGCGACGGCGCGGGTATCGACGCCAGAGCTTGCCTTAGCCTGATCCAGAGCACGCTGCTCATCTTCAAGGCCCGGCGTCAAAGCGGCTACTTTCCAGACGTTATCCAGATACCCCTGAGCTTTGCTCAACTGGCCCTTCTCACGCGCCTGCGCAGACAAGGCCACGTACGCCTCACCCCAGTCATAAGCGAGCGGCACCACGCGATAATCGAAAGGCGCTTCACTGCGGAACTGAGTTATTTTTTCCAGCGCATTGTTGCCTTCCGGTGACGAAAGACGTTTCGCTGATATGTCGTTTTTGATCTGCTGCAGCAGCTGATCCAATTGCTCAGGCGTTGCAGACCAGGCATTCGACACCGCGAGAAATGCGGACAAAACAAGCAAAGAAATCTTTTTCATGAAACACTTATTATCGTTGTGGTGAACCAGCAGTGAGGGGTAAGATGCAGACTTCTTATAACTTCTGTCAAGTTTCCTTTCTGCGTTTAGAGAGATTGCGCACATGCTGACGCGTTACGGCTCCCTGTTATTCGCCCTTCCTGCGATTACCCTGATTGTTGCCTTCGGCTTTGAATTAATGTCAGCCGGTCAATGTACCGATGCCGGGCTGCACTATGACTATACCAGTGGTGCCTGTTCAGAAGAAGCAGTTCCCCAGCTAAGCTACTACCAGCGCAACACCGTCTTTATTAACGTGATGTTATTGCTTTCTATGGCCGGTGCATTAGCCATGACCTGGGGCATGCTACTCAAAGGCATGCAGCCCTCAGATAAATAAGCAGCCCTCAAATCTTCAGAAAAGGCTGCTGTCAAAAATCAGAAGCGACTCAGCCGCAGCACTTTTTCCACTTTTTCCCCGAGCCGCACAGGCAGGGGTCATTCCGGCCGACATCGGGCGAGCGAAAATCGGTTTCTCCGGCAAGGTAATACCATCGCCCACCCAGCCGTTCAAAACGCGACTTTTCTTCAAGCAGAAGCCACTCACCATCTTCGTTAAAGGTGGCAATAAAATGAACCGTGCCTGTGTCTCCGTCGCTGCCTTCCTCCAGAATATCGAGCCCTGTCCACCGGGTATCGGCGGCGAACTCCAGGGTTTGCGGGCGATAGTCCTTATGCCAGGTAGCTAACAGATAATCGGCATTTTCCAGAGCGAAGGCCGAGTAGCGAGAGCGCATCAGTGCCGTAGGCGTCGGTGCGACTTCACCCTCATGGTACAAACCACAACAAACTCTGTAGTCTTTACCACTGTTGCAGGGGCACAAGGTTCCCGGTTGGGCCTCATTCAGACTCATTGCACACCACTGCGGGCTGCGCTCATCAGCACACCAATAGCAGCTCCCAGCTCATCGCTGCGCTGCGGATTACGGAAGGCTTCTAAAATCTGTTTACGCTTGCCCGGTAAAGTCATCAGATCGGCCACCAGAGCAAGGAATACATCCTGTCCTGCCTGAGCAAGTTTCTCGAGATACAGGCTAAGCGTGTCTCCTTCGAGGTCATTCCAGCAGCGACTTCCGACAGCACTGAGAATCTCGACTTCACTCGCCAATGGATGCTGCAACACCAGCTGCAAAACCTCCCGACGGTGGTTAACGCTGACACTCTGCGACATCGCGCGGCAATAGAGCGCGAGTGCGGTGGCGTCGGGCTGGCCTTTCATAGCCTCAGCCAGCGAGTCTGTCAGGGCAATGGTCAGATTCACATCAGGTTCGGCATTCTCAAGAAAGCCCAACAGAACATTGCGCGGAACACTCGCACCAGCGTTATCCATTTCGGGCAACGCCTTCTGCAACAGCTCGCTGTTATTACTTTCATCCAGCCTGGCGACAACTTCAGCAATCCCTTGCAGCCCCAACTGCTGCCAGTTCTGCCAGCCAGTATCGCCGCTGAAATAAGCGCGTGCCGTCGCGTAGTACTGCGTCTCTGGCTGCTTCAGGGTTTTCAGAGCAATAGAGTGGAAGTACGACATACGGTTGCCATCGGGCTTAAACGCACAAGGCGCCTCACCGTGATCTTTATCCGGATGCTGTACGACACGGAGCCAGTGCTGCAGAAACTGATCACGCGGTCCCGGCTGCAGGATATTCTGCTCATCCAACGGCAATTTCAGAAACCAGATATTGTGTTGCCCCGGTTCATCCGGATTCCAGCTGAGAATACCGACCCAGGCATGACGTAGATAAGGTGTTGGATAAGGTCGCGCCAGATCCTCAATCGCTTCAAATTCGCTCAGACCGATTTTTGCTATTCGACGCCCAAGATCAAACACTCGCATACGAGCGCCTGTGCTGGCAACAAACTGAGTGATAGACACAACCTTCTCCTACTGTAATTCAGGTGCGCATGGTATCAGGTTTTCGTTATCATTGAGTCTCAATCAAGACCCCCTGAGGACCATAAGATGATGTTAATTGCAGCCATTATTGCCAGCTTCGTATTAGGGGCCGCGCTGACTGCATCCGTTCTGGGTAAGCGCTGGAAAAGCGCCGTCAATGAAGCAAAACAGGAACTGGAAGGTATGGCTGAGCGTTACAAAGCCCATGAGCAGGAGAACCGCGAACTACGCCAGAAGAACGCCGACCTCGAATACCAGATGGGTTCCCTTAAGAAAGACCTCGCGTATGAGCGCAGCCGCCATTCCGACGACTCTGCCAGTCATTGATCAGCGATGACGTTGATTAACCAGCACACTGACCACCAGTGCAATCAGGGTGGCCAAAGCGAGCAATGCCGCAATAACGGGTAGGTCAAACGTATCGCGGAATGCCTCACCCAGCCAGTACATGGTTGCCAGATACGCCATGCCCCAGGCGGGTGACGAGACAGCATTGGCAAACCAGAACTGACGCGATGACATACGCATCGCACCCGCCACCAGCGGTACCACTGGACGAATGGGCCCGATAAAGCGGCCTGTCATAATACTCCAGATTCCCCAGCGCTGAAAGAAAGCTTCACCGCGTGTCAGCCAGTGCGGGTGACGCTGAAAGAACCGCCAGCGGTGAACTGCAGGACCGGCGCGCTGACCCAGAAGAAAGCTAATGCCATCGCCAAGAAAAGCCCCAACAGTGCCACAGGCGACCCACAACCAGAGCGGAATATCACCCGCAGCCGCCGCCAGAGTAAGTGCCAGCAGAAGACCGACTCCTGGCACCAGCAGTCCTATCACGGCCAGTGATTCCGCAAGAGAAATACTGAAGACGGCGAACAGCAGCAGGCCAGTACCCCAGTCAGAAAAATTTATTTCGTCCAAAGGCCCTCCAGCCCGTAGTTTCCGGCCTGCGTACGGCTATAGCGCAGGCATTCGTCGATTTTGCAGGATTATTGACTGGTAAATCCATTGCGCCCCACGTAGGTATGCAGTTAACCTTCGTTTCACCAATACAAACAATAAGGAATGGCGTGCGATGGGCTCCGGCTCACGACACTCCCCGGATATTACAATGAAGTCAGCGTCTACAGACACCTCGCGAATCAGCGTAAGTGCCCATTACACCGGTTACATCTGGTACAAACATGGCCTCTCGGCAAAAGGGTTTGTCACCCGCGCCGGACAGTTTGCTAACGCGACCCTGGCTCCCGTCAACGCTTTGCTACGAACACTCGCCGGCGCCGACATTGATATCTTCCTGCTACAGCGCCATTCAGTTATTGACCATCAGGTTAAAGAACTGATTGAAAATGAGGGTGTGACTCAGGTGGTCGAACTGGCCTGTGGCCTTTCTCCCCGTGGCTATCGCCTGAAACAAGCCTACCCGCAATTGCGCTACATTGAGGGCGACCTTCCCGGTATGGCAGCTCGTAAAAAAGCGCTTCTCGAAGAAGTAGGACTGGTCGAAGGGCATGAAGTTCGCGAGTGCAACATACTCAACGCAGACGGCCCGGCGTCGATTGGTGCGCTCTTGAGTGAGCTCGACCCCACCCAGCCAACGCTGATCATCACCGAAGGACTGGTGAACTACTTTGAACTGGACAAAATTCGTGAGGTCTGGTCGCGCATGGCGAGCGGATTAAAAGCTTTCCCTAAGGGGTGGTACGTAACAGATTTGTACCCTGACTTTGCAGAGCATCCGTCATACCGCTACGTAAAATTTGCGCAGAAGCTCGTCGGTCTTTTTACTCGTGGGCAATGGCCGTTGCACTACCCTTCCGATACCGCCATTAAAGAAGGCTTTCAGGAAGACGGCTTTGATCAGGTAGAGGTTCATGACCCGGCAAGCTTTTACGGCAAGCTGAGTCACTTGCCGGAAGTAAAAATTCAGACGCTGGTGCGCATCATTAAAGCGGGAATCAGTCGCTGAAAGCCGCCAACTGAAGACTGGTTTTCTGCTGTTTATTGAGCCGCTTAAGTAAGCGTTTTTCAATGGATTCGCTGTCTTCATCAGCATTGCGCGTTACCGCGGCGATGCTGATGGATACCTCAGCAAACGGCTTCCACGATTGCTCCTGCACCTTCCTCTTAATCCGCTCCATCAGAACAATCGCGCCCTCTTCACCGCAATTCGGCAGTACCAACATAATCAGATCATCTTCGAGCCTGAATATATCGTCTTCGCCACGAATCAACTGACGGATTTTTTTGACGAACTGCGGCATAAACTGAACCACAGAACGATTACCGTGCAAGTCTATTAACTGGCGATAATCATCAAGCACAATGCCGATCATGCTGACGCTCTGCCGCGTCGCTTCGCCCCGCGCCAACTCCCGCTCAAGAAGATGATAAAAGTGCTCCCGGTTATAGGCGCCTGACACCTGATCGGTCAGCGCCAGCCGCTGCAGAGACGCACCCTTCAACAGCGTCAGATAGGAAAAACACCAGGTCGAGAGCACCAGCAGAGAAAAATTAGTGGTGTAACGCACGGCGGTCTGGACATCCACCTTACCCCAGAGAATCACCCCCATCGCGCTGGCAACGAGAACATTCACCACAGTGGCATGCTGCATGGGTAAGCAGAAGTACGTAAACATCGGCATCGCGAACAGGTAGTGGATCATAAGATCGGGATACCTTGGTAATTGCAGCAGAGCTAACCCAGCAAGCGCCGCCACTAAGGGATAGTTCACCCACAGAAAAGAATCGCGATCACGATTGATATAGATGTACGCCGCACTGAATAAAAACGCCGGAATCGAAATCGCATTCGCCAGTACCAATGAATACAACCCTTGGCGGTACTGATCGTAGATCAGCAACAGCAATGCAAAAGCCACCAGCGAATAAACGATAACCTGCAATCGGGGCAGCAGTTGTTCCTGCGGCGGCGTATTAAAGCTGATCATTGAGCTTTCTCTCTATCCGTTCTATCAGTACATCAACATCATCTTCCGGGCTGTACACATCGCGGTGCAGCCGGATATCGGCGAGCCCTTCGAAACGACCACTGCCTTCAAGATCATCCATCAGGTTCTCACACAACGCGTCTACAACGTTTTCGGTACTGTGTGGCAGCAACACAACAAAGACATCAGAATCCAGGCGGTAACAGGTATCAAAACGACGCAGGCAGCGCTTGAGGCGTTTGCTCAGATAGCCCAAGCGGCTTTCGTACTCCTCGGTTTTCAATACCTGCCAGCTGGCCGGTACCGCAATGCCAACCAGACTGAGCAGGTCAATCTGGCGGTCAGCACGGGTCATTTCCTTGGAAAGGTCGAGCCCCAATTGGTACTGGTTGTACACCTGCGTCACCGGATCGGTATTCACAATGGCGCTCAGACCATGATTGTGGCGATCATTGATCAGCGCATACATAACTGCGAAGGCGTAGCAGGCGCCGTAGGTGAACAGAATCTGCAGACGCAGATAACTGTCGAACTCGCTGATTACCATAAGCACCATGGCGGTGCTGTAAATCAGGGCAAAGTAGCTGGCAACATGAAAGGGAAATAAGAAGTAAATATAGCCGGGGACGAAGTAGACCCAGTGCACCACATCTTCGCTGCGCTGCATGCCGAACAAAGTAAACAGACACAACCCAAAAATCATCAACCATTCGGTCACGGGCGATGATCGCTGCTGACCTCGCAACAGAAGAATCAGTGCATACAACAACAGAGCAAGAGCAAATCCAGCAGCAACCGCCGCGAAGACAGTACGTGCTTCGACCAGATCCAGCACAGCGATGATGCTCAACGCCAGTGCTGCAAACAGACAATAAATAACCTTAACCTGCAGCACTACCAGACTGTGAAAGCGTGCTTTTTCCATGAATAACGGGTTCCTGACAAACTCTGACCTCTCGGCCTCCGCTAAACAGTGTAGTAGTTCGTGTATACTATCGCACACTCTGACTTACAGACTTTCCGTTTTAAGGTATTCCAGATGAACGTTGCTGACTATATGCAGACCCTTGGCCAGCAGGCCCGGACTGCATCCCGCGCTATGGCCCGGGCGTCCACCAATGACAAAAACCGCGCATTGCTCGCCATTGCTGACGAAATCAGCAATAGCCGCGACGCTCTGCGTGCCGCAAATGCAGAAGACATGGCACGCGGCGCAGAAAACGGCCTGGATGCAGCCTTGCTGGACCGCCTTGAGCTGACTGACGCGCGCATCGACACCATGATCGAAGGCCTGCATCAAGTCGCTGCTCTGCCTGATCCCGTGGGTGAAATCACCGACATGAAGTACCGTCCGAGCGGTATTCAGATTGGTAAAATGCGCGTTCCACTGGGCGTTATCGGTATCATTTACGAAAGCCGTCCGAACGTGACTATTGAAGCAGCCAGCCTGTGCCTGAAGTCGGGTAACGCCGCTATTCTGCGTGGCGGCTCTGAGGCCATTGCCTCTAACAAGGCGCTGGCTGAATGTATTACTTCTGCACTGAACGCTGTCGGTCTGCCAGAAGCCTGCGTTCAGGTCGTTGAAACCACCGACCGAGAAGCCGTCGGTCAACTGATCACTATGCCGGAATACGTGGATGTCATTGTACCGCGCGGTGGTAAAGGCCTGATCGAACGCATCAGCCGTGACGCACGCGTTGCTGTGATTAAGCACCTTGATGGTATCTGCCACGTTTATATCGATCGCGAAGCGGATCGCAGTAAAGCAATCAACATCGCGATCAATGCCAAAACGCACCGTTACGGCACCTGCAACACCATGGAAACCCTGCTGGTTCACGCAGACATTGCCGGGACCATTCTGCCTGAGCTGGCCGAAGCCTATGAGCAACTGGGTGTAGAACTGCGAGGCTGTGAACAGGCGCGTGCAATTGTCTCCGATATGGTTCCTGCGACAGAAGACGACTGGCACGAAGAATACCTGGCCCCCATCCTGGCTGTGAAAATTGTCAAAGATATGGACGAAGCCATCGACCATATCAACACCTATGGCTCTCACCATACCGACAGCATCATCAGCGAGAACTACACACTGGCTCGTCAGTTCCTGACTGAAGTAGATAGCTCATCTGTGATGGTGAATGCATCTACGCGCTTTGCCGACGGTTTCGAGTATGGCCTGGGTGCAGAAATTGGTATCTCCACCGATAAAATCCACGCTCGTGGTCCTGTCGGCCTCGATGGTCTTACCTCTCAGAAATACATAGTGCTGGGCAACGGTGAAGTCCGTAAGTAACAACGCCTCTATTGCCATACTGGGCGGGACCTTTGATCCCGTCCATATTGGTCACCTGCGGATCGCAATACGTCTGCGTGATGCAGGTTTCGATCAGGTGTTACTGATTCCTAATTGTGTCCCCCCTCATCGTGATCAGCCTCTGGCAACAGGAGAACAACGCCTGCGTATGCTGGAGCTCGCGGTCGCAGAACTGAACGGTATTGCACCCAGTGATATCGAGTTGAGTCAGGGTGACACCAGCTATTCAGCTCGCACGGTCGCCCTGCTCAAGGAACAATACCCTCAAGCCAACCTCACCTGGGTTATGGGCACCGATGCCTGGAATGGCTTTGATCGCTGGAAAACACCCGAAGACATTCTGGCCCGGGCCAATGTACTGGTGATTTCGCGCCCCGGAGACCAGGCTCGCACTGATGGCTGGCTTGGGCAGATTCTCGACAAAAACCGCTGCCAGCTCAGTGAGTTACACGAGACTCAGCACGGAGGCGTCTGCCATCAGGCCTGGCCAGAGCTGGATATATCTGCATCCGACTTGCGTCAGGCACTCAAGCAAGGCGACAATATCGCCTTTCTGACACCCCAGCCGGTGTTGGACTACATAAAAGAACACCAACTGTACCGATAACTTTACCGACAGGTCTGCATGCAAACTGAGCAAATCAAAGAGCTCGTCATCGACGCTCTGGAAGACATGAAAGCACATAACATCACTGTGCTGGACGTACGTGGGCGCACGTCCGTCACCGATTGGATGATCATCGCCAACGGTACCTCTAACCGCCACGTCACTGCCGTTGCAGGCAATGTCGAAGAAAAAGCAAAACACGCAGGCCTGAAACCGAACGGCACAGAAGGCCGTGCTGCTGCTGACTGGGTACTCATCGACCTGATCGATGTGGTTGTGCATGTTATGACTGAACAAGCCCGCCACTTCTATGATCTCGAACGTCTCTGGGGAGAAACACCCGACGCTGGGCAGGCAGGACAGAAGGACGCATGAAGATACGGCTGCTGGCCGTTGGCAATAAAATGCCTGCGTGGGTAGAACAGGGTTATCAGGAATACGCGAAGCGCCTGCCACGTGATTGCAGCCTTGAGCTGGTCGAAATTTCTCCCGGCCACCGCGGAAAAAACGCCAGCTCCGACAAAGCCATGCAACAGGAAGCTGATGCACTCAAAAAAGCGATCCGACCGGGCGAGCATGTCGTCGCATTAGCTGTCGAAGGCAAACCCTGGTCGACCGAGCGTTTAGCAAAAGAGCTGGAAGGCTGGCGCAACCAGGGTGGCGATGTTGCCCTGTTAGTCGGCGGTCCTGACGGTATGACGGACGACGTACTGAGGCTGGCCAAGCAACGCTGGTCTTTATCCCCCCTGACACTGCCCCACCCGCTGGTCAGGGTGTTATTGTCAGAACAGATTTATCGCGCCTGGACGATTCTCCAGGGTCACCCGTACCACAAGTAAGGCTGGAGTATGTGGGAACAGTCGATCAGGGATAAGGCCTACGAGCGCAGACTCTTCCGCGCACGAGCCATCGTCGCTGCTGTTCTTGTCGTATCGGCGCTACTGACCCTCGCCTGGCGCATGACCTACCTGCAGGTCACACTGCACGAAAAATATCAGGACCTCTCTGAAAACAACCGGGTAAAAATACGCCCTATCGCACCTAATCGCGGACTGATCTACGACCGCAACGGTGTACTTCTGGCTGAAAACATTCCTGCCTACAGCCTAACTCTGGTGCCCGAGAAAGTAGATAACCTCCAGGAGACTCTCGCCTTTCTTGATGAGCTGGTTGGCGTGTCTGAGCGGGATCTCGAGCAGTTTGAGAAACGCTCGAGTTACCGGCGCCGTCCATACGAACCTGTGGTACTGCGTCAGCGGCTGAGCGAAGAAGAAATTGCCGCCATCATGGTTAACCGTTTCTATCTGCCCGGCGTTGATGTTGAGGCGCAGCTTATTCGACACTATCCGCACGGCGATGCCTTTGCACACGTGCTGGGTTACGTCGGCCGGATTAACCAGCGGGATCAGGAACGCATTGAGGACGATGAAGAAAGCCAGCGCCGCTACAGCGCGACCTCCCATATAGGTAAAACCGGTATCGAAAGACGCTACGAAGATATTCTCCATGGTGACGTAGGTTATGAGCGTATTGAGACTAACGCCCGCGGACGCCTGCTCAGAACCATGCAGCGGGAAAACCCGAAACCGGGCACCGATCTGACGTTGCATCTCGACAGCCGGCTCCAGTTGCTTGCCGCAGAATTACTTGAAGGGCGCCGCGGTGCCGTTGTTGCTATCGAAGTGGAAACCGGCGGCATTCTCACGCTATACAGTAACCCCGGTTACGACCCGAACGCCTTTGTTACAGGGATTTCCTTCGATGATTACGAAGCGCTGACCAGCAGTCTCGACAAGCCACTCTTCGATCGGGCGACGCGTGGTACTTACCCACCCGCCTCGACCCTGAAACCTTTTGTCGGTCTTGCCGCTCTGGAAGCTGGCAGTACCACCTGGAACTATAAAGTGCGCGATCCGGGCTGGTTCCAGCTTGAAAATGATGACCGCTTTTATCGGGACTGGAAGCGCGAAGGACACGGCGTCGTCGATCTTGAAATGGCCGTGGTGGAATCCTGCGATACCTACTTCTACGACGTTGCCGTCAAAACAGGCATCGATGATCTCACGCCATTCCTCGGCCAGTTTGGCTTCGGCCGGGATATGTCGATTGATGTCATCTCGGCAGTATCCGGGATTCTGCCAGACCGTGAATGGAAGCGAGCCACCGGTCGTGGCCCATGGTATCCGGGGGATACAGTCAATCTCGGCATTGGTCAGGGCTTTATGGCCGTGACGCCATTACAGCTCGCAACAGCGACCGCTGTTCTGGCCAATAAAGGCAAATGGGAAGTCCCAAGACTGCTCGCGGCAGAAGACAACGTCCCGACGGAGTTTCCACACGGCGATATCCCCGACATTACACTCAATGATCCTTCCGACTGGGATCGCATGTTCACGGCAATGGATCATGTGATTACCGGTCGTCATGGTACTGCCCGCGCCTTGCGCGCCAACCTCGACTTCCCGATTGCTGGCAAAACCGGAACCGCACAGGTCGTGGGTATTGAACAGGATGCCGAATACGATTCGGAAGCCCTTCAGGAGCGTCTACGCGACCATGCCTGGTTTATGGCGTTCTCTCCGATAGAGAAACCACAGATCGCCATTGCCGTCATCGTTGAAAATGGCGAATCATCCGGGCGCACCGCCGCACCGATCGCACAGTCCATCATCAATGAATACCTGGGAGGCGCAGAGGGCTGATGGCCAGTACAGATTTCAGTCGCACGGTCTCCACGCCGTCACAGCATCATACCTTCGACCGCAGCGGTGCCTTTTTCGCGCGATTGCACATCGACCTGATACTTCTACTGCTACTTATTGCACTCGCCACCACCGGGCTGGCTATCCTTTACAGTGGCAGCGGTCAGGAAATCGGCATGGTGAAACGTCAGGCTGTGCACTTTGGTATCGGCACCTTACTGCTATTCATTACTGCCCAGATTCCACCGCGCCTCTACCAACTTATCGCGCCCTGGGCGTTAGCCGTAGGTACTTTACTATTGGTCGGCGTATTGGTTGCGGGGGTCGGCGCAAAAGGCGCTCAGCGCTGGCTGGACTTACCCGGGCCATTACCCCGCTTTCAGCCGTCTGAGCTGGTGAAGCTGGCGCTACCATTAGCGGTCGCCTGGTTTATGGCCAAACGGCCCGTACCGCCGCGCTTTCGTGACCTTCTTCAGGCACTGGTCATTATTTTCATTCCCACGATCCTGATCCTGAAACAGCCTGATTTAGGCACGTCGATACTGATCAGCACCTCGGGGTTGTTAGTACTGTTTTTTGCCGGGATGTCCTGGCTCCTGATTTTTTCCATGATCGGCATAGTCGCGGCGATGGCGCCGGTTATGTGGTTCTTCGTAATGCACGCTTATCAGAAGCAACGTGTTCTTACGTTCCTGAACCCCGAGTCCGATCCGCTCGGCTCAGGCTGGAATATAATTCAATCGAAAACGGCGATCGGCTCGGGCGGTATTCATGGCAAGGGTTACCTTCAGGGGACTCAATCCCAGCTCGAATTTCTACCAGAGAGCCATACCGACTTCATCATTGCCGTCCTGGCAGAGGAGCATGGATTAATTGGGGTCTGCCTGCTACTGGCGCTCTATGCCTTAATTATTCTGCGCTGCCTTTACATTTCCAGCCGGTGCGAAACTCTTTTCGGTCGACTGCTGTCTGGTAGCATGTCAGTCACGTTTTTTATCTATGTCTTCGTGAATATAGGCATGGTCAGCGGCATTCTTCCGGTCGTAGGCGTACCCCTACCACTGGTGAGTTACGGCGGAACGTCTGTCGTCAGTCTGCTTCTGGGCTTTGGCCTGATTATGTCGATGTACACTCATCGGCAAAGGAAATAACAGGGTTATTACTATGTTGAAACATGTGTTAGCTGCAATCACCTTGGCAGCTTCTGCGCCCTTCGCAGGCGCAGCCTACGACCAGCACGAACGTACCGACGAGTTCGTCGCCGAAGTGGAAAAGGAATACGGCATTCCGGCAGAAGAAGTACGCAACTGGCTGAAACAGGCTGAAAAGATGGATTCAGTGCTCGAAGCCATTCAGCGTCCTGCCGAACGCACCATGAACTGGGCGCGGTATCAGGATATTTTTCTGACAGAAAAACGGATCAGTGCAGGTAAGAACTTTCTCGAAAGCCAGGCTGATATTCTCGCCGAAGCTGAAAAGAAATACGGCGTACCGCCGGAAATTATTGCAGCCATCATTGGCGTAGAAACCTTTTACGGCACCCGCCAGGGTGGATACAGAGTGTTGGACTCGCTCTCAACACTCGCTTTCGATTACCCGAAGCGTCCACTGTTCTGGCGCGAGCTGAAAGCCATGTTCGCCCTCGCCCGTGAAGAAGGCGTCGACCCGGGTACCATCAAAGGGTCTTATGCTGGTGCAATGGGCTACGGCCAATTTATCCCTACCAGCTACCTGCACTACGCTGTCGACGGTGATGGTGATGGCAAACGTGATCTATGGGGCAACCCAGTGGATGCTATCCACAGCGTGGCTAACTATTTCTCAGAACACGGCTGGAGAACTGACGAGCCTGTCACACACAGAGTCACCGTCAGTGGCGACAAACACGAACCGCTGGTGAATGTCAGCCGCAAACCGCAGCACACGGTTGCAGACCTGACGGCCGCAGGTGTTGAGTTGCCAGTAGATATCAAGGGGGATAAGCCAGCCAACCTGATGCGCCTTGAAGGTAAAGAGGGCGACGAATACTGGCTCGGTGAATACAACTTCTACGTTATAACTCAATACAACCACAGTAAGCTGTACGCCATGGCGGTGTATCAGCTCAGCCAGGCTCTGAGTGAGGACAAGCAATGATGCGTGGGCTGGCCGTTCTGGTCAGTCTTGTTCTGCTTCATGGCTGCGCAACGTCCCGTTATCAGCACGCGAACGATTTTACGCCGGCGCCAATCGCTGACATCAAGGCAATTGCTGATCCCGTACCGGTATCCGAACCGCGCAGCAGTCTGGGCAATCCGTCGCGCTATCGCGTGCTGGGTAAGGACTATAACGTTATGAAGGATGCGGAGGGCTTCACGCAGGAAGGCATCGCTTCATGGTACGGAATGAAATTTCACGGTCACGACACCTCAAACGGCGAAACCTTCGATGTCTACAAAATGACCGCAGCACACAAAACGCTCCCACTGCCGTCGTATGTAAAAGTTACCCGCAAAGATACCGGCCAGTCGGTCATCGTCCGGGTGAACGACCGAGGGCCATTTCACGAAGGCAGGATTATTGATCTGTCGTACGCAGCGGCCGTAAAACTGAATATTCATAACGACGGCACGGCACCAGTAAAGATCGAAGTATTAAAAGCACCATTATCTGAAGCCGTGCTATGGATTCAGGCGGGTGCGCTAAGTAACCCGAACTCAGCAGAGCGTCTGCGTAAGAAATTATCCGGGATTACTGCCAACGTAGGAGCAGGCGACTGGACAGTCGGTATCTACCCGAAAGAAAAAGACGACATCACCCTTCACAGGGTGCGCATAGGGCCTGTTCCTGAATCGGAAGTCCCCGCGTTAATCGAAGCCCTCAACGATGAAGGCATCACTCAGCCGGTTCTGCTCTCTCAGCATCAACTGGAACGCTGAGAGACCAGACCTCACTCGCCAGTGCCGTGCTTTTTAATGTCTTTCTTCACCGCAATATATACGCCGACAAAGAAAGCACAGGTAAGGCCGACAATCGCAAGACCAGAGAATACAACTTCGTCCATAAACATAATAAGCACCTCGCATTGAGAAGAGACATAAGTCGTTGTTTCAATCTCAATATAGCGAGGCTGTCAGCTCCATCGTTGACCTGTGTCAAATATGCTTATAAAGGAATGGAGGACTCGCAGACAGCTTGACCCAAGTCAGTATTCTTATCAGAACACCCGACTTAGCCCGGTACTTAATTGACGGAAATGCGGCAACCTTTGCACCGTTTTATGACACAAAAGCTGCCTTCGCACTATTACGGAACAGATTTAGGCTTCAACGAGTTGCCCACGATACATTTTCTGTTTCGCCTGTCGCACCCGTGACGAGTCGTCCATAAGAATTTCACTGCCACGATACACCTTCCGGCTTTCCTGCATCTGTGGCTCAACCGGTGGTGCCTGACTGGGCAAAAAGTCTTCGACCAACGCGAGAAGCTCAGCACTGACGCCGCTTCGCACCAGTACCCGCAAATCATTTTCGAGAGTATTTGAATCAAAGTGAATTTCGCAACCCACTTCGTCTTTAGCGATTTTTTTTATTTTTCGGAGTAACGCAATACTACGGCGGTTGAATTCCACCATAACTTCTTCCCCCCCTACAGATATACTTATCAAGAAGTAGTCTGCAAGGGGTGTACCACTCCGCTGGATTCACAGTGACTTGCCAATAAAGCTTCAACGCGGCGCTCAAACTGCCGCGCAACCATATCCCAGGAAAGCTGTTCGGCCTGACTCCGGGCATCCAGCCCCATCAGAGTAGAGTCAAAGCGTAAGGCAACACGAAGCGCATCAGTAAATGCCTCATCCGTTTCATCAGACGCAAGAGAGCCATCGACACCTGTCCGAACAAATTCTCTGGCTGCGGCCATGTCATACGCGACCACAGGTAACCCACTGGCCATCGCCTCGAGAGTCACCAGACCAAAGGTCTCCGTCTGACTGGGCATTAAAAAGAGATCAGCAGACGCGAAGCACTCAGACAACGCCTGACCGGTTTTCACGCCAGTGAACACCGCTTCAGAAAACTCCTCGGACAGAGTTTCACGTAGTGGGCCATCACCGACAATCACAGGTCGTATCTGGCGTCCTTCCCGACGCATTTGTCTCACGGCTTTAAGGGCCACGATCAGATTTTTTTCCGCTGCGACGCGCCCGACACAAAGCGCCACCTGCTCACCAGATTCAACGCCCCATTCCTCTCTCAAGGTCGCAGATCGATGTGCAGGATTAAAACGACGACAGTCTACGCCGTGAGGCAACCACTCAACGCGTTGCATACCTTCACTGGTCAACTCATTCACCATAGAACGTGATGGCACCAGGGTAACGTGCGTCCGGTTATGGAAGCGGCGCATCCAGGCCATAATCATACGACGCATAACACCGAGGCCATAATAGCCGCTGTAACGATGAAAATTCGTATGAAACGCGCTGATGACAGGCAAGTTATGTTCGCGGGCCATCGCGACGGCAGAGGCACCGAGCAAGCCTTCCGTTGCAACATAAACCAGATCAGGCGGGTTGGCTTTCCAGTGAGACCTGAGAGCCGTCTTTGAAGGCAGGCCTAACTGAAGGTCTGGATACTGCGGAATGCTGATACCTTTTACCCAGACTTCATTATCCGGTGCCTCCATGTCGACCCTCGGAGCTGGTCGCACAATGGTGACCTGATAAAGATCAGGATTGAGGTGAGTGAACAGGTGCTGCAGAGAATTAGCAACACCATTCACTTCAGGAAGATACGTTTCTGTAACGACACATATGTGACGAATGCTCATGTCATACCCGGCAATAACTACTCATAAGAGCTAGTTTGCCGGGCAATCAATGACAGTTTAATTACGCCTCAGCAGCTTCTTCGCTGAGTTTTGAAAGGCGGTAACGCAGCTGGCGTGGCGTCAGTCCAAGTACTTTGGCCGCCATCGTCTTGTTGCCGTTGCACTTATCAATAGCCGCGTGAATATCATCCAGTTCGTTTTCCTGAACCCGCTGATAAGGACGCGCATAAAGTGTTTTGAAATTCGGCACAACCTGAGTCGCAAGAATGGTCGCAATCTGAGCACCAATAAAGCGGATCTCCGCAAGGTCCAGGGTGCCCGCATCATGACCGCGCAGATCAACCACCATAACTGCCATGACAGACTGACGAATAGTCAGCGGGACCAGCAGACAACGCATAGAGCCAGAAAGAGATTCAAGCTGTGGATCAAAGTGCTCTGGGCGCTCACTGTTATCACCAATCGTCAACCACTCACGGCTTTCAAACTGACGGCACAGAGCATGTTGAACTGCAAAGCTGTAAACGCCGTTGCTGATGCCTGTCGAACAATACTGAGCTTTAAAACGGCTCGGAGAATCCGGTACTGCGATTGAGATATTGCTGAGACCTGTCACCTGAGTCGCTAACATCAGCAACTGCTGAATAGCTTCATCATCGTGGTAGCGACTTTCCAATACATTGGCTACTTCATTCACCCATGCTGATGGGGATGATTTGATGCCGCTGTCTTTACGGTATTCCTGGATATCTGCGATTTTGTACATAGGCTGCTCCTCCTGAATGCTTATGCTGTCGCAAAACCCGTACCAGCTTAATCGGGTCGAATTAAATTCGGTAAAAGACGCATAAATACGCCGTTTTAACCACGCACTGCAGCATTGCGATAGCCGACGCTGCAGCCTAACCTGTTGATGATGAAAGAATTTTTTCAGTGATGTGACAATCAGAAAAAAAACGCGACAACCACCTATTCCGTCAAGCGTTTGTGGCACCCGGATAATTACTGCTTCATCCAGATGCAAAAAAAGAGCTTAACGCCCTTTTTTAATGCAGAAAATGATTTTATTCAGCCGGACACCTGTCAGGCGCACCCCGGATCATCGGTAGGTAAATAGGTTTTCTTTAACCAGGCCGAAAAACCTTTCGCAGCATCTTCCAGAGTGAATATTCCTGCAAGACGGTCACCTTTCATAATCAACACCGCATCAAAGTCATCCTGAACCATCCGATCAAGAACAACATCGAGGCGGGTATGAAGGTCTATGGCGGGAATCTCCCGGCGGCACATATCTAAGGCCGTCAGTTCGCTGATATCACTGGCTGGGTGCCCAGGGCTTCGTGCGAGTTCGATATCAGCCCACGTAAGAAGTCCCGTGACTTCATGGTGATTCATGACAGGGACGTGATGACAATGATGGACCTCCATCACGCGGGCGGCTTCTGCCAGGCTCGTGCTCTCTTCGACATGAGCCGGAAACGCCGTCATGAGTTCGGTAATGGTCGGCATATGACGCATTTGGGATGCTCCTTAGACGCCAATGCGCCCCAGAGTGTCGGTCAGTTGGCGAAGTATAGCCGAGATCGCCGGATGTTCATGTTCAAAGCGGATGACCTGTTCCTGCACCGCATCGCTCAACTCAGGTGAACCTACTTCATTGGCCTCAAGCTTCGCGATGTCATCAGCGATTTTAAGTAGCAGCGCGTGGGTTTCAGAGTCGAGTTCGGGGCTTTCCTTGAGGGTACGATGGAGGGATTCGAGTTGCTCGTTGAGAACCTGTTTGACCATAACCTTCTCCTTTAACTGGAAGTGATCATGCTTTGATAATGTAAGCATGTCTCAGTTCCAGTCTACTCCGTGAAAATAGTTTTCACACTATATAAGAAGTAAGGTAATGGCGCTGGTGGACGGACTCAGATCAATAAAACGCCTGAAAGCAGAACTTCATTCCGCATTTCTCGGCGAGCTGCTGCAGCACTTCCCTCAGTCCTGCATCGCCCACATAAAGAAGCGTCATATCCCTGAGGCGACTGTCAGACTTAGACGGTAACACCTGTTTCAAGGCACTGATCAAAAGACTGGCGTTCGCGGCAACAGGCATCCATACCAGGCTTTCGCCTTCATGCTGCTGCAAAAAACCGGTCAATCGGGCATCGTCGTTGGCTTTTTTGTCTGCGAAATCACAATGCAGCATAAAGAGAGGGCTGGATTCGTATTCCGGATAGCGACTCAGAGCGTGCAATGCCAGAGGAAGTAAATCTGACACCTGTTCTTCTACACATTGCACTGTTTTGGAGCCTGGGTACTGCAACACAGAGACTGGCCGACCTTTTAGAGTGCGTTCAGAAATCGCTCCGTGCGTCGCTGTTTCAGTAATTCCGTTTTCTGCGCCCGGCAGAGTCGCGCTGTATGCGGTCATTCTCGTGGCTCCTGCGGGGAAACTGTGTCCCTTGCAAATGTAGTGATACATAAGCGTTACAAGGACTGTGCCACTTCAGACCAGGCTGGATAATTCCAGCCAGAATACAGAAAAAGGCGCTAAATCAGTTCTCCAGCACGTATTGCAGAATCACCTTAATCAGATATCCCGCCATGCCTACACCCAGACCCAGAAGGAGAATCATGGTGCCAAATTTACCTGCACCCGAACGCCGACCAAGATCAAAAATGATAAAGAACATAAACGCAATCAGTCCCCCCACCCCCAGGGTCATACCAATCTGCTCAAGTAACGCTGTGTCCATCCGGCAATCCCGACAAAAATAAAATTGGGCCCAATGGTACTCAAACTACGCCAGTAATGCAGCTCAGGCGTGCATGCTTTGCGGCATCAGGCCTTTTTTTTGCCCCGCAGATATGCGTATCATTGGCCGAAACAATCACACAGCTCTGATTACTTCGGTGAATATCCTGAAACTAAGCAGAGCGAATAACAATAAAATCATTGGGGATACTAAGATGCGCTTGATCGCAGTCGCACTGACGCTGTTCAGTTTTGCCTTCGCTGCGGAGGGAAAGGAGCTTCCACAAAAAACGTTTTGTATTTTTGATCCGGTGGGAGCGAATGGCCCTATTTTTACCCGGATGCAGGACTTCCGCACAGCAGCTCTTGAATGGGGCGTAGAAGCCGAACTCAAAGCGTACACCAACGAAGCCGTTGCTCTGGCGGACTTCCAGTCTGGTGTTTGCGACGGCTCACTGATCACCGGCACACGTATTCGCCCGTTCAACGTTTTCACTGGTAGCCTGGAGGCCGTCGGCGGTCTGACCAGTTATCAGCAGCTGCGCGAACTGATCAATATGCTGGCCCGCCCTCAGGCAGCCAAATATATGGTGGATGGCCGTTACGAAGTGTCTGGAATTATTCCGGGTGGTTCGGTTTATGTCTTCGTTCGCGACCGCGCCATCGATTCTGTTGAAGCAGCGGCTGGCCGCAAAGTAGCAACACTGGATTACGACCTCGCGTCTAAAAAGGTCGTCGAACACATCGGCGCTACCATGGTCCCGGCTACGGTCGCCACCTTCGCTCCGCGCTTTAACAATGGCGACGTAGACATCGCCTATGCGCCAGCTGTCGCCTATGAGCCGTTCGAAATGTACAAAGGTCTGGGACAGGCGGGCGGTATCTACCGCTTCTCTTTCGCACAGATGAATTTCCAGTTAATTACCTACAAAGACCGTCTGCCTGACGGCTTTGGCCAGGCTTCGCGGGAGTTTTTCGCCGAGCACTTTGACCAGGGGATGGAACACATCCTCACGGCGGAGCGCGGCATTCAGGAGAATTACTGGATCGACCTTCCTGACGAACAGGAGCTCGAATACCTCGATATGCTGGCCGGTATCCGTGACGAGCTGGCCGCTCAGGGCGTGTACGACACACAAATGATGAAGCTGATGAAGAAGCTTCGTTGCCGTGCAAACCCAATGCACCACGAGTGCGCTACCGACCTGCTCTTCTGAGCTATGCCCGCCGACTTTGACGTAACTATCATTGGCGGCGGGGTTATCGGGCTGGCGTGCGCACGCACGCTGTCTGCCGACCGTTCAGTACTCTTAGTCGAACAACACGGCCTGTTTGGCAGCGAAACCAGTAGTCGTAATAGCGAAGTCATACACGCAGGGCTCTACTACCCTCCCGGTTCGCTCAAAGAATCACTATGCATTGCCGGTCGAAAGCAACTCTATGCATTCTGCGAGCAACACGACGTGCCTTATCGTAGAACCGGTAAGCTTATTGTCGCTCCTTCCCCTGATCACCCTGAACTGAATCGGCTGGAACAGAAAGCTCAATCGCTCAATATTCCGACAGAACGCCTGACACGGCAGGAAATTAACGAGCGTGAACCCCATGTCCGTGCCGAAGCGGCTCTGTTCTCACCGGAGACCGGCATCCTCGATAGCCACACCTACATGCTGCGTCTCCAACAGGAAGCAGAACGTCAGGGTGCGTTGTTAATGAAGCGCACCCGCTATCTTTCGGGTAAAGCAGAAAACGGCCTGTGGAATATCAGTTTACAGACCAGCGACGGTGAATTCAGAGTCACGTCAGAGCGAATGATAAATGCGGCCGGACTTCACTCCCACGATGTCGCCGCCCGCTCAGGCACAGATACATCACTGTTACCGCCACTGCATTATTGTCGCGGCCACTACTTTTCGTATCAGGGGTCAGCACCCTTCCGTCACCTTATATACCCGTTACCAGAGAAAGACCTGGCTGGGCTTGGTATTCACGCGACTCTGGACCTCGGAGGGCAAGTGCGATTTGGTCCGGACACCCAGTTCATTAATGGCCACAGCAGGGTTTATGAGGTCTCCCCAACCCTTAAAACAAAGTTCTGCCGCGCTATTTCATCGTATTTTCCAAATGTTGACGTTTCTCAGTTACATCCCGATTACGCGGGTATTCGCCCAAAACTCAGCGGCCCGGGCGAACCAGCCCAGGATTTTGTCATATTTGGTGACAATCGACCGGAAGCCGCGCCATTACTGCATTTGCTTGGGATAGAGAGTCCAGGTTTAACCAGTTCTCTGGCGCTGGCCGATAAAATCACCGCCAGACTTTCAACGGAAACATGACTTTTGTGTAACATTGTGTGGCGAGTTCTTACATTGCGACTACACTCTTATTAATCGCAGCGAAATGCCGACGGTATGGGGTTTACATTTGTTCACCATAAATGACATGGCGGACACCGGAAGCCAGGGAGTAGCTGCTAATCTGAAAGTACGTTCAGAAAACGAAACCAATAAAGGGCGAACCATGACTCAAGCGATGCGAGTGACTGCAGACAACAATAACGATATCAGCACTATCCTATCGGAACGTGTACTGATTCCTGTTGGTTGTGATCACTGCGACAAGGAAACGGAAGTCAGTCTGGAGACTCTCAAGAGCACCAGCACTGTGATGTGTGAACACTGCTGCCATGTACGGCCATTCAGCAACGCTGAAATGAACATGCTCCTGGCGGTACTCGGTCGTGCGGGATACCGGGTACCCTAACGAATCTGAGCTCTGAGAGATCAGAGCTCTGGCTGCACCAGCATAGGAAGCAGCATACTCAGATAGCGCCGGAGAATTCTCTCTGGTGCATCACTGTCCCCTTCATCAAGCAACAACTGGTACTCAACAGAATGCAGGATGGCCATCACGATGGCGGTATCTTCCTCAACCATCTGAGATCCCATCAGCATAGTGATTTCCCGAACGGCCTCTGTCAGAGCCTTGCGATGCATCAGAGCAAGACGCCGCACCCTGTCCTCGACAAATACCTCATAACGGAACGCCTGCTCGCTAATCAACATTCGCGTGTCCTCGGCAAGCTTGCCTCTCGAGAAACCGCTGAGACTGGTCACTAAGCGCTCAATGGCCTCAAGCTGCTGTCGCGGGTCCGTCATGTCGTATCCGCGGATATCTCTCGCGGTGTCACGGAATTCCGAAGCAAACTTCTGCACGTACGCAAGCGCCCACTCGGTATACAGAGTAAAGGCATCCGCAATCAGCTCATGAATGTCTTTGAAGTAGTAGGTCGTCGCAGCCAGTGGAACTTCCGCTTCAGCGGCTACTGCTCTGTGCCGGACCCCCCTGACGCCATCACGAACAATGATGCGCATGGTTGCTTCAAGAATCTGCCGACGCCGCTGTTCGCTTTTCTCGCGACTGGTTCGTCGCCCCCGATATTTAAGCTCGGCCTTCCCGTCTTGGGCAGGACGGCTGTCATTATTATTATTCATTATTGTCCCTCGCTGAGGGCTATTATGGGGAAATACCAAAGGCGAATGAAGCACCGAAGCGGCAAGACATGCGCTAAATTTCCGTCAATAGCGGCAAGGTTCGACAAAAACTAATCATAGACTCATCCACAATATCGGTAAAAGCCTATATTTATCAGATAGTTATATTCTTGGCACAGCCCATGCAATCCCCTATCAGAACAGGAGAATTGTCATGTTACTTAATGCGCTCACTAACTATCTGCAGAACCAGCCCACCAGCTCCGATCTGCAAAGTCAGCAGGCCCAGGCGCCTTCCGGTGTATCCGAACGCGCAGAAACTGGCTCTGACGACACCTCTCCTGCGTTATACACCGTCTCTGACCGCGCCGTGATGATGAGCGCTGTCGCCATGGAGTTTGATATCCATGCTCTGGCACCTGAGCAACTCGGGCAGTTTCAGAACCGCCTGCAGGAATACGGTCTGATTGACAATCAGGGGATTCAGGCACTGAGTATCGTGCACACTGCCCGGCTCAACAGTGAAGACAACGGGGCGGTTGATGCAAAAGCCATCATAGATAAGGCATACCAACAGACCCAGGAGCCCGGAGCAACCTACAGCCAGCGCAAGCAGATTCACCAATTGCACACCCTTTTCAGCAACCTCGATTCGGCCACTCCGCAGCAAAAAGCTTCATAATCCATTAAGAATGGTACACTGGATCTCCCATTTTTACCGGAGACCCGCAACGTATGTTTCGTCCGCTTCTCGTGCTGACCCTGATTCCCCTCCAGACTTTTGCCATCACCAATATTGAAGAAAAACGCCGCGCCGCGGATGCCGATGGCTGGCAAAGCAGTGCCACTGTGGGGCTGGATGCACAATCAGGAAACACCAAAGAACGGGAATGGAATCTCGGACTGAACACCAGTTGGCAAAATGCAGAACACCGCGCCTTCGGCTGGTACACCAGAACCTATGAGTCTGTTAATGACGAACGTACCAGCGACAATACCTTCGCCCACTTACGGTACGTGCATAACTTTCGTGCGACAGTAGGCCAGGAAACTTTTCTTCAATACGAGCGTGATCCGTTCGCTGAACTGCAATATCGTTTTCTCGCCGGTGCCGGCGTACGCTTTCAGAAAACCTGGAAAGAAGACCAGCTGATTCGCCAGGGCGTCGGTGCTTTCCATGAGTCGATTAAAGAAGATAACGGCGCAGGCGATGAAGAAGCTCAGCTTACGCGTCTGAACCTATACACCCATGGTGAAACACCGCTGGGCTATAGCCACATTCTCGGCACCGTATATCTGCAGCCATCCGTGGACGATACCGATGATGTTCGGGCTTTGGCTCGCTTTAAAATGCGTTTGCCGTTAGCCAGCAACACCGATCTCAGCTGGCAGTGGCAGACCCGCTGGGACAGCCGCCCACCAGAAGGCGCTGAAGAACTGAATCATCAGACTCAACTGTCGGTCGCTATACGCTTCTGATAGCACGCATGGAGTGAGTGACGCATCGCGCGTTGCGCCACTCCATGATCAAAGTGCTTCTTCCATCCACTCTTTCAGCCAGAACAGTGCATCGTCGTCTGGCGTCTGAGTTTCAGTGGCATCGATGGTTACACGCGGAACTGGCGCCTTGCCCTGCAACTCAATGAAACGTGCTTCCATCAAAGCGCCCGCCTGACAGAACGTCATATCATAAGAGCTGTCCCCCAGACAGATCACACCAAACGGACGACCATTCTGACCTGGAGCCTGTTCTTCCAGAGCAACATAAAATGGCGACAGATTGCTTGGAATATCTCCCCGCCCCGTTGTTGCCGTCACCACCAGAACGGCATCCCAATCGCCACTATTTAATGCATCAATACTCGCTTCAGTATCGACCTGGGCCTGATGCCCTTCTGCCTGCAAGGCGGCAGCGCATGCCTCGGCCACCACTTTTGCTGTACCGCTCACCGTACCCACAGGAATATAAACTCTGGCCATAACGCCTCCCGAAAAGCGCGGAGTATACCAGCTCCTGCAGATCTCTCAGTCGTCTGCTTTACTTATATAAGTGGCATGTCTTGAGTGAGGCACTATGCAGGATACATTGATCAACCGCATCGAATCGGCAGTCAACTCACTGCTGATACGTTTCGCGCCCGTCTGGTACGCAACCCAGTCGGTCCAGAACATGCCCCTGCCCGACTATGTGCCGCTCAATCCACTCAGCACGGACGCAAAGACCTGGTTTGACCTGCCTGCGGCACTGACGCAAACGAGTATCCTTCTGGTTGATGAAGCTCATGGCTGGCAGGGTCTTGGGAAAGAACTGGAGCATCTGGCCGTCCAGAAGCAGGTGCACCGGCCACTCTCAATTACCCGTCTGACCGGCGCCAGTGAGCTGCCCTCCAGCGACGCTATCTCTCAGGCACAGACGCTACGCGACGCCGCATTGAACGATCAGGAGCTTGAAGAACCGGAAAGCGAAGAAGCCTTTGAGCAACAAATGCGTGAATTGCCACGCACACTGACCGCCACCCACCGCGAATGGGACGGACGTCTGCTGCTGACTTCGCACGAGCTTTTACCTCAATTAATGCCACTTATCCGCTATGCCGGCGCACGACAGCGGGATGCCATGGTGCCAGCGACGGTCACCATCGAAGGCATACGCCAGGAAGCCCTCGAACGCATAAGAAACAAGTATTGGTGGTTTCTGATGCACCCGCAGAGCGCCGAGGCACTGGTTGTACTGTTGAGGCAATGTGGCTTCTCTGCAATCTCATCCGGGCCATTGGGTAAAGACGGAAAACACGCCTTCTTTTTCTGCAACAAGTCCTCACAAGGCCTGAATAAGGTCATCCTGCACCTGATGTCGTCCAAGCGCAGCGCCCAGCTGTCAGAGTTTGGGCGATTTCTGAGCAAGCACCGCCACCGCTTCCGCACGCCGTGATAAATTTGGTTACATTGCCGTATGGCGTTAAATGCCCTCTTTATAGTAAGGTATGGCGTCATCGAACACGTTAAAATTCGGCCAGTGATTAAAAACCACCGAATCGAACAACGTAACGCCCTGTGCGACAGGCATAACAATAAGACGGATATCCCATGATCAGAGGCACCTGGAGTCTGACGGACCCACTGGTACCGGTGAACATTCCGGCCACCATGCTGAAAGTCGGCGAAGATAAAGGCGTCAGCCGTGACGACCTTCTTAAAAATACAGGCATCAGCGCTGAAGTGCTGGATGACCCATCTGCACGCCTGACCTATCAGCAGCTGTTATTTCTGGCCGAGAACCTGATCCGTAACTATCCGGACGACAGTGTCGGCCTTGATCTCGGTGCAGCCATTAACATCAACCAGTTCGGTATGCTGGGATACGCCATTCTCAGCTGTGCTGATCTGCGCAGTGCACTGCAACTGGGTATTAAGTACCACACTCTGGTCGACCCGGCGTTCACGTTTGAAGTAATGAACCTCGGCGATACCTCGGCTGTGCGTCTGACCAGTCACATTCCGTTCGATCATATCTACCGCATGATCTGTGATGTGTTTGTCGCGTCTTTCTCAACGCTGGCCCGCTTCCTCACCGGACGCTACGACGCTCAGCCGATTGAGGTACACCTCAACCACCCAGAGCCTGAGTACGCCGCACGTTACAGAGAATTCTTCGACTGCACGGTAAAGTTTGATCAACCTCGTACTGAGTTCATCATTGATAACACGGTGCTGGACTTCAAACTGGTGATGGCCGACAAGGCAACAGCCGCCATGGCTGAAAGCCAGTGCGAAGAGATCCTTGCGCGTGTGGGTCCGAAAGAAGGCATCATTGCCAAGGTACGCCGCATACTGCTGAGCAACCCCGGGCACTTCCCACCGGTCGACGACGTCGCCAGCCAGCTGGCCACTTCAACCCGGACTCTCAGCCGCAGCCTGCAGGATGTAGGTACGTCGTATCAGCGTATTCTTGATGAAGTGCGTAAAGAGATGGCGATTGAATACCTGCGCAGCTCTAACCTGCCGATTGAAGAGATCGCAGCCTTGGTAGGTTACAGTGATCCATCCAACTTCCGTAAAGCGTTCCGCCGTTGGACACAGAACGCACCTTCGTATTATCGCGAAGGTAAATCCTGATATTTCAGTGCCCCTTCACCGGGGCACAAAACCTTATTAACCCCCGATAAAACAACCTTCCCTTTCGTCATCATAGCTTCACCGAGCTGAAACCTTTCTGTCATATCGCAATTGCAAAGTAGTGTATATGCACGAAGAACAGGCAAATGCGATGACACCAGAGCTCTCAAGAATCACCATTGTGACCGAAACTTACGCCCCTGAAGTCAACGGCGTAGCGCACACACTGGCGACTCTGGTAACCGGCATGCGAGCGCGCGGGATTGAAGTTCAGATTATTCGTCCGCGCCAGAATAAACACGACAAGGGTGACGAGTATTCACTCACATTACCTGGCCTACCGATTCCGGGTTACCCGGAACTGAAGTTCGGCCTGCCTTACTATCGTCGTGTTCTTTCAGCGCTGAAAGACTTCAACCCTCAAGCCATTTACGTGGCGACCGAAGGGCCTCTCGGCTGGGCCGCCTGTAAGGCAGCAGAAAAGCTAGGCACAGGCGTTGTCAGCGGCTTCCATACGAACTTCCACCAGTATGGCAAACACTACCGCCTGGGCCTGATAGAAAACCTTGGCTACCGCTACATGCGCTGGTTTCACAACAATACAGCCGCCACTCTGGTACCCACACAGGCACAGGCCGATGAATTAAACAGCCACGGCTTCGAGCGCGTCAGTGTGATGGCACGCGGAGTAAACAGCGAACAATTCTCGCCTGAACATCGCAGCCAGGAATTGCGGGCCAGCTGGGGCGTTAACGATGACACGCCGGTACTTTTATACGTAGGTCGTATCGCTGCCGAGAAAAATCTTCAGCTTGTTGTGCGCACCTACGAAGAACTGAAAAATCAGGACAACAGCATTCGTCTGGTACTGGTCGGCGATGGCCCAGAGTTAGAGAGCATTCGTCAGCGCCACCCAGAAATTATCTGTGCAGGCATCCGCCGCGGAGAAGAACTCTCCCGCTATTACGCCAGTGGCGATATTTTCCTGTTTCCTAGCCTGACCGACACCTTTGGCAACGTCGTCACCGAAGCACTCGCCAGCCAGCTTGGCGTCGTGAGCTTCGATTACGCCGCCGCCCACGAGCATACAAAGGACGAAGACAGCGCAATGCTGGCTCCGTTTGGCGATGAACAGGCATTTATCCGCGCCGCCTTATCGCTCAGTGAGCGTCCGAACCTGCTCAAACATATTCGTAAAAACGCCCGTGATATTGCTCAAGGCATTTCATGGGACAGCATTATCAATGAGTTTCTGCAGCAACTGGCTGCAGCTCAGACAGAGGTAACATCGAATGGACATTCTCAAGCAACGCGAAGCAAGAGCCGAGTTTCTGTTCCGCAGAGCGGATCACTTTGAACTGAGTCTCTGCCAGCGCCTCAATCGAATGGGGCACATGCGCGCAATCCGCCTGTTTTTTAAAGGCGTCAGCCGCCTTGGCGATGGTGTGTTCTGGTATTCACTGGCGTTAGCGCTGCCACTACTTGCGGGCATGGAAGGTCTGGCGAAACTAGGCCATATCACAGTCGCTGGGCTGGTGTGCATTCTGGTCTACAGTCAGCTCAAAAATCGCCTGGTTCGTAAGCGCCCGTTTATTTCATTTCCGGACATTCACGCACACACAGCGCCGCTGGATAAATACAGCTTTCCATCTGGCCATACCATGAATGCTGTGAATTTTGCGGTACTGTTTACCTGGGCGTATCCGCCGCTGGCTTATATCGTTGTGCCTTTCGCGTTTCTAGTGGCTCTGTCACGCGTCATCCTTGGCATGCACTACCCAACCGACGTTGCCGTCGGAGCTGCGTTAGGGATTATCCTCAGCTGGACATCACTGCTGCTGTTTCCGCTGGGAATGTTTGCAGACCTGATGGGTTAAGCTGCTTTAAGGCATGCCGCTTAATGACCGGCATGCCCTGACAATAAACTCCCCTGCCACACCACCCCCACCGCAAAGCGGTCCTGCTCTTCAGGCAACGTCTGATCTGAAGTGTATTCAGCCCTGAACTCGATCTGAGGGCGCCACTGATACAGCCACGACAGTGAAAAACGTTCAGGGGTGTGGCCATCTTCACTGAGCAGGCCAGCGCCTTCGCCTAAGGTGGCAGCGGCGGCACCCGTCAGGGTGTTATCCGCGACCAGTCGCTCCGCACGCAACGACACCGTATGGTTGTGCAAAGTAAGATAGGGCTGCAACCAAACCGCATACTGGTCTGCGACAATATCGGCTTCGCGACTTCCTGAATCGTGCAGCATACCCTCCATGTTCAACTGCGCCCAGGCGCCTTTTATGCCAACACGAGCAGATTCTCCAACGCCGACACTGGCCCCTGCATGAACGCCCGTCAGATCGAGATCACCGGTATAACGAACATCCGGAAATTGCACCGCCTGCTCACCCGGCGCCGCCACCGGTGTATGTTGATGCCCACCACCGTAACGGTGGTCTGCCCGCGAATTGGCCTGCGCCCGGTAATGCCAGGCGCCGATATTGGCATAGACAGAACCAACAGAAAACGAGTAGCGCGCAAAGGCATCCCACGCGCCGCCATCAGTACCATCAGTTGCAGGGAAGGCTTTTCCCTGCCAGATCTCTGCTCCAGCAGACCAGCCAGCCGTTTCGTGCAGCCAGATACGTATTCCCTGATCGTGAAAATGACGGCCAAAAAATACATCGGCAATTAACGAAGGTTCAGTAAATTTCGACGTCGACCTGTGCGCCAGCAGTTCTGGCGAAAATGCTGCCGACATCCGCCCAACTTCAACAACCCAGGGCCCTTTCACATCGCAGCAGACGAATCCAATACTTGCGTGTTCGATACCCACACTCTGATGGCCATCGCTGCCGTCGTGTGTACTGACACCCAGCTTAACGAAGGTATTCTCGTCGAGGCGTTTCGCTGTCATCACAGATACTTCATCCAGACTGACACCCTGTGATACTGGCCATGCATCGCCGCCCATAAAGGCGCCCGGAATTTGCCAGAACTCATACTGATCGACCGGTGACGCAGAACGCCATGTCGTCATCACCGTGCCATGCACCTGCGTGGGCTCGCCCTCCGCTGGAATGTAATGGGCATATACCTGAGACGGTAAAGCCAACACGAGAGACATCCCCGCCGCACTGGCCAGACGCTTAGCAGGAGTCTTGGTTATTTTCATACAATAAATTTCCAGCGAATCATTAAAATTATCTGGCGCTTAATCAGCACGCCACGGATTGGAAAATCGAGGATCTGTGAGAAAGGCGTCGTCGGTCAGAGATTCAAGAAATGCCACCAGATCGCTGACCTCTGCATCAGTAATCTGGAACGATACCAACACACCATCTTTGTACGGGCTGATACGTCCATCACCCGCATTCTCACCTGAGGCAATCACCCGGCCGCCTGCGGCATAATTGCGGATAACGTCTTCCAGCGTCGCCACTGACCCATCGTGATTATAAGGTGCAGTGACGGCGACATTTCGCAAGGATGGCGTACGGAACTGCCCCATATGATCCGGATTACCTGTGACTTCGTGGCGCCCGGTATTCGGGTCTGGGTAAGCGCCCATACCATCAATGTTATAGAGGCCGGTGTTATGAAAAAGCGGTTCGAGGAAAGTGACACCACGGTCTATGGTGGCATCACTGAAGTTATAGCCATCGTGGCAATGAAAACACTCAAGACGCTCGCTATTAAACAGGGCTTCGCCGCGCTTCGCAGATTCGCTCATTTCGCCGCGATCAAATGCGCTGTCGAACGACGTCATCCCGCGTACAAATGACGCAATGGCTTTGACAGAATTATCCCAGGCCAGCTCACCCAGTAACGGCTCCTCCTGCTCAGGAAAGGCTGCGGCATACAAACGCAGGTAGGTTTCGTCTGCCTGAATCGACATCAGAATCTGTTCGAAATTACTCTCGTTAATGCCATGCTCAATGGGCGATTCGCCAAACAACGGCAGCATGACCTGCTGCTCGATTGTGGCCAGAGCTGGGTTGCCCCACGTCAGATTATTAAAGTACGCCGCGTTGGTCAGCGACTGGCTGTTGCGCGGATGCACCTCGCCAGTCGCACCCAGCGGGTGCTGTACACCATCGCTGAACGCACGCGCTTGCTCGTGACAACTGGAGCAACTGATTTCACCATTAACCGATAAACGCGCATCGTAAAAAAGATGACGCCCGAGCTGGAATTTTTCTTCCGTCATCGGGTTATCGTCGGGCTCGTAAGGGAGCGGAACAGACGCTGGTACGCGCCAGTCAAACGCCGATTCACGCGCACCGGCATCATCGACGAATGTCTGGCTCTCTGTCTGGCAACCACTCAGAAACAGAGCGGCTGAAACAAGAGCGAATAACCTGGTCACGTTAATTCTGAACACAGCAAACACAGATCTGATCACTCAGCGGATTCTTTCTCACGTACGGAAAATACCGATTGTTCAGACTCTGCATTTTCACCCGTTCCCAAATCCAGGCCCAAGCCCAGATTAGCGAATACAGCCTCACACTCAGGGTCGGTCGTGCCCGACATACACCCCGGTGCACCACCCTCGTCCTGTGCCACACTGACGCCACTCACCAGCGCCGCGTAATCGATCACGATCTCAGCCTGCTCGACATCAATAGCACCAAGCTCAATCGTGATTTCAGGGCGGTTAGGATTTTCACAGGTTTCTGGCTCGGTGCCCGACTCCAGATCGGATACCGACACTGGGCAACCCGTGCTACCCAGGTGCATATTCCAACGATTGCCTGTGCGTTCGCCGTCTTGCGGGTCAGTCCAACCACCGACTGGAGCCACATCAATGCCCGTGAACTTATATCCGCCCTGCCAGTTCCAGCCCGCGCCAGATGCCCGCCCAGGATTACGCAAAGGCTCATCGGCCGCTGCCTGATCCTTGTGGTTCAGATCAAAGGGTACCCCCAAGGTGAAACGAATGGCCGCGACCGTTACGCCCTCTTCGACTGTTGCGGTGACTTGCACACCATCATTAAAGTTCGGGTTAACATCGGCCTCTGCTTCGCACCCGAGAGTGTCACGAAAATCGAGTTGAGCTACCCGGCTGTTCTGTGACGGACTGGTTTCAGAAGCATCACTCTCACCTGAAGCGGTTGTCGATACATCATCAAGGCTCAGTTCAATCTCAGCGCCTGTGTCTGTCACCAACTTAAAATCGTGAACATAAAAACGGAAATCAACAAAACTGACGGTCGACGCATCGCTACCCACATTCAGATAATCTTCACCGCAAACAACATCAGCATCGCCCACCACGGCCGCAAACGGGATAGTCGCGGCAATCTCACGAGGGCCTACAATTTCAGTCGACGAGCTGCTGTCACCACCACATGCGGTCAAAAGCGCGGAAGAAGAGAGCACGGCTGAAGCAATCAGCGCAGTCGAAAAAAAAGACGTCGGAGCAGTAAATAAGGGGCGCACAGTGTCATCCTGTCGGTAGGTTGCAAGTGCGACGAATTATAGAGATGGTGCCGGGATTGAGAATGCGACAGGTTGTCGCAGTTGGGCAGAGCCAGCTCTCAGGGGGGGTTATAAGAGCTCAGAACAGATTCAGCTGCTTTTCACTGATCTGAGGAAAGCGCCCACCAATACCTAACAGGCGTACAGGCTTGTCTTCCCGTTTCAGAGCCTGAAGCAATAACCGCTGAAAACCCTCGGGCGTCGCCGATTCCTGAATATCGGCCATGGTGGTCTGAGTGAAATCAGCGAACTTCACTTTTACGAAAGGCGCCAGCGCTTCTGGCTTCCAGGGGGTTCGGCTTACCCTCTCCTGCCACTTCTCGTATAGAGCCGAGACCTCAGCCACGCACTCTTCATGGCGGGTCTTATCCTGAGCATAGGTACGCTCGACACTGACGGACTTGCGCTCACGATCCATACTCAACGGTCGGTTATCCTGTCCCCGACAACGCTGATATAAATGGACACCTGAGCGGCCAAAACGACGTACCAGTTCATTGAGATCCCAGCTTCGGGCGTCGTCGCAGGTTTCGATACCCAATACCTTTAAGCGCGCCTGAAACGCCGGGCCAATACCGGGAATACGGCCAACAGGTAACGCCTTCACGAATTCATCCACTTCTTGAGGCGGAATCATCTTCTGGCCATCGGGCTTATTCCAGTCACTCGCGACCTTCGCCAGAAACTTATTCGGTGCACCGCCCACCGACACACTGATACCTAACTCGTGCCTGACGCGCTCACGAATCTCAGCCGCTACCTGACTCGCCTGCTGATCCGGGTCTAACTCAAGATACGCCTCATCAACCGATACCTGCTCAAGCAAGGGTGAATAATCACGCAGGATATTCATCACCTGAGCAGAGACCTCACGGTACAGCTCCATACGACCACGCAACAACACCAGATCAGGGCAAAGACGACGCGCCGTCGCCGTCGCCATCGCCGAGCGAACCCCAAATACCCGAGCCGGATAATTACAGGTCGCGATAACACCGCGCCGGTCAGATTCACCACCAATCGCAATCGGCACATCACGCAGATGCGGCTGCTCACGCATCTCAACCGCCGCGAAAAAGCAGTCACAGTCGATATGCAATACCTTACGGCCAGGCTCACTCATGGGTACGTCACTCCTGCCCCAAACGACGGGCAAATGCTCATGACGAAATACTGTATACATAAACAGTATTCTTGGCAACACCGGTAAATTCAGTGCTCATTTGCAAGATCAGAACAAAACGAGCATACACACTATGAAACCTATCAATAAGAAACACCCCATTGAAATCAGTTAGTTGCAAATTCTGTAGGGGTGATAGTGTGCGGAATGTAAAGCCTATGAAGGCGTGTAAACGCGCATGCTCACTTTCACACTGGCAAAAGGCGTCGCCTCAGGCACTTTTCATAGTGGTGACAGGGGGTTATGCTCGAAACATCGAAAGGAAGCGGAGCGTCAAAACGCGCACGCTCACAAATAAACTAATGAAATGGACACCCCTCCCTTACACTGAAACTTCAGTTTCTTCGCGGGAGATGGTTTATGGAACGGCTAACAGTGATAGGAATCGACCTGGCAAAATCGGTGATTCAGATCCATGGCAGTGATAGCAGAGGAAAATGCTTAATTCGTAAAAAGCTTCGACGTAATCAGTTGTTACCATTTCTGGGTAAGTTACCTCGTTGCTTAATCGGGATGGAAGCTTGTGGCGGTTCTCATTACTGGGCTAGAGAAATAAAGCAGCTTGGCCATGATGTGAAATTAATACCGCCGCAATTTGTGAAGCCTTACGTAAAAACGAATAAAACTGACGTTGCGGATGCAGAAGCAATCTGTGAGGCGGTTGATCGGCCAACAATGAGGTTTGTGCCAATAAAAGGTCCAGAGCAACAAGCAGTACTGCTTTTGCATCGAGAGCGGGAAGGGTTGATAAAGGAGCGGACGGCAGTAATTAATCGCATACGCTCATCCTTTTCCGAATTTGGAGTGGCGATTCCTGCAGGACCGAAGCGGTTGAGGCAATGGTTGTCAGATTCATATGGAGATGTTGAAAATGACTTGCCATCAACACTTAATCGCCTGATGCTTCGGATGATCGATCGGTTAAATTATATTGAATCGGAGATCGGTGATCTTGATAAGGAAATCAATGATCAAAATAAGTCTGATGAACGCTGTAAACGATTAATTGAAGTTCCTGGTGTTGGTCGGTTGGCAGCTTCGGCGATAGTAGCAAGCGTCGGTGATGCGAAAGAATTTCGATCAGGGCGAGAATTCGCAGCTTGGTTGGGGCTGGTCCCCAGACAATATTCAAGTGGCGGGAAGCAAAATTTACAAGGCATCAGCAAGAGAGGTGATGCTTATATTCGTAAGATGCTGATCCATGGTGCCAGAGCCGTAATTCGTCATATGAACAGGAATAATGCTCCGGTAGATTGGCTTGAAGATCTTATGAGGCGTCGTCACCACAATGTAGTCATCGTGGCGTTGGCGAACAAACTAGCAAGAACGATCTGGGCTTTGCTGAGCAAGGAACAGAGTTACAAAAGATATGAAGACACCGTAGTTGCGTAAGTGAAATCAGATGTCTAACAGGTAGGACCGCAATCCGGAAACTCTGTTCCTAACTACGTTCTTCGGGAACGATAAACTGATAAGAACCGGGTTGGCGAAGTTCATCAAGGATCTGGCCCTAGGCCAATTGGAATCCGAATAGATGGCTGCACTACACCAAAGGCAGATTTCGCTTGCACAATGAGGGGTGTCCATAGATGTTAAGCTTGGTTGTTGCGTGATGCGCAACATGCTATTATTCCCTCATGATTAAATCATTCCGTCACAAAGGACTGAAACGGTTCTACTCGACTGGCAACATATCTGGCATCCAGCCGGATCACGCCAAGAAACTGCGTATGCAGTTGACTGCTTTGGATACTGCTACGTCGGTGGACGACATGGACATCCCAGGCTTTCGGCTTCACCCATTGAAGGGGAAAGACAAGGGTCGGTGGTCGATTCGGGTTAACGGAAATTGGCGCATGACGTTCGAATTTCAGGACGGCAACGCCTACATTCTTGATTATGAGGACTATCACTGATGACTATGCATAATCCGCCGCATCCAGGTGAGTTCATTCGGGAGGTGTACCTGGAGCCTTTCGGTATCAGTTCCCGTCAGCTGGCTTCCAGTCTGGGCGTATCACCTTCTACTTTGTCTCGGCTGCTCAAAGGGGATAGTGGTATTAGCCCGGAAATGTCGCTTCGGCTATCCAAGGTTCTCGGGCGTACACCTGAAAGCTGGTTGGCGATGCAGGATATGTACGATCTGTGGGTGGCCCGAAACACGGTCAACCTAGATGGAATCCATCCTTTGGACTTCGAAGCAGCTTAACCAGTGGCTGTTGTCGGACGCGCCTGCGCTGGCGCTCCGACACGCCGCAAAGCTTAGGCGTTAGATAGATGAGAGTATTCATGTCGAAGATGATTTTACAGTTGATGGCTCTTCTTGGGTTGTCTGAAATGGTGTTTTCGGAAGAGTCTGATCAGTTTCCACCGGTACCTAGTTGGCAACCAGCTTTTTCAGCTCCGGTTGAGTTACAACTCGAGCGGATGGTTTTCTATACGGATGATACTAGAGACCTAGTTCAGTATAAGAACGGTACCGTTGTTGTGATCAACAAGGGACTTGATGACAATGAGGCGAAGCTATTTGCGAATGAGGTCCTGTCCAAAATTTACAACTACCATCCTGATATGAATCCATTAAACATGAAGGACGGAAATATTCTAGTTAGATATAATCATCCGGCTTTTAATGTGGTATTAACAGAGTTTACATCAAAATACATTGATACAATCAGAAATAAATACAGAGATGCATTGGCTACTCATGAGGTAATAATTACAGGGTTAGGAACCAATGTATTTGATGACTTCGGTAAACAGGCATTAGATGGCAGAACTTTTATGTTCATGGATGCTCAGAATCCTGAGGTTGTAGCGATATATAGAAGCGGAAAATCTAACAATTTAAAGCAGAACGGGACGCGCTAAAGCGCGCCCCTGTTTGAGGCGTGATCTTCCCCCGATTTAACGGACACCAAAGTCAAACTGACGAGGTATCTAATGCCAAAAAAAATACACTAAGCCAAGAAAGACCTAGCAGTATTCGAACGAGTCCAAAGTTAGAGCGGTTTTGCTAAAAAACTGAGTCCCCTTTCCCACCACTGCAACACTGAGTGCCATCTTAAGCCAGTGTTTGACCTGTGGTGTGATTCAGGCATTCTTTAGGCTGAGTTTTACAGCAACGTTTTTATGCGAGGCCATCATGAGCGAACCCGTAGCAGAGCCAAAGAAAGCCGAAGAATCCACCGACTGGGATGAGCTGTCATTCCTGGATGATATGGAGTTAGGTGAGATCGATCCTGAGTCCTACCAGGAGCAGGAAGACGATGGCTGCGAAGGCGGTGCCTGTAAGATCTGACGTAGCTTTGCACTTCTCCGTCTGCCCTGCGGTACAGGCGGTCTGCTATAGTCGGCGTTCTGTTCCGGGACGCCACTATGCTTGATACCACCCATGTTTGATAAAGCCATACAGGATGCCCTGATTCTTTGGGCAACCATTGATCCTATTGGCACGCTTGCCATATTTTCCGCCTTAACTGCGGGCATGTCTGTTACCCAGCGTCGCAAAACCGCGACCCGCGCTGTGCTTTATGCCGGCGGCGTTCTGATTGGTTCGTTGGTGATTGGTCAGGTACTGCTGACAGCCATGGGCATCAGTTTGCTGTCGTTCCAGTTGGGGGGTGGCATTATCCTCTTCCTGTTCGGTTTGCAGATGATCTTTACTGAAAACGACCAGAGCTCGGGCAAAGAGCCTGACCACAATGTGGCCATTTTCCCGATTGCGATCCCAGCCACGGCAACCCCCGGCGCTATTCTTGCGGTGATTCTGCTAACCGATAACCAGATCTACCCGATTGCTCAGCAATTGATGACGGGGCTTATTGTCGTAGCAACGCTGGCCATTACCTGGGTGATGATGTTTTTCTCAGACCGTATTCTTGCGGTGATTGGCAGTGGTGGTGCATCTCTGCTGACGAAGATCATGGGGATGATTCTGGCGGCCTTATCCGTTCAGCTAGTGATGAACGCCATAGGTGTCGAGCAATGGGCAAATATCGGCCCCTGATACGAGCCGCTGCGTCTGAACGAATAGACTCATAGCGCCATTCGTTGGCATTGTTAACCAGTAACAGGCCAGCATGCGTTTGCTGCGATTCAGAATATTGTAAGCTGTTTTTCAGTTTATTTTCTGATCAGCAGGGACGCCGCTATGACATCAAGAACGATCCATAAGATGCGCACCTTTATAGGTGTGCTGACTACTACCCTACTCCTTTCTGCCTGCAGCCATAACGGAATCTACCGTGGCAATTATTCGGACGAGTGTACCTTCAAGAAGGAAGGCGACTGTGCCGGGAACGCGCTTCAGATTGGCGAAACCGGCACAGACTCTGAATATCGCCTTGGCTTTATTGAATACGATGATCAGGGCCAGTTGTGGGCCCGCGAACAACAGGATTCTGTACTCGACCGCTATCTGAGGCTAGCTGGGATGCAGGATATCATCGTGCTGACCTTTATTCATGGCTGGCATCATAGTGCCGAACCCGGCGATACCAATGTGGCTGAGTTCCGCGACATGCTGGCCTCGGTATCGGCACAGGAGGCCGCTTCCAGCGCTCAGCATAATCGCGACCGCAGACCCGTGTTGGGCGTTTATATTGGTTGGCGTGGCGATTCTCTGGCGATCCCTTTTGTGAATCACACTACCTTCTGGGACCGGAAAGCCACCGCCCACGAGGTCGGCCGTAAAGGCGTGACCGAAGCCTTGCTCCGCTTAGAAGAGCTGGTAAACGTAAGAAACACGTTTAAAGATGGCGAGCCACCGTCCACCAGCCGACTTGTCGTCATAGGACACAGCTTCGGCGGTGCCGTGGTCTACAGCTCTTTGCAGAAAATCCTCAACGACCGCTTTATTAATTCGCGCAAGGGGAAAAACTTTGGAGGCAACGCAGAGGGCTTTGGTGACATGGTGATTCTGATGAACCCAGCATTTGAAGCATTGCGGTTTTCGTCGTTGCTGGAATTATCACAAGAACGATGCCGGGGTTATTTCCCCGGTCAGCTGCCTAAGCTCGCCGTGTTGACGTCTGAGACAGACCTGGCAACAAAATGGGCGTTTCCGGCGGGTCGGTTTTTCTCAACCCTGACCGAGCGGCACCGTGATATGGAGCGCTACGAGTGCCCGAAACCCGGCATGGTGAATCATAAGCCGGTAACCATTCCACAATGGAGCGCCGATAAAAATACCATCGGCCACTTCGAGCCTTACCACACGCATTATTTAAAGCCGCCGAAAGAGAACGCACCCACGACCTTTGATCTGGAGCGTGCGTATTTCGAGTGGTCAGCGCATGATCCGAAGCAGCCGGATATCTACACCACGGTGGATCTGTTCAGTAAGCAGCGCACCACAGCCCGGAACCCTTATATGAATATCATTGTCGATGAAGCGCTGATGGACGGGCACAACGATATCTGGGGTGATCAGATCATTGGTTTTATCAGTGAGCTGATTACCGTCTCGACCACTCCGCAAGAAGTTTATGAAAAATTATTAAAAGACTGATAGGTTAGAAACCGGCTTATCTGTAACTCAACAGGAGACTTTTATGCGTCGCACCGCAACCCTTCTGGGCACCACTCTGGCACTGATGTCAGGTACTGCTCTGGCTGACGATTTTGCTGTTTCAAGTGACACCTTTGCCGACGGCAGCACCCTGGCGAATACTCAGGTGTTTAAAGGCTTTGGCTGTGAAGGGGAAAATATCTCTCCCGACCTGAGCTGGACCGCAGGCCCTGAGGGCACCAAAAGTTATGTTGTGAATGTGTATGACCCGGATGCACCGACGGGCTCGGGTTGGTGGCACTGGATTGTTTATAACATCCCGGCGGATGTTACGACTCTGCCAACCAATGCGGGCGTGACCGGTGGTGAAAACCTGCCTGATGGCGCCGTGCATGGTCGCTCAGATTTTGGCACTTACGGTTTCGGTGGCGCATGTCCGCCCGTGGGTGATGACCCTCATCGCTACATCTTCACCGTTCACGCCCTGTCTGTTGAGAAGCTGGACCTGCCCAAAGACGCCAGCGCCGCTCTGATCGGCTACATGGTGAACGCCAACACCATCGAGAAAACCTCGATCACGGGTATGTACGGCCGTTAATCCGTGAGTGCCAGACTCTATAGAAGCCTGCTAATGGCCTCTGCGCTGTTGGCCTCGACAATACTGGCAGGCTGCTCGGGTTTTCAGGCACTCCCTGGCCCGGGCAATCAAAGCAGCGCACAGTTCAATAATCCGGATGTGCGCTCTCGTCTCTACGATGAATACCAGCAATGGCAGGGTACGCCCCATCGCCTTGGTGGTTTATCAGAGCGTGGGATTGATTGCTCAGGGCTGGTGTACGTGACGTTTCGTGATGAATTTAATATCCAACTGCCGCGCAGCACACGCCAACAATCCAACCAGGGTGTTCCGGTCTCGCGACACTCGTTGCGCTCCGGGGATCTGGTATTTTTTGATACGGGCGTGAACTCCCGACATGTCGGCATCTACATTGAGCAGGATAAGTTTCTGCATGTGTCGAGCAGTCGCGGGGTTATGGTCTCGTATCTGACCTCCGATTACTGGAAGAAGCGCTTTACTCACGCCCGACGAGTGCCCATACACTAGCCTGTTCAGACATAGCAGCCCTGCGGCATTTCTGATAATTTGTCGCCTCTCGTAAATTCGTATTTATTCTTACTTTTATAAGCCTATATTTTGAGGACGCTCATGACCGATTTCGCCAAAGCCAAGTCTGAATTTCTTGATTCTCTGACCACCGATGAGCATATGTTTGCGTCGACACTGGCGTTTATCGAAGGCTGGTACGATTTCACGCCGACGGCGTTTAATAACGGTGGCGTAATCAACAGCGCAGACCAGAATCAGGGCAGCGCTAAGGTTTTTGCTCTGAGCCAGTTGCTGGAACTCGATAAAGAAACCACTCTGCGCCTGTTCGGCGAACACTACCGTGATGTGCTGGCCACGCCTGACGTGGATAACCACCACAACCTGCGTCGCGTTCTGCGCGAAGGCACCGATAACATCACCTTCGATCAGTTTCCGCTGAAGGCGAAGGCATGAACCGTCTGGTCAATAGCCTGCAACAAGCGACCTGGGCACAGCGCTTGGGCCTGCTGCTTGCCATTGCCAGCTATGTGGTGCTCTGGCCTGGGGTTACCGAGCCCATCATGACGATTAAGGCCAGCGTGAATATGTTTGGCCTCAAGGCAGAACTGTTCAACGAAACCCGTTCCATCTGGGAGACAGTGACGTCTCTGAATGAACAGGGTTATGCTCTGGTGGCGTTTCTGATTGTGACTTTCAGTGTGGTTATCCCGGTACTGAAAGGCCTGACTATTCTGTTCACCTGGCTGTGGCCCAGCGATCTGCGCTGGCGCATTGTCGCCGCGATCAGCAAGTGGTCGATGGTCGATGTGTTTGTGGTCGGTATTCTGGTGGCATTTTTAACCGCTAAAGCGACCGCTGAAATGCAGGCGACGCTGCTCGATGGTTTCTGGTGGTTTCTGAGCTTCTGTATTCTGTCGATTATTTCTGGGCAACTACTGGCTCTGCATCGGCTACCGAAATAAAACGACTGAAATAGCCGGGCTTATACAAAGCAGCCTGCCTCGCTAACGTTATTCAGATAACGTCTATACTGGAAGCCAACGATTTAAATTCCGGAGGCTTCCAGTGACCATCATTCCGCTGAACCATATTCTTCTTAAAAGCCCGTTGCTGGCCGACGACATTCTGAAAGAGCTGACACTGGGCGCTCGCTTTGAAGATCTGGCCGCTGAGCATTCGGCGTGCCCATCGGGTTCAAACAAGGGGTTTGCCGGAAATCACGATGTGGATGATCTCCCGGAAGAAATGATTCAGGCCATGCAGGAATACGATGGCAGCAGCCCATGGATTGGCCCGGTGAAGACGCATTACGGATTTCATATCATCCGCCCTGCCGGCCAGATTGAGGAACTGCGCGAGCGCATCGATGACCTTCAGGCCACCGATGCTGCCTACGAAGAAAACAAAACCGAAGAAAATAAAGTCGAAGAAGACAAGCCGGAAAACGACCCGCAGGAAGAAGATTAATCCGGAGTCAACGCCCGTACTAACGCTTCCGACGCAGAGGCCGCGCCATAACAGGTCTGCACAAACTCCAGCTCCCCCCAGCATTCGAAACGCAGTCGCGGAAGGCTGATACGCCAATGCTGATCTGAGCTGCTCAGGCAGGTCAGACCTTCGGTAAACTCATCGCCCAGCCAGTCAAAGTCGTACTCCGACCATAACCGGAACACCGCAAAGGTGCGCGGCGCCGACAGAAAATCCCGATGCACTTCGTACACCAGCCAGTGCGGCGATACTTCATCACCCCGGGCAATCAGCAGGCAATTATCTGCCTGATCGTTAAGATCAGGCGTTGGTAATTTACTCATAGTCTCTCACAGGTACCTACTGTCATTCGGTATCACTCGTCAGGCTGGATGCCAGCCAGATCACACAGCACATCAATAAAGGCCTCACAGGCTACCACAGACGCGCTCTCATCCATGGTGTGATACCCGGTTGTTGGTATCTGCAGAGTCGTACCGTCTACCAGGCCGCCAGATGCCGAAATAATGCGGCCCATTTCTGTCGAACCCAGAGACTTCGGCGATTCGCCCTGCGCTTCCAGTGCTGCGTTCTGCGCCTGAATGTAGCTGTCTTTAAACTGGTAGCTGATACCCATGCGCTCACAGGTGTCGGCAAGTTGCTGAGTCAGCTCTTCATTGAAGGGCGCGTTAGCATCCCGGTGACGCAGCGTCAGTGTGTGCTCACGCGCAGTGGGCACATCCGGAAACGGGCTGGTGTCGACCACCACCAGCTGGTTGGTTGAACCACCAAAGCGACGGAACCATTCCAACAGATATCGCCAGCTACGACCGGCCTCTTCCTGCGCGGTAAAGAAGGCGGTGCCTTCAAATCCCAGTTCAAACAGGTACACCAGAATGGCCGCCGTAAGGACGTTATCCATCTGCCCAGTCACACTGTCATCGGTAATGCGCAGGTCATCCTGGAACGCGACCGGCGTACCAGCAACCACATGCTCCAGACCTTCAAGTTCGAAGATCAGGTTATTGCGGTGCGGACACACGTACGTCTGGCGAATGCTGCCCCGGCCGCGGTACATGCCCGACCAGGGCTCGTAGGCATAGACCTTCTCGTCACCCATGCGATCAACAATCAGCTGCATCAGTTCTTCAGAAACAGAATTACCCAGCAGGTCAGAGCGACCGCCTGACACAAAGGCCGCGTACTGAAACTCGTTCGGGCCGGTACAGATCAGGCCATGACGGTCGATGTGGGCCGACAGCATCAGTGAATGCGGGCGCTTACCCTGCGCCACCAATACGCCTTCGTACCATTTAACGTCTGCTCCGCGTTCTTCCAGCGCTCGCTGCAATACCCGGAAAAACGAATGCTCTGCCCCTACCACAGACGGCGCACGCGCAAGGATGGTCAGAAGATCACGAAATGATTGAGATAACACGGCAGTCCGCCTCTGTAGGTACTGGTTGGTATGGTTAAGGTGCGCAGATAGTTGCACCTGTGCCGTTCGAGGTAAAACGAGATTTATTTATCGTGCAGATAAGAAAATGTTACTATGAGCGCTCTCTTAGGGGAGTAATCTGCCGTCACGGCCATTCTGGCTGCTGATTCTGGTGTCTGTATCAACATAATTGAGCCTCAAGCTCATGGTGCAGACGTCCCGTCATCGGGATTGATGAGACCTGAGATAACGACACAGTCGCTGGGCGATGCTGTGGCGTTATCTTGTGCTCATCATCGCCCGGAAAATTTTTTATGTTTGATATTACAACCTTTAGCGCCTCGCCATTTCTTGCCTCTACCGTCGCTGTTGCCATCGCTGAAGTCGGCGATAAGACCCAGCTATTGTCCCTGCTACTCGTAGCCCGTTTTCGCAACAAGTGGGCGATCATTGGCGGCATTCTCCTTGCCACACTGCTGAATCATGGGCTCTCTAGTTGGGGAGGTATCTGGCTTGGCGAAAATATGGACAGCTGGCTGTCAGGTAGAGTCGCCAACTATGTTCTGGCCGGATCCTTTGCTTTGATGGCACTGTGGGTGCTGATTCCGGATAAAGAAGATGACGACGACGATAACTTCGCTAAATACGGTGCCTTTATCGCCACCACGCTGCTGTTCTTTATTGCCGAAGTCGGGGATAAAACTCAGATAGCTACGGTGATTCTCGCCGCTGAATTTCAAAGTTTTTTCTGGGTTACCGCGGGCACCACGCTGGGCATGTTAATCGCGAATGCACCAGTAGTAATCTGGGGGCAGTGGTTAATGGACCGATTACCGTTAGACCTGGCGCGTCGCCTCACTGCTGTCGTATTCCTCAGTCTGGCGGCCTATACGCTTTTCAGTAGCTGACTCACTGATCGTTACGACAAAGTTTTCTCGTTGTACGCCGTGATTTCCGGCGGGTATAAACGCGCCTCGCTTATTTGGATACCCGCCCGTGAACGCCGTTATTAACAGTGCTGTGCCTGCTCGTTGCCTTCCTCTGCTGAACACCATCATGGATGCACTTCGCAGCGATGGTTATGTTGTCATCGACGACGCCCTCCCCGCTGCACTTGCAAACGCATTGCAGCAACGGGTTGCTGAGATAAAGAGAATCGGGGACCTCAAGCAGGCAGGCATCGGACGGCGTGACGATCACACAATTGCGCGCAGCATCCGTCAGGATTCGATTCACTGGCTGGACAGATCCGAAGCGTCAGAAACAGCTTGGCTCACGGCTATGGAGCATCTGCGTGGCTACGCTAATCGAGAGCTGCTGCTCGGGCTGTTTGAGTACGAGAGTCACTTTGCTCACTATCCACCAGGCGCGGGTTATAGAAAGCATTACGACGCGTTCAAAGGGCAGTCAAACCGTGTACTGAGTACTGTGTTTTATCTCAACGAGAACTGGCAACCCGGGGACGGCGGTGAACTCGCTATTTATGATGCTGAGGATCAGCTAATAACCAGGGTTCAGCCCGTGTTAAATCGTCTGGTGATTTTTCTGTCTGAAGAATTTCCACATGAAGTGCTGCCCGCAAAGAATCATCGTTACAGCATTGCCGGTTGGTTCCGCGTCAATAATAGCCGGGACATTCTCAGCCTACCCGCATGAACACGGCACTCAGCGGGTAAGCCGGTTACATAATTCTCTGGCGGCTGGCCCGACTTGAACTATCCTCAATGGATAGTCCCTGTTTCGTGGAGAAACGTATGAATTGGCGCGATCTGAGCCTCACACTGAAGTTACGTATACCTCTGGCCGTCATTGGGGTTCTTCTGGTCATCCTCAGTGTGCTGCAACTAAATACTCTGAGCGGAGTAACCACCACATCTGAGCTGATTAACGGTACCTATACCCCAGCTCTGGATAAGGTACTTAACGCTGACCGCGACCTGTATCAGGCTCAGATCGCCGAGCGCACTCTGGCATTAGGCGGAAACTACGAAGGCCTCAAGGCGTCTCATAAAGAGAACCTGGACCAGGTCTATGATCGCCTCAATGCTGTCATCGACATGCAAGTGAATGACAAAACGCGGGTTCAGGCCGAAGCGTTTCTTGCCGCCTTCGCGAAGTGGCGTCCTAAATCAGAAAAAATGGTAGAGGACGTTACCTCGGGGCGAATTTCGTATGAACAGGCAGAGGCACTCAGTACAGGCGCGCTGGAAAAAGAATTTGAGGCCACCCGTGATATTCTGGATACCGTTGGTGAAAACCTGGCTGAATCTGCGGCGTCACTGCATGCTGAAGGCGTATCCTTGAATGAGGCCGCTCGCCGGAACCTACTGATTCTCACGCTTCTCTCGGTCGCGATTATCGTTGCTGTTATCGTATTCCTGCCGCCACTACTCACTCGTCCAATAAAACGAACCACCTCAGCGCTGGATAAGCTTGCCCGAGGCGAAGGCGATCTGACCCGTCGGCTCACGGTTGAAAGTAACGACGAAATTGGTGAAATGGCGAAGACCTTCAATAAATTCCTTGAGGGAATGCAAAGCCTGGTCACCAACGTGCAGACAGTATCGACCCAGGTACGCGGAACCACAGAGCAGCTCGAACAAGGTGCTCAGAAAAGTCAGGAAACCACGGCTCAGTTTGTTGCTGAGCTTGAACATGTGACTCACGCTAACCGTGAAATGGAACAAGCCATTGGCGAGGTCAGCCAGTCATCGACCCGTGTCGCCGAAGAAGCGACCAACGCTGAGAAACACGTCCGTGAAATCGCCGAACAATTCCGCAGTGCGGTTACTGATATTGCCGCCCTCGCCAGCAGCGTCAGTGAATCCGCCGGCGTTATCCGCGAACTGGAACAGGAAACCACAGGGATCGCCTCACTGCTTGATGTCATTAAAGGCATTGCTGAACAAACGAACTTGCTGGCTCTCAACGCTGCTATTGAGGCAGCCCGCGCGGGTGAGCAAGGTCGTGGTTTTGCGGTGGTTGCTGATGAAGTCCGGAGTCTGGCCAGCAAGACCCAGCAGGCGACTGAAGACATCAACAGCATGATCGATAAACTTCAGAGCGGTGTGAACCGCGCAGTCAACAGTATGCAGGGCGGCGAAGAGACCGCTGAGCGCTCTGTTGAAACTGCGAGAGCTTCAGAATCGAACATTGGTGAAGTATCGGGCGCACTGGTGCGTATTAAAGATCAGGTACTGCAGGTAGCCTCGGCCATTGAGGAGCAGACGTCTGTGATCAATAACATCAACCAGAACCTGACTGAAGCCAGACACATGAGCCAGGAAAACCAGGCAAGCACGCGCCAGCTGGTCGACTCGGTGAATACGCTGGAACAGAACACATCGGATATGCGTAAGAGCGTATCGAACTTCACTGTCTGATATCTGGAACAGTGACAAAAAAGGCAGCCACGGCTGCCTTTTTTATTGCGAGGATAATCGCAGATCAGGCGATAAGAATACCCACCCACGAAAGCGCACTGTGTGCTTTTGCCACGCCAAAAATATAAACAAATACCACCAGCGCCAGAACAAACGCTTTCACATTTACTTTCTTAATTGCGATCACACCCAGCACAACGTAAGCGATCAGACCAAGTAATTTGGCGGTTACCCATGCTGCTTCGAACGGATATTGGCTGAGGGTTACGCAAAGCGCACCGGCGGTAATCAGGAGCAGAGCATTGATGCCATGCGTAGCAATGTTCAAGGCTTTATTGCTGTTCAGCAGTGGCTTGTAATTAGCCAGCACAAAGCGGACGACGAAGAGAATAAATGATAAGTAGACAAATCCAATATGAGAGTGCTTCAGAGCCATGTACATGACGGATTTCCTTCAGTATTTGGTTATTTTAAATGGGGCCAGTCTGCATACGTGGCGGCAGAATAGCCGCGAAGCATAGCAGATGACCGGTGTAATGATACTTGATCAATATCAATAAGCGTGAGGCCGGACCTCAGACTTCCAACCAGAAGGTGACAGGGCCATCATTTACCAGAGAGACCTTCATATCGGCGCCAAACCGTCCGGTCCCCGTAGTTACCTTCTCACTGGCACGGCTGCAGAAGTACTCATACAAGGCGCTGGCGTCGTCCGGTGCCGCCGCCCCCGAAAATCCGGGGCGTGTGCCCTTTCGGGTATCTGCCGCCAGAGTAAACTGAGAAACAACCAGAAGATCACCATCAATATCGCTGATGCTACGGTTCATGCGCCCCTCATCATCCGGGAAGACCCGGTAGCGCAGGATTTTATCTAACAGGCGGTCAGCCTTCTCTTTGTCGTCTTCCTTCTGAACCCCAAGCAATACCAGTAAACCGCGCCCGGCACTGCCAATCACCTCGCCGTCGACACGAACACTCGCCTCAGACACCCTTTGTATCAAGCCAATCATTGAAAACTCCCACTGAAATACCGCTGCAGTTTGCCGGCGCAGGATAGCGCGTTCTATACTCAGTTCAAATACGTGCCCAAAGCACTCCGGAGATATGGATATGCGACACTCAATGACCACCTTCATCACGCTTCTGGCTACTGCGGCTGTTACGGTCACCTGTGCGCTGCCCGCAGTTGCTCAGACAAAGGTGTACATCACAAGGGATGCTGACGGCAACCCGGTATTCAGCGATCGCAAGAGTGCAGGTTCAGAGACCCATGTGGTTCAGGAACTTCCATCCATGCCGGCGTTTAATGTTCCTAAGCCCGAGCGCCCTTCTGAAGAATCAAGCGATGAGCCCGTCACGCCGGTGTACACCAGCCTGAGTATTATCTCTCCGGCTGACGGCACTACCCTGCCCATTGGAGTGAATGGCGATGTCCGCATTTCGGGCGTTCTGACACCAGCGCTGCAAAAGAAAGATACGATCGTACTGATGGACGGCGGCATTGAGATTGCCCGCGGTAGCCAGACAAGCTTCCAGCTCGATAATCTGGACCGCGGCGAACATCGACTGCATATGGAAGTCAGAGGTCCTGACGGCGACGTGCGCATCAGCAGCCAGTCGATTACTCTTCATGTGAAACGGGCGTCTTCCCTGGCTCGTTAAACCTCACCCATCAAGGGCTACTTTCAGAGCCAGGCCAAAATCAGATGAAGGCTAAAAAGCCTTCTATACGGTCCAGAGCACTGAAACAGGGCACCAAAACAACTCACACAAACCATTGCGCGCCCACATTTGGTGCAATCAAGGGGCTGTTTTTCTTCATTTGAACACTCACGCAGCACATCAGAAGCGACTCCGCGCCATTTATGTGCAAAACTCACTTCTGGCTCAATTATTGCTGAACTGAGTGCAAACGGAGATAGCTATGCTCGCCAGCCCACACCTCAATCAACGCCTGATGGAACACCTGAATACCGGGGTTGTTCTGCTGGACGCTGATCTGAGTATTATTTTCATGAACCCCGCTGCCGAAGCCCTGCTTGAAGTCAGTGGCCAGCGTGGAAGAGGCGTTGAATTCACCATGCTCGCCAGAGAGTCTGATGAAGCGACACAGGCCTTTCGTGATGCTCTGATCAATGGGCACTCTTACACCAAACGTGAAGCGACGATTGAGCTTCATAACCAACAGCAGGCGACTCTGGACTATAGCGTAAGTCCGTTATCACACCCTGAAACGCGACTGCCCTGCCTGCTGGTTGAACTGCAAGGGCGTGACCGCCTGATGCGCATCAGCCGCGAAGAGCAACTGATCGCCAAGCAGGAAACAACACGTAACCTGGTGCGCGGCCTGGCCCACGAGATTAAGAACCCACTCGGTGGGATTCGCGGCGCAGCCCAGCTACTTGAGCGTGAATTACCAACGGCCGATCTGGCCGAGTACACCAATATTATTATCGAAGAGGCAGACCGTCTTCGTGACCTCGTGGACCGGATGCTCGGCCCCCGTACTCTGCCTCAGACCGAACAAATTAATATTCACGAAGTTCTTGAGAGGGTATGCCAGCTCGTCGACGTTGAATCTGAACATCAGATTGAAGTCGTCCGTGATTACGACCCGTCTATTCCTGAAATGGAAGCGGATCGCGGTCAGATGGTTCAGGCCCTGCTGAATATCTGCCGCAACGCGATGCAGGCGATGATGGAAAATCCAAACCCGGAGCGACCACCATCACTAACAATGAAAACCCGATCGATGCGCCAGTTTACGATTGGCCATCATCGTCACCGACTGGTTGTACGTGTCGATATAACCGATAACGGCCCGGGCATCCCCGAAGAGATTCAGGAAAGCCTCTTCTACCCTATGGTCACGGGTCGCCCGGAAGGAACAGGTCTTGGCCTTTCAATCTCACAATCAATTATTAATCAGTGCGACGGCATCATTGAATTTGAATCCGAGCCCGGACGCACCACATTCTCAATTTATCTGCCTTTGGAACCACTATGAGCACTGTCTGGATCATTGATGACGATAAATCCATCCGCTGGGTTTTAGAAAAAGCACTGCAACAGGCGGGGATTGATACCAAAGTATTTGAGCAGGCTGAACCTGCACTCAATCAACTGAAAAAAGAGCATCCCAGCGCCATTATTACGGATATCCGCATGCCGGGTATGGATGGTCTCACGCTGTTGAAGCACGCAAACGAGGCACATCCTGATTTACCAGTCATCATTATGACAGCGCACTCTGACCTTGAGAGCGCGGTCAGCTCGTACCAGAGTGGTGCCTTCGAATATCTGCCAAAGCCTTTCGATGTCGACGAAGCGGTCAGCCTGATTCAACGTGCCATAGATCACTTCTCTGAAATTTCAGCACAGGCACCATCGGTTGAACCTGAGATGCCAACGCAGGAGATCATCGGTGAAGCGCCCGCAATGCAGGAAGTTTTCCGCGCCATTGGTCGTCTCTCGCAATCGAATATTACTGTTTTAATTAACGGTGAATCAGGCACGGGTAAAGAACTCGTCGCTCATGCACTTCATAAGCATAGCCCTCGTGCTCCTGAGCCTTTCATTGCTCTGAACATGGCTGCAATTCCCAAAGATCTGATTGAATCAGAGCTTTTTGGCCATGAAAAAGGCTCTTTCACCGGCGCTGGCGGCCAACGTCGTGGACGTTTTGAACAAGCTAACGGTGGCACCTTATTCCTCGACGAAATCGGTGATATGCCGGCTGACACCCAGACACGACTGCTTCGTGTACTGGCTGATGGTGAGTTTTACCGCGTAGGTGGTACGACACCGGTCAAGGTGAATGTGCGCATTATTGCTGCAACGCACCAGGACCTTGAAGGTTTGGTAAAAGACGGGAAATTCCGCGAAGATTTATTCCATCGTCTTAACGTTATCCGTATCCACCTGCCTCGTCTCGCCGATCGTCGTGAAGATATTCCGAAACTTCTGACGCACTTCCTGCAACGCGCAGCCGAAGAGCTTGAAGTAGAGACTAAGTCGCTGCGACCAGAAACCGAAGAGTTTTTGTCTACCCTGGACTGGCCGGGTAACGTCCGCCAACTCGAGAATACCTGTCGCTGGATCACTGTGATGGCATCTGGTCGCGAAGTGCTGGTAAAAGATCTGCCACCTGAGCTTCTGGAACAGAAAAGTGATATTCAGACCTCAGGTAACTGGGAACAGAATCTGCGTTTCTGGGCTGATCAACAGCTGGCCTCGGGCATGACGGATCTGCTTGATACCGCAGTTCCTATCTTTGAACGTATTATGATTGAGACCGCACTTAAGCATACCGCGGGTCGTCGTCGCGATGCCGCAAACCTGCTGGGATGGGGCCGGAACACCCTGACAAGAAAGATCAAAGAGCTGCAGATGGACACCGAAGATCATCATGACGATGATCATGGCGATGACTGACTATTTCAGCTGACCGCGACAAAACAACCGGGAGCCTATTACTCCCGGACTTCCCTGCGATATAAAATGCGTTCATGCCCACGGAAGACACCGAAGCTGACGGTTGATGAGGGCGATTCAAAACTACCATCTCCATCGTAATCGCCTCGTAACCACTGCGGGGCAGTGTAGCTCAGAGACGCATCACCTGTATCCGGTGTGCCGGGTACCAGTGTTGGGGCGAGCAAGGTAATTCCCGCATTACCACTGCTCCCCCCGGTTAACTGACCTGAGGTGGCCGTAATCTGACTGATACCATCGACAGAAGCATTGGCACTGTCCCAGACGGTACAGTCATCGTCAGTATTCTGTACATACCTGCCGCCCTGGAAATATTCTGTGATCAGCCTTGCGGTCAGATCGTGGGTTTCGGCACCAAAGGTATCCTGTAAACGCATACGGCCAAAGCGCACACTCACCCCACTACCATCAGGTGTAAAGTCGACACTGGCAGACTGGGTTACCTCGCCGTCGGTAACACCGGTAAGCGTAAATTGCAGCTCCGGAGAAAAAGGATTTATTTCAGCATTTAAATCACGCACATAGGCGATGTTATCTAGTGGTGAAAAGACATACTCCATCACCCCAGGGCTACTTACCGTTAATGAGCCAGCCTGATAATCAGTAGTAGGAGAACCAGCCAAAGAGAGCGCCAGGCCATCGTTGCCCACAACACTCTGGTCGACTAACGGGAATGAAACTCCGTTAAATACGTCACCGGCCGATAAACGCATAAAAGCAGTGTCAGTATAATTCTGAGTAATCTCAGCATCGGCTGATGCGTTGTAGGCAGAAACAATGATTGCCGGTGCCACCAGCCATGAGAAAGATTGCCCGGTGTAGCTATTTCCAGTACTACAAGCGCCAGAAAATACGCCAGAGTCTGCCACACTCACCTCAAAATACGCGGGAACAAACCGCCCCAGCGGCGCACTTGAGAAGGTGGCTAAATTGGTATCAGACAAGGTGCCGAGCGCTGCGCCAAAATACAAAGGCGGCGTTGCATTTAGAGTAAATACACCGCTTTCTCCTTGCGTAAGATTAATACTAGAAACGCCGCTGACGCTCGCTGGGTGAATATATTCAGCGGGTTCCAGTGTGCCATTTTGTCCGGCGGCTGGTGCGACAACGGTTGAAGACAAAGTAATCGGCGATCCTGAGCTGTAATTTGGTGTCGTGATGTTATCCAAACAGAAATCACTGTCGCTATCTGCTTCCCAGGCGACCGCACGAATATTAACCGGGAATGCCGCACCTGCGAGCGCAAACACTGGGCAGTCTTCATAAGGCTCGTTACAGACATTAGCTGGATCAATACACAGCCCCGCTGGGCGCGCTACAAAGCTGGTTTGTCCATTCAGGATCAGTCCAGCATCAGCACCACTTCCGGTATAACTGGCAAACAGTGTTTTCTGCCCGGCGTCGTCGTAGTTAAAGGACGTCAGCGAGGCGGTGCCGGAAGCATCAAAGGCAAGAGAGAGGCTTGTTGGGCTTACAGGTGAAGTGGACACATCAACGCCTGCGACTTGCACAGCTTTACTGCCAGAAGCAGGCGCGTCGTAACGGGAATATAAATCCACATCCTTCGATACGTTTGCGAAAGCCGGCACACACTCAGGTGAGTTATCACTCTTTCTGACTGCCTGTATAGTCGCCGAAGCGGGTCCTTTCGCGGATATAAAATCAGGAACACTGACTACAAAACCCGCATCGGCAAACGCCAGGTTACACGTCACAGATACGCTGCCGCCGTCCACCGAGCAGAGATTACTGCCCCCGACTTTTGCGGGCGAAGATGATGACACTCCAACAATCGCTGTACCAGGGACAGTCTGGCTAAGCTCAAAGCTACCGCTACCGCCCGACAGAGTTCGCGTATTGCCGCCGACCCACCCCGCTGGCAACAAGGTTATATTCACATCGTCGGTGTACAGACTGGAGCAAGTGCTGTCTGCGCATGCCAGAATATCAACCGTCTGGGGCTTGCAGGTTAAAGCGTCAGACTCATAGGATAACCGGAAATGATCCGGGCCAGCCGGTGGCAGATCCGCAGTGATCTCAATATCACTGACATACCAGTTATCACCGAGAAGATCGAAGAAACTGATCCCTCCGCCGGTCATGACATAACGTAACTGAAAATTATCGTGGTAAGCATCTGCAGGCAACGAGGCGGAATAGGAATAGCTATCTCCTATCGAGAGCAACCCAAGAAAGCCATAGTCTGCAACAAAGGTCGTCAGAGTCTGCCAGCCGCCGTTACTGCGCCGGTACTGAACAACTAAGTCTTCTCCCGGGTTAGGTGCCCTACCGATAAGTCCAAATCCGAGGCTGAATGGCACGTAGACATCGAAACTTATATCAACAGAGTCTGCTTCAGAGAAATCAAATGCCCGTGACTCGACTTCGACATAACCGTTACGAAGATTGAGTTCGCCCAGTGAATTAATCACCACCCGGGAAGTATTACTGGCAATCCAGTCTACACCGACAACGGCACTGTTGAGCAAATTAAACAGCACCGGAAGGGCAGCCACAGTTGAAGCGCACAGATAAAACAGTGCTGAAATGGCCCAGACTCTGGGCCGCACGCGAACCTGTTTTTTACGTAGGCGCATTTATCTCAACTCTTTTTTGTAGATAACCCGCTCGTGACCACGATAAACGCTGAAAGTCGACGTTGCGGATGGATCGTTGTTGAAGTTGCCATCACCATTAAAATCACCCTCCAGCCAGAAGGGTGCATCGTAGGTCACGGTGGCATCACCTGTGTCAGGAGTCCCTGCTACCGTGGTGGGCGCTGCTAATTCCAGACCATTGCTACCCGTCGTGCCCGAAGACACTGCCCCTGACCCCGGCAGGATCGAGCTTAAGCTATCCACACTGGCGTTAGCGCTGTTCCAGGTCGAACATGAATCAAAGGTATTAAGGACGTATTCACCATCAGCGAAATATTCCATAGACATGGGCAACGTCAGATTACTGTTTTCAGGGCCGTAACTGTCTTCAACTATCATCCTGCCGAAGCGGACATCAACAGAGCTTCCATCGGGTGTGAAGTTGACCGTGTTGTTTACATTCGCCTCACCATCAGAGATAGCCGAGCCAATTTCAAAGACCAGGTCAGGACTGAATGTATTTATTTCAGCAGCGCTGTTGCGCAAATAGGCGAGGCTATCCGCTGCCGAGAATACATATTCCATTTGCCCTGCTCCCGAGACACTTATTGATCCGTCATTAAACTGTGTGTCAGGCACTCCAGAGAGCTGCATCCGGCTGCCATCGTTACCATCCGTCGCGTTGTCCTCTGTGGGATAGGTAATATTATCTGCGACGTTTGCCGCTGCCAGGCGACGGAAATCGTCGTGAGTATAATTCTCAGTCACTGCCTTAGGGCTCGCCCCATTAAACGCAGTAATAGCGATTGTAGGAGCAATTAACCAGTCGAATAACTGACCGGTATAGGTATTTCCCGTCGGACAGGCAGGAGAAAACTCACCGACATCACTGGCCGAGACTTCGAAGTGATCGGGTATGAAGCGGCCGGTTGGCTGACTGGTATAAGTCACTGGTGTTGTGCTTGATGTCGACCCTAAGGCCGCGCCCAGGTAAAGAGGTGGAGTCGCACTGAAGGTGAAAACGCCCACCTCACTTTGCGTCATCGAAACGACATTCTCGCCGCCAGTTCCATTAGACGATAAATGATTATACTCCGTCGGTTCTGTAACACCGGGGTTACCTGGAATAGGCGCCAAGAGGTTGGAACTCAGCGTAATATTGCCACCGGAGTTGTAATTTGGCGTCCCGCTGTTGTCGCTACAGAAATCACTATCTGAATCTGACTCCCATGCAACCGCAGTGATACTAACGGGGAAAGGAGCTCCCGCGGTGCCAAAGACTCCACACGTTGCTGCCCCTGATGTGCAACTACTGCCCGTATCCACGCACAACCCGGCTGGGCGTGCAATATAAGGGTCGCTTCCTTCCATAATCAGACCGAGATCAGCACCCGTGCCTACGTAGCGGGCGTAGAGTGACTTCTGGCCGGCATCGTAATAATTCAATGAAGGCAATACCGCCTCACCATTACTATCGAAATTCAGCGACAGCGTTGTCGGCAATAGATTATTTCCTGATATCGCTACGCCGCCCATACTTGTCACCATCGAGCCCGAGGCCGGAATATCGTAGCTGGTCCAGAAGTCCACATTTTTAGTGACGTTGGCAAAGGCAGGTACGCATTGTGGTGCGTTATCACTTTTACGTACTGCCTGTATCGTCGCTGCAGCCGTGCCCTTACCCGCAATAATATCCGGTACGTCGACCAGAAAACCCGAGTCAGCAAAGGTCAGAGAACAAGACGGCGTATAGGGGCCGCCATCAATAGAGCAACGATTATTGGAGCCTGTCATCAACGGGATTGAAGAAACGACATCCAGATCAACGGTTCCAGCTGTGGTACGGGCCAGTGAAGCAACGCCACTCCCCCCCGTTATCGTGACGGCATTTCCACCAACCCACCCTGTCGGGGATAAGACGATATCGACGGGGTCTGTATAAAGACCCGAACAGGAGGCGTCCTCACATACCTGAATTGTTACGTCCTGCGGATTACAGGTCAGGGCGGCCGAATTGTAAGATAAGCGGAAGTGATGAACCGCCGATGAGGTATCGTCGCGTGTACCTACGTAGACATTATCAATATGATAAAAATCATAGCGTCGAAACAAAGAGGTCGTGCCGTCTGCCTGATAAAATCTGAGCCTGAAATTACTGTGTAAAGCATCATCAGGAACCCGCGCCTCATACCGATAAATTTCCCCAGAATTGGATGCCGACGGATCATGGAAATCGATCGTACGCCACGTGCCATCAGGTAAATAAATCTGCACATACAATTCAGCCGCTGACGGGTCTTCACTGTCGTAATTCCCTGGCGTGATTGCATCCGTACCACTGAAGTTATCATCGCCGTAGCGAATCCAATACTCCATTTCGACAAAGGTTTCGCCCGACAGGTCGATACTTCGGGTCGTCGTTGTCCGCTCACCGCAACAGGTGTACATACTACGAGTGCCCGTTTCTGCCGTGTGATTACTGATTTGAGATGTGAAATTTCCATCGAAAATAGTGACGTACCAATCGGGCAGAGTCTCCCCCGGAGGTGGTGTCATTAAGAGATTACGCTCAAAATCATCGGAGAAAAGAGGGTAACGAGTCGTACCGACTTCAAAGTCGGTTACTTTCAGATCATCAATATGCCAGAAGTCCCGACGGGTAAAAGAGCTTCCTGAGCCGTCAGCCTGGTAAAAACGAAAACGGAAATTACTGTGTAAGCCTGCAACAGGAATTCTGGCATAAACGTTGTAGGTATCCCCTCCTGACGAGCCGCCACCTTCCCATAACTGCAAAGCCTGCCAGCTGCCATTATCCAGCAAAACATCCAGGCGGAGATCATCACTGCTTGAAGGCCATTCACTGTAGTTATCAGAACCGCTTCTTAACCAGAAATTAACTTCTGCGTAATTCGAAGCACTCAGGTCCATTGGATCTGAAGTAACGTAAACCTCATCGCAACAAATAAACATGCTGCGGGAACCGGAGTTTGCGATGTAAGTTCCAATGCCCGCCTCACCACGAGAACCAATAGGCGTTACTGTGTACTTCTGAGGACCGCCGTTCAGATTGCTCCGCTCGAAGTCGTCCGACCATAAATCGATGCGAGCCATGGCACTCATGGAGGTAAACAATAAAGACAGCAGCGCATATTTCAGCATAATATTCTTCCAGCTAACCTTTGGTTACGGCAAAACCTGCAGCACCTTGCTAAACCTTCCCGATATAACTAAATGATATTCTTCAGTTTGGCTTTTTCTATTCTTTCACAAAACGTCACGATGGACTGTATTAACCTCGTAATCACAGCGCTATGTAACGGCAATCTAGCTATAGGCGGGAAACACTACCGAGCCCGAACTTCTAGCGTTCGTGACGCCTGATCAAGTCCGGTGCCACAAGAACCCTGCGATGTCAGTGTAAAAAGGTTTTCGCTACCGATGGTCATCTGAACACAACTGACGGAAACACTGCATCCGCGCAGACCAGGAGCAGTAAAAGTCGCAGTAAAAAATGGGGAAGTTGCACAGGCTCGCCCGGGAGAACCATCCGGAGGCAGCAGTACATTAAGAGCCGCTTCGGTACCTGATTCAGCAGCGTAAAAAGCGCGCTCCCCCTGAATATGAAGCACACTCGACTGACCACTGGTCGTCTGCATAGACCCCATTACCGTGACGATCACAGCAAGCACAGTAATAACAAACAGCGCCATTGGCAGACCAAAGCCGCGCTGCGGGGATAGAGCTATCCGTTTCACATCATCAGGGAACATTAACAACCCTCACCTGCTGCCCCATGGAAAGCGTCTCGCCTGTTGTCGGGTGTTGCAGCACGTACTCAAATGCCACCAGGCCACTTCGCGCCAGCGTTGGATTCTGAAAGCGAAATGTCATGGATCCTGCCTGAAGTGGAAATGCCAGAACGGTGCGACCGCCAGCCCGATTGGTAGGTAAGGCTGCCTTTAGGTTAGCGACGTCACTGATAAAGCCGTAGTTGCGGTAACGATAGAGATAGGCTCCATCCTGACAGACGGCTTCAGGCGCAGACGATAAATAGTAGCGACGCTCCGGCGAATCTGATGGGAAGGTATGAGAGCTCGCAAGCGTGACATCAACCTCGGTTGTCCCCGCGGGCACTGAGCCGATATCCGGCGTCAGAGGTCCCGGATCATTCTGGGCGTACAGGTTAGCCGACCCGATAGGATAAACAGATACGTAACCACTCGCACCGTCGGATACAGAATATGGTGCGGCACGGAATGAGGTAACTGCCGAATTAACCGATAAATCGGTGTACATCGAAGCGGCGACTACAGGCATATATTCAACGCACAGTCCGTCAGCGGTGGTACGGATACTGCCCGGTAGAGCGTCGCGCAATCCGCGGCTGATCTGTTCGTTAACGACATAGCCAGCCGCCGCTAATTGTTCACGACCGTTGCTTGAGATAAAACCTTCACTGGTAGAGCGGATAAACTGAACCGACATGATGCCCAACACCGCAGCCACCACCAATGTCATCACCAGCTCAACCAGGGTAAATCCAGACTGACGCCGCAGATAAGTTAACGTCATCACTTTTGTTACCATCAGTAATTCCCCTTATACATAGAGAATACCGAGGTATCGCCGATCGGGTCGTCAATCGTGATTTCTATACGCTTAGCGCCACCGGTGTTCACACCAATAGAGTCATCACAGACTACGTTGATAGACACCGTGTAGCCGCTGTAATCCGTTGCAAGAGAGGCGTCCATCGTATCCGGGGATTCGTTGGTGACGGCATCGTAATCATCGACGTCATCGTAATTGTCACGGCTTTCGCCGTCATTAGTAATCCGACACGCCCCAGTGTAGGCAGGAACACCATTCGTCCCCGTGGCCTCGTCATAGCGACGCGACAGTATTTCATCAAAATAAAGCTGAGCCAGATCGACGGAGCGGGTCTGAATAAGAACGTCAGCAGATCGCCCGGTAAGAACACTGAACGCCCGCAGAGAACCAACTAAGGCGACAGAAATAATGACGATAGTAATGACCATTTCGACCAGAGACATGCCGCGCATTCTTAGCATAAGTGCGTGCCTCCTTCAGGGCTGGCAGTTGCCGATATAGGCGAAACCACTGGCAGAAATACAGAGTGAGTGAGAATTACCAGCGGAAAAAACAAACTGATTCGCAGCGCCGGTTTCTGCATTGATATCAAAATTAATCGTTGTGCTGCCACCGTTAGCCAGAGTAGCACCGTTAATGGCCAGCGCTGCCCCTGCGCGCGGAGCTTCCCGCGTGCCAAAGGTGGTTGTCCCCTGCGAAACAGTGAAAAGCCAATCAGAGCTGGTCTGAGAAACCGTGAGATTGACCGGAGTTGCCGCCACTGCATTTGCCAGTGCTCTTCTCTGAGCAAGGATTGCTACCGACACCAGTTGCTCACGAGCAGCAAGCGTAGTGTAGCGATCGGTATTCAGGAAAAGGCTGCTTGCGCCGATTGAGATAATGGCGATCAATGTGATCACCATTATCATCTCAACCAGAGTAAAGCCTCGTTGGCGGATCAAATCAGCCTCAGCAACCGTTTGGATCAACAACAACCTTTGGCGCGGCGGTGATTGGATTCACGTTTTCCACTGCGGCGGTTGCAGCGGTGTAAGTCACAGTACAGCCAGCGCCAGTTGTCAGGGTGTAAACTGCCTCTTCACCACCTGCGGCGGTTCCATGAGTAATCTGGTAGTCACCCGCCACCTGAGCAGCGTCAGTGATACCAGCCTGTACGGCCTGAGGGTAACCATTCACCATAGCGATAGAGGCACCTTCAAGAACCACTGCCTGACCGGGTGTCGAGCCATCTGCCAGCTGCTGCGCGTGAGCAATATTGGCGGCTGCACGGAGTGCACCGGCCAGCGCATTCAGACTGGCAACCCGCGCGTCCTGACCAAAATCTGCGAAACGCGGCAGCGCAAAGGCAGAGAGCACACCGAGAATAACAATTACCATGACCAGTTCGATCAGTGTAAAACCTCTTTGTTTTTTCATGTCCCGACTCCTGTGTGTTATCGGATATTCCAGCTTACGCGGCCATCGGCCGAGCTATAGTCAATGTAAAATCTGTCGCCACTTGCTCTGTGGTAGTACCGACAATGTCCCTCTACGACTTCGACCCGGAAATCGGCGCTGGCATTATCACCAGCGGTCAGTGTCGGAACTTCTATATCCAGAAGACTATTCCACAGCGCTTCACAACTCAGTGTCGTTGTTACTCCTGATCCGGACATCCCGTCCGGTTCCTGCGGTACCGGCCAGCCATATTGATTCATAGCAAAGCCTTCAAGCAGGGTGCTGTTTTTATCGGTCATCCAGGCTTTCCGGAAAATCATCACTCCGGTCTGCAGGGAGCTACCCACCGACTTAACATGTGCACGCCAGGCATCCTCGATAATGTTGTCCATCCGGGGCACCAGAATCAGTATCCCGACCATCATTACCGCCAATGCGATCGCCGACTGGAGTAGAGAGAAGCCTCGTTTCCGGCCGACGTTCAGTAACGTCGTTGGCATACTTAAACCTTAGTCAACAATTGAATTTTTGAAGCTGGTATTAACGAAAATAAACAAATATTGAATTACAAAAACTTCTGTTACATATGTGGCGTCAGTGTCTAACCTGACACTGCACCACTGAGCTCCCACACGGGTAAGAAAACACCCAGAGCGAGCAGAAGTACCAGCGCCCCCAGAAACACGAGCAGGATGGGTTCTATCGCGTCTGACAGTTGGTTGAGCTCGTAGTCGACCTCTTCTTCATAAAAGTCAGCGACCTCATCAAGTAGCCGATCAACAGCCCCTGTTTCTTCACCAACCGACATCATTTGAAGTACTAGTGGTGTGAACAGGCCAGTTCTCTGCGCCGTATTGGTCAGCCCTTCGCCACGCTGGACCCCATCGCCCATATCGCTGACGGCATTACCGATATATTTATTACCAACACTCGCCGCCACAATAGACAGGCTATTCAGGATTGGCACACCAGCAGTCAGCATCATGGAAAAAGAACGGGAAAAACGCGCCAGTGCGATGCGCTCGAAAATAGTACCGATAAGAGGAATATTCAGTTTGGTTCTGTCCCACCAGACAGCCCCTTCATCGGTGGCGATAAACTGTCTAAAAGCAAGACCGCCAACAATCAGACCGGCCAACAAGGCATGCCACCAGTTCTGCATGAAATCGGAAACAGCAATCAGGATTAACGTGGCAAATGGCAGGTCAGCGCCTAGCTTATTAAATACCGACGAGAAGCTTGGAATCACAAACATAGTGACAACCACCATCGCGATTGCAATGGCACCGATAACCATAATGGGATAGCGCAACGCGGACTTGATACGCTTTCTGGTTTCCCGTTCCATTTCCAGGTGGCCCACCAGGCGGATCAGTGCATCATCAAGATTCCCTGTGCTCTCACCTATATGGATCATGCTGACGTAAATAGGAGAAAAGAGTTTAGGGTGCCTTCTAAATGCCGAAGCCAGATCAGAACCACCGACCAGCTGGTCGCTGATATCCTGAAGAACCGTGCGTAACTGATCGTTGTTCGCACTTTCGGCCAGCCCGGTCAGCGCCCGGATGATAGGAACACCCGCCTTAGTCAGTGCATACAACTGACGAGTAAACAGGACGAGCTCTTCAGATTTAATTTTTTGAGAACGCTGGACCGTTTTACCGTCCTTCGAGGGTAATACTTTCTGTTGCTGAATTTTAAGCGGGGTAATGCCGCGTTGCATCAGCTGCGATACTGCGACTTCCCGGCTACCCGCCTGTAGGGAGCCCTCTACCGCCGCCCCCGAATTATCGCGACCGCGATAGAGATAAATGGCCATCAGATCTCCTCGCCATCCAGGGTTGCTGATACACGGAAGACTTCATCAAGGGAGGTCACACCCTCTGTCGCAAAGTCCAGTGCAGACATTGCTAACGGGCGGAAATACGGAGATTTCAACGCTGCCTCAGAGAACCCTTGAGAATCCCCCTTACGCAATGCACCTATCATGTTGGCATCGAGTTCCAGTAACTCGTAAATACCGACACGCCCCTGATAGCCGGTATTGTTGCAGTGATGGCAACCTCTTCCGTTCAGGAACTGACGTGTTGAGCTGCCAGGTTCCATAGTTTCTAACCAGGCTTTTTCCTGATCATCGGGCTCGTAATTCTGAGTGCAATGAGGGCACAGCTTTTTAATAAGACGCTGTGCCAGAACAGCTCTCAGTGACGAAGCAACCAGATAGCTATCAACGCCCATATCCATCAGGCGTGCCGCTGCTGACTGGGCATCGTTGGTGTGCAACGTCGACAGCACCATGTGACCTGTCATTGCAGCTCGTAAGCCGATCTCTGCCGTCTCGTGGTCACGCATCTCACCAATCAGAACGATATCCGGGTCCTGACGCAGAGCCGCACGAAGAACAGTCGAAAATTCGAGACCCACTTTGGTATTTACCTGGACCTGGTTAATTCGCGGAAGCCTGTACTCGATAGGATCTTCGGCGGTGATAATTTTCTTTTCGGCCTGATTCAGCTGAGTCAGTGCCGCGTACAGCGTTGTTGTTTTACCTGAACCCGTCGGGCCGGTGACAAGGATCAATCCATGAGGACGTGTGATCAGATACTCAAAACGATTCCTGATCTGATCTCTCATACCGAGGGATGCCATGCTCAGAATGCCGCCACTCTGATCCAGCAGACGCATAACCACCGACTCACCAAACTGCACCGGCATAGTCGACAGACGCACATCGATATTCTTATTACGGACACGGATATTGAAGCGGCCATCCTGTGGTAGACGCTTCTCCGAAATATCCAGACCCGACATGATTTTTAAACGCGATACCAATGCCGAGGCAACGCGTTTCTCTTTCATAATCTGTTCTTGTAATTCGCCATCAACACGCAAGCGAATACGCAACTGGCTCTCTTCGGGCTCGATATGAACGTCCGACGCCTTTACCTGAACGGCATCTTCAAACAGGCTCTGCAACAAGCGAACAACCGGAGCCTCTGACGTATCAGAGCTTGAAACAATGGCATTGATATCGAAGTCGCTGCTCTGTAATTCACCCGCCAGTTCACCCGCAATGGAAGCCATCTGCTCCTGACGACGATAGACATTATCGAGAATAGAGAGCAGCTCATCTTCCTGAACAAACGCTGGCAGAACGGGCTTTTTAAGAATTTTCTGGAGATCATCAATAACCATCAGATCAGTCGGATCGGCCATACCGACCATCATTCCGCCCGGCTCTTCTGACAATAGCAGGCAGCGATATCGACGGGCCTGAGTTTCAGGCAACTGCTGTATCAGCGCATTATCGAGACGAAAACGCGACAGATCGATAAATGGATAACCAAAGTAATCAGAAAGAATAGAAAGCAATTTAACCTCTGAGACAAAACCGAGATCCGTAATCGCTTTACCCAATTTTTTTCCGGTGCGCTTCTGCTCTACCAGCGCCATCTGCAACTGTTTCTGATCGATTAACTGCTTCTCAAGTAGCAGATCGCCGACACGAACTTTACGACGTAATCTTGCTTCCATGTTTTACTCCAGCAGCCCTTGCTGATATTTCACCCAGTCTTGCTGTGGTTTACTCAGAGGGTAATTTTCGGTGAGGAACTCAAGGCTTTGTTGTGCTGCGGCGGTTGCGCCAGCGTCTATTTGTGCCTGAGTGCGGGCAATAGCCCACTGTGTATTACGCGGCTCCTGTTGTATCAGGCGCGAGTAGTATTCTGCGGCCGCCTGATACTGCCCAAACATATGCAGGCCCGGTGCAATCGTACTGAGCCAGGTGCGACTCTGATTCGTGGCGTATTTTTCGGACGCAGCAATAAACTCATCACGCATCCCCTGCTCCAGATAAATACGGGCCTGCAGTGCGGGATACTCAATCGCGGTTCCCAGCTTGATCGCCTCTTCTAACTGAGACAACGCGCGTTGCCAGTCGCCATTGCGATAGTAAGTTACCGCACGGATATAGAAATTCTCAGGGTCCAGACGTCGTGTCACACTCGCACTTGCTGCGTTAGCGTCTTTTGCAATGGAGGCTTCTGTGGAGTGGGCTTCTATGACGGAGACTTGCACGGATGCTGCTTCAGGCTCGTCGACCACCAGGGCTTCGGGAATTGAAGCTGGAGCCTCTGATCTGGCTTCAGCAGGTTGGACGACCGCGGCAGGTGGCGACTGTTCCTGAGCGGCTACCTCTTCAAGAAATACTGAATTACCTGCCACTTCAGGTTCTGGTGCAATGGCCAACGTAATTGTTTCGGGTTGCTGCATTTGCTGCGTCTCTCTGCCTGTGTCGCTTAAAGGCATCTCTGCTGGGCCAGACACTTCAGCAATGACGGGAACAACGGCTGGATTCGTTCCCGTTACAGGAATAACAGGTATAGAACTGCGATTAATTACAGACGGATCAGACTCAAAATACTGACTGAAATACAATACAAACACAGCAGCAAGAATAGAGATCACAAGTGCAGGCCATATCATCACACGATGGTTGTTCTCGTGATCGGCATAGCCAATAATTTCTCCGGGTGTGACTTCTCGCTGACCATCGAGATCTTTCAGAACCTGATGTATAAGACTCATAGTTCGCTCCTTATAGCCCGATAACGAGTTTCAGACGTTCATGCCATGCGATCGGTTGTTGAATACTTTCAGTGTCTGCTGCCGCCTTTTCTACATGCTGAGCATGGATGGCCTTACTGCCCTGACCGAAGGCCACCAGCAAGCATTTGGCGGCCAGAACATTGACCAGCCTCGGTGTACCACCGCTGCTGATCCATAAAAATCGAACGGCCCCCCGTGTAAACAGCGGCTCACCACGGTAGCCTGCGCAGACCAGTCGGTGATTCAGGTAATGACTGACACTCTCAGGCGTACGTAACGCTTCAATATGAGCGGACGTGGTGATGCGCTGGCGCAGTTGCCGGAAGCGTTGTTCACTCAGGATGTCGTCTAATTCAGGCTGACCGAAGAGAACGATCTGGACCAGTTTCTGACGTTCTGTTTCGAGGTTGGAAATGAGTCTTAATGCCTCCAGCGTTTCTGCTGGCAAACACTGGGCTTCGTCAATGACCAGGACCAGGCGCCGTCCTTCCTGAGCGATATTAAGAAGATAACGCTGAATATCCGCCCTCAGCTGGCTCAGTCTAGAGTGGCCAGATAATCCGAGTTCATCTCCGATTGCCAGCCAAAGTGCTGTGGGAGATAGCGTCGGATTAGGAATATAAGCAGTATCACTGTTAACTGATTCAAGGTGATTCAGAAGACGTCGACACAACAATGTTTTTCCAGTGCCGACTTCTCCAGTGACTTTGATAAAACCTTCACCGCCAGCCAGTGCATACTGAACGGCTTCAAATGCTTCGTCATGAGACTCAAGGCCGACGTAAAATCCGGTATCCGGCGTCAAAGAGAAAGGGGTGTCACTCAGTCCATAATGTGACTCGCAAGCTTGCTTGATCTCAGTAACATCCATCTCACCACTCCGGCAATAACACGCGAGAGTAACGGCTGTTGAGCTGCTCTATACGCTCCGCAGGTAACTGTGTACCGATAATTCGGGGCTGAATAAGAATGACCAGTTCACTCTGGACTGTCTCGCGGCGCGTCTGACGGAACAATGCACCCAGCACAGGAATATCTCCCAGTACCGGTACCTTGTGCACAACATCGTTTGACTTGTTCTGCATCAGTCCGCCAATAACAACGATCTGGCCTGAGCGGGCACGAACAATAGAATCTGTCTCGCGAACGGTACTGGCTGCGACCGGCAACGAATATTCATCATCGTTCAGCTGGATACGTTTCTGTTTTTCCTCGACTTCTGTCACGCTCGGATGAACGTGCAGGGTAATGTCTTCGTCATCACCAATCTGTGGGGTCACATCGAGAGCAATACCCGAGAAAAATGGCGTCAGCTCAATTTCAGGAGTATCCGAGGTGCCTGTTACCGTTGCCGTCGTTGTGCGGGTCACGTCGGTAACAAAATATTCGTCGTTACCGACTTTGATCACTGCTTTCTGATTATTGACGGTGGCGATACGTGGACTAGAAAGTACCTCGACATCACCTTGTGTTTCCAGAAGGCTCAGGGCACCGGCAAAGTTACCTGCATCGATATTGAGACTGAAAATACCAGCCAATTCATTCGGGTCATTTAAAGCAGTTGAGGTTTGTGTTGCCCAGACGTCATTCTTTCCCGTCTGTGCCGCAATCGTATTCCAGTTAATACCACTCTGGTAACCGTCACTGAGTGTGACTTCTACTATTTTTGCTTCGATCAGAACTTGCTTCTGTACAGTCAGCTCAGCCTGCTCCAGGTATTTCTGAACCTGAGTCAGTGTTCCAGGCATTGCACGAGCAATGACAAGGCCAGCATGCGCATCAACGACGACGGAGGCACCTTCCTCTGAAGCCATCATAAGAGACAGTGTCGAACGCAGGTCTTTCCAGAATTCAGAGCCGGTCAGTGTCTCTACTTCTGAGGAATTAGTCTGATTACCGTCGTACTCGCCGAACACAGAGGTCGCTGCTCCGCTGTTCTCTGCGTCAGAACTGGTCATACCACTACTGACCTTCATACCTGAACGGCCTGAACGCATGACATTTAGGTAGTTAATCGGAAATATGCGGGTTTGCGCAGCCTTAGGAAGAATCTGCACGCCATATCCAGATTCATTAAAGTCGTACCCGTAAATATCACGAACAGCCATCAGGGCTTCACGGACAGTTACGTCTTTAAGGTTTAAAGAGATTTTGCCGCTGACATCCGGATGAACAATCATATTCATCCCAGTACCTTCGACCAGGCTGTTGAAGAATGCCGGCGCAGGCACCTGATTGGCAGTGACATCAAAACGCTCTTCAGCTTTTTCTGGCAAGGCGATTTCTGGCATCAGGCTTTTCGGGTCCAGGCCAGCCAGCATAGGAGCATCTGCTTCGAGCAATTTCTTTGGTGCAGCTGGTCGCTCTGCTTTCTGATCTGTCTGCTTCTGCGTATAGGTCGTCGCGCATGACGCCATAAGCAGGCTGGCAACAATCACAGCAGCTCGGTCGAACCTTGTATTTCTAAATATTTTCACAGTCTGCATCCTACTTACCAGAATGTTTCGTATTACTAAGTAAAGACAGTGTTTTAAGTTTCTGCCTGTATTTCAGAACAACTTTGCCTGATGTAATTTTCACAACCCGGGCACCGGAAACGATATCGCCCTCTTTCACTAAGTTGCCGTTAATTACCGCAGACGCTCCGTTCTGACTCATTTTTATCTGTTGTAGCGTAAAGCTTGTTCTCTTTACTGCTGATTGCTCAACCGCTGCAGGAGCGAACTGTGGCGGCTTCATCGGATCACTGGCCGCCATCGCATTCAGGAAAAGTCCGCTCAGGCAAAGCGCCATAACGACTGATCTAATCACTGAGAATCTCCTCACGGGTACTGAGGGTAAAGACTTCAAGATAAAGCTCACCGCTGGGGTAGTTTTCAACCGTGTAGTCAAGCGACTGCCAGTAGAGTTTCCATGGCATCGAATCCAGACGTTGCAGATAACTCATCAGCGACGGGTAGTCAGCGGACATGCGAATTTTCATGCCATGGCGGTAAAGGTCGACGTCACTGTATTCAGAGCCGAGCGCGATGCTCTCGCCCTCACTATTCTCGAGACTGATCAGCTTGAGTCGGGTGTCCTGAGTCATCATCGATTCCAGTACCGATGGCATATTTTCAGGGGCGACCAGGGTATCGGTAAGACTCTGAATCCGCTCATCTACGACGTCTTTCTGACCCAGAACTTTTTCTATGTCATCGCGCACGGCGTCATTCGGGTCAAGCACAGGGGTACTGCGTAAACGCTGCAAATGAGCCTCCAGGCGCAAAGCGTTAGACTCAAGTTCGTTCGCTTGCTGGCGCTCATTCAGCGCCGTCGTCCAGATGGGAGCTGCGATAAAAAACAGAACGACAGCCGCAATGACGACATGCGCTGTGATCAGTACGAGCTTTCTCTCTCGGGCACTCAAGTCACGATACTTTTCCAGCCCTGAGACAATACGAGGGTCTTTCCACCAGATTATCTTCACAGGACATCCTCCCGTGCACGACGCATCAACTCGGCAGACGTCAGCGCCGCATTACGAGGCTCCGCCGGCTTTTCTTTTTCACGTGGACGGGTATCCAGCTTGAACGTCAACCAACGGCTATCTTCCTGTTTACGGACGTCAACGAAACGGAATGCCTGCTCAGAAAAACCGCTGCGTTTGAGAAGGTCAGAAACGTAACGAGAGATTTTCGCCGGATCATCGGTAAAGCCTGAGATATTGATGTGACGCCCCTCGTCGTAGAAGGCGAAACTCTTGAGCCAGACTCCTCGGACATCCTGATCCCCTAACTCTTTCACCATGGTGGTGAATGACGTGCTGCTGTCGAGTTCCTGTTGAGTCAGATAGCGCAGAATTCGCTGACTGCTTTCAAGATCTTCGCGGAGTTTGGCACGCTGGGCGACGAGAGCATCATCCAATTTGAGCGGCGGACGCTCACTTTCAATATTGGCAACCTGCTGCTCAACAATGGCCTGACGCTCCTGCATGCCTTCCAGACGGTGCCCCTGCCAGTACCAGTTGATCACCAGACCGAGAAGAACAACGACCGCAATGCCAACATGCAAGCCAGCACCAATCAGAATCATCTTCAGATCACCAGGGATCTTAGGAGGCTGGAACTCGTCCAGATAGAAATTGACCCGTTGTTTAATTTCCCAGCTCATAGCTAAGCGCCCCTCCGAGTGCAACGGCCAGAGACGCCGTGAGTGGGCGGTCATCTTCCTGACGGTTAAAGGAGCTTTCCAGCGACATCAGGCGGACGGGCGTATTCACACGCTCCTCAAGTTCACCCAAGGCATCGGTCACATCGACAAGATCAGACTTCAGCATCCACAACTGAGAAACTGCACCCAGCCCCAGCTGACTTTCGAAATAGTCCATCGAGCGTTGCAGCTCAAGGGCAAGCACATCAATGCGGCTGTTTGGCTGCATACTCAACCCACCCTCTTCGACATTAAGCGAACTGAGGCCCAGATCGTCGGTTCCCAGAGAAATCTGACGAGTGAAGTAGAGTGCTCCGTCACGGTAGAGATAAATGACACCGCTATTACCTTCGAGGCGCACGACAGCGACGCTGTCCTCGGGCTCAATACTTGCCAGAAGATTCAGAACCGCCAACTCGTTGATAATGATCTGCTCTAACTGCAGATTGCTGTCACGGCAGAATTCAACGATCTCCTGCAGATATGCCCTGTCGGTAATCGCGGCAAACGCCATGCTCATTCGCCCACGATACGCATCGCCGGGAAGAGGAAATGCCTGCAACACCTTATCGGCGGCAGGCGCTCCGACCAGCTCGTCGATACGAAAGCTCAGCGCATCTGTCAGCTCTTCCGGTGCAACTGGGGGTGCATCCACTAGCTGCAAGTCATAGCGTTCGCTATCCATGCAGACCACGGTCGGCGAACCTGCTAACCCCTGAGCTTCGATCCATTCGGACAATTCAGCAAAGCCTGACTCATCAGCCTCTGCGATATAGCTGGAGACGACCCCACGCTGAGTGCGGTGTACTGCCCAGGCACGACCATGATTGATCTCTATTCCCAGACATCCCTGCGCGGTTCGACGTTGTTTCAGCCACGGCAGCTGCATGGCAACCCTCACACAAATTCAACTTACTGAATCTGAGTGTAGACCATGGTGGGAAAAGCGATGGTCTGAGACGACACGCCTGACTATAATGACCCCGAGCCGACCCAGAAAGTGGCCCAAAGCAATAAGATTTCTATTTTAGTGCGTCGAGTGCACCACCCCTACTTCCGGATATCCAGCGTGTTTCATATCGTTCTTTTCGAGCCAGAGATTCCACCCAACACGGGCAATATCATTCGTCTGTGCGCTAACACAGGCTGTCATCTGCACCTTATTGAGCCCCTGGGCTTTGACATGGAAGAGAAAGCATTGCGCCGGGCGGGTCTGGATTACAGCGAGTGGGCGAGCGTGGAGATACACAAAGACTACGAAGCGTTTGTTGATTGCGAACATCCACAACGCCTCTTCGCTCTGACTACAAAAGGTAAGACCCGTCATTCTGATGTTGCTTTCACCAAGGGGGATTATCTGATGTTCGGGCCAGAAACCCGAGGCCTGCCCGAGGATGTAAGGCTGACGATTCCAGAAAAAGACTGGCTGCGTCTGCCCATGCTGTCACACAGCCGCAGTATGAACCTGTCGAATGCCGTTGCAGTCATGGTCTATGAGGCCTGGCGCCAGCTTGGCTATGAGGGTGGACAATAAGCCAGAAGTGAGAGTCTTACAGATACAAAAACGCCCCGATCTTCGGGGCGTTTTTGTTGAAGCAGCATTATTAATGCGTTGGCTGTTCGCCAGCCTGCTGGGCCTGTGCTTCTTTAACACGCTGCTGATACAGGGCGTCAAAGTTGATCGGCGCCAGCATCAGCGCAGGGAAACCGCCTTTGACAACCAGGTTATCGACGTTTTCGCGCAGATACGGGAACAGAATATTAGGGCACATAGCACCCAGCATCGGGCCCATCTGCTGTTCTGGAATATTCGCCACAACGAAGAGGCCACACTGTACCAGTTCAACCAGAAACGCGGTGTCGCCGTCGTTCTTTGCAGTCACAGTCACTTTTACAGTAACTTCGTAGTGCTGTTCATCGACTTTGCGACCATTGGTATTCAGGTCGAGCTTTACTTCAGGCTTCCACGGCTTGGTAAATGCCACTGGAGAGTTAGGTGCTTCGAATGACACGTCTTTGGTGTAGATACGCTGAAGAGCGAACTGCGCCTGTTCTTTATTTTCGGCCATTGGTTGGTTCCTTATCAGATTTAATTCTTAACGACTGGCAGATTCTGGCTGTTCCATTCCATCATGCCGCCTTTCATACGTACAGCGTTGAAGCCTTTTTCACGCAGCATTTTACCCGCCATGCTGACGGTCTGGCCTGTTTTGCACACCAGTACAATCGGACGCTCGCGTTCTTTATCCAACTCATTCATGCGCTGAGCAAGGCTTGCATACGGAATGTTGACCGCGTTCACAAGGTGACCTGCTTTGAAGTCAGCCTTGTCGCGGATGTCCAGAACCAATGCGTTCTGGCGGTTGATCATAGTCGTCGCTTCAGCGGTGGACACAGTCTGCCCGTTGCGGCGGTTGTTATCCCAGAGCAAAGCGATCAGAAACGCTGCCCAGATACCTACCAGCCACCAGTGATTTACGACAAATTCAATGTACTGATCCATTAGCCTGTCTACTGTCTTTCAATATGGAGGCCGGAGTATACCGTCACTGGCGCTGTGCCTCCACCGCCGACGCATTGTCATTCCTGTATATGACAATTATTCGCGGGCGCTTTGTTCAGTGTCGCACGGGGGTAAGGTATACTGCCGTTTTGCTGTAATTCTGAGTGTACGGACATGACCACGCGACCAAAACCGACCGCCCTGATTATTCTTGATGGCTGGGGCTACCGCGAAGAAACCGCGAACAACGCCATTGCCAATGCGAATACCCCAACCTGGGATCGCCTTCTGAATGAATACCCGAATGCTCTGATTCAGACCTCAGGCGAGGCCGTTGGCCTGCCGGATGGCCAGATGGGTAACTCTGAGGTTGGCCACATGAACCTCGGTGCTGGTCGCATCGTGTATCAGAACTACACTCGCATCAACAAAACTATCCGCGATGGCGAGCTGACCAGTAACGCAGCTCTCGCAGCGGCGATGGACAAAGCGGCAGAGACAGGCAAGGCCGTGCATCTGCTTGGTCTGCTATCGCCGGGCGGTGTTCACAGTCACGAAGATCACCTGATTGCCCTGCTTGATATGGCCAAAGAGAAAGGTGTCAGCAAGGTCTGCATCCACGCGATTCTCGACGGCCGCGATATGCCACCACGCTCAGCCGAACCGTCGCTCAGCAAAATTGAAGCGCATTGCGCGACACTCGGTAACGCCGCCATTGCGACTGTGATTGGTCGCTTCTACTCGATGGACCGTGATAACCGCTGGGACCGTGTCGAGCAAGGCTATAACGCCATGACACTAGGTCAGGCCGAATTCTCAGCACCAACAGGTGTTGATGCGTTGAAAGCCGCTTACGAGCGTGACGAAAACGACGAGTTTGTTAAAGCCACTGTGATTGGCGACCAGCCGGGCAAAGTGGAAGACGGCGATGCCATCATCTGCTTTAACTTCCGCCCAGACCGCGCCCGTGAAATCACCCGCGCGTTTGTCGAAGGTGATGAATTCAAAGGCTTTGAGCGCCAGGCTCACCCGGCCCTGTGCGACTACGTCATGATGACGGAGTACGCCGCTGACATTCCAGCCAGCTGTGCTTTTCCGCCGGAAAAGCTGGTCAATGGCATTGGCGAATACATTTCTGACAAAGGCATGAAGCAACTGCGTATTGCTGAAACAGAAAAATACGCCCACGTGACCTTCTTCTTCTCAGGCGGTCGCGAGCAGGAGTACGACGGCGAAACCCGCATTCTGGTGAAGTCACCAGATGTTGCCACTTACGACCTGCAACCTGAAATGAGCGCACCGGAAGTCACCGAAAAACTGGTAGACGCCATTAAAAATGGGGGTTACGACCTGATCGTCTGTAACTATGCAAACGGCGACATGGTCGGTCACACCGGTGTCTACGACGCTGCTGTTAAAGCCGCGGAATGCATTGATGACTGCCTGCAGAAAGTAACTGACGCGATTCTGGAAGTGGGTGGCGAGTGCCTGATTACTGCCGACCACGGCAATGCCGAGCAGATGTTGGATGAAAATGGCCAGGCGATGACTCAGCACACCACCGGCCCAGTGAATCTGATTCACGTCCACAACCGTGCCGAAGGTGGCCTGAACACCGGACGCCTGTGTGACGTATCACCTACCCTTCTTGATATTATGGGCGTCGAACAACCGGCTGAAATGACCGGTGTTTCGCTACTGACCAGGTAATCCAGACTTACGACCTCATGCTACGTTCTGTTGTTGTCATCCTGACTATGATCATCAGCCTGACCGTTCAGGCTGATGACCAGGCGCGTCTGGATCAGATCAAAGCCGAAATCAAAAAGCTGCAAAGTTGGCTCACTGAAGCCCGTGAAGAGCATGATGAGCTGCAACAACGCCTGCGCAAATCCGATCAGGAAATTGCCGCGCAGATCAAAGAGATAGAAGCTACCCGCGCTCGTTTGCGTGAGGAGCAGATTCGCCTAAAAAAGCTTCAGGCGGAGCAGGCCCAGGTTCGTCAGCTCCGTAACCGCCATCAGAAACTATTAAGTGAACAGATACGCCTTGCCCGACAGATGGGTGATGAGGCAGCCATACGCTTCTGGCTCGCTCAGGACGATCCAGCCCAGAACCAACGAATGACCCGCTATTTCGGTTATTTCAACCGTGCCCGCCTTGAAAACCTCAGTAACACCATCGCCGAACTGAACCGGTTGGATAACCTCGAAGTCCTGATCGCAGAGCAGGAAGCTCAGTTACGCGAGAGTGATGCGCGCCTGACGCGGGAAAACAAACAACTCGAGACGCGCCGCGCAGAGCAACAGACTCTGCTCGCTAAGCTTGATCGCCAGATGAGCAGCGAAAGTGAACGTCTGAAACAGCGAGAAGCTGACCGAAAACGCCTCGAATCCCTGCTGGCCGAAGTTGAAACACTGGTCAGTAACAGCCCGCGACATAACGATGAAGTGCCGTTCCGTAAGATGCGCGGCAAGCTCCCCCGACCACTTGCCGGCCCTGTGCTCGCTGCATTTGGCAACCGCAATGGCCCCAATGCACGTTGGGAAGGCTGGAAGATAGGCACACGGGAAGGCGCAGACATCCGCGCGATACATCATGGCCGGGTTGTATTTTCTGAATGGCTCCGGGGCTTTGGTCTGCTGTTAATTCTTGACCACGGCGATGGCTACCTCAGCCTTTATGCTCACAATCAGACTCTGCTCAGGGACGTTGGCAGCTGGGTAAATGGTGGTGAAATTATTGCGACCGCCGGGAAAAGCGGCGGACAACAGAGCGCCGCCCTCTACTTTGAGATTCGTCATAAAGGTCAACCGCAAGACCCGGCGGCCTGGCTGAAGCGCGGATAAAACGACCAGATTAAGAAGAAAAACGCCTCTGAACAGGCCATTCTTAACAGCCAGACAGTTTTGTGCCATGCTTGCGGCACGTTATACAGAGCGAGTGAACATGCTAAGGAAACATCTGCTCCGCCCCTTGATTGCCAGTGCAGTCATCGTTATGCCGTTATCAGGTATCGCTGAAGAGACCGCAGTAGATATCACAGAGGATCAGTCGGCGATTGAAAGCAGCCCGCAAATCCAGCAGGAACTGCCCCTTCAGGATCTTCGCACGTTCACCGAAATATTCGAACGCATCCGCAGCTCGTACGTTGAAGAGATCGATGACAAGACGCTTTTCAACAATGCCATTAAAGGCATGCTCAATTCTCTCGATCCGCACTCCGCCTACCTTCAGGAGGAAGACTTCTCCGACCTCCAGGAAAATACCTCAGGCAAGTTCGGCGGCCTTGGTATTGAAGTCGGCATGGAGAACGGCCTGGTTCGTGTCATTACACCGATCGACGATACCCCGGCACAACGTGCAGGCATACGCGCTGGCGACCTGATCGTCAGCCTCGATGGCGAGCCCGTGATGGGCTTATCACTGAGCGATGCCGTTGAACTCATGCGCGGCGAACCCGGTACGCCGATTACGTTAGAAGTACGCCGCAAAGGTGAAGCCGAACTTCTCAGTTTCACGATTGAACGCGCAGAAATCAAAGTGGCCAGCGTCCGTACCGAAATGCTCGACGGCGAAATAGGCTATGTCCGCCTGACGCAATTTCAGGAAAACACCGGCATTGAACTTCAGGAAGCGCTGCGCGCCTGGCAAAACGATTCTGACCTCAATGGCCTGATTCTGGATATGCGTAACAATCCGGGCGGAGTACTCCAGGCCGCAGTTGTTGTCGTCGATACCTTTATTTCAGAAGGCCTGATCGTCTACACCGAAGGGCGCTCGCCTATGTCAGATGTCCGCTACGAAGCGCGCAAAGACACTCTAGTGCCAGACATCCCTATTGTTGTGCTAATTAACGGTGGTTCTGCCTCAGCGTCAGAAATTGTCGCTGGTGCTTTACAGGATCACAGCCGTGCCGTCATCGTGGGAACTCAATCGTTCGGCAAAGGCTCCGTTCAGACGGTTCTGCCAGTCTCAGAGACCGCTGCGGTCAAACTGACCACAGCCCGCTACTTTACACCGGACGGCCGCTCTATTCAGGCGCAGGGTATCGTGCCGGATATCGTCGTCGAACAAAGCGAAGTGACGCCAAGTGAACAACAGTACTACAAAGAGTCTGATTTACCCGGGCACCTTGAAAACCCTGACGGCGAAGTCACTTCAAAGAACAGCAAAGAGAGCCAGAAAGAAAATAAAAGCGATGACCTGATTCGTCGTGATTTTCAGCTCTATGAAGCACACACATTGCTCCGTGGTGTCACCATCCTTAGCCCAAAAAAAACCAAAAGCAGTACGACTGCTGAATAAGGATGGTCCGCGCGGTGAGAAACATCATTAAAAAGCCACTAGCTGCGCTTTTACTGACTCTCACCGCGTTTATTGCCTCACCGGCACTCGCCACTCCTACACTGATTATTATCATTGATGACGTTGGTAATAACGGTCCGTTAGGCGACCGTGCCGTCGCACTTCCTGGCCCGGTGACACTGGCGTTTCTCCCTCACACGCCACATGCAGCGCGTCTTGCTCGCATAGCCGCAGAAAATAATAAAGGGATCATGCTTCATGCCCCTATGGCTAACGCCACAGGAGCAGCTTTAGGGCCGGGCGCCCTGACACAAGAGATGACACCTGAAGAACTGCAGCAAACACTGGCGGAAAGTCTGGACTCAATTCCCCATGTGCAAGGCGTGAATAACCACATGGGCAGTGTTCTTACCGCCGACCAGACTGCTATGAACAGTATTATGAAGGTGGTACGGCAGCGTGGACTCTATTTTATCGACAGCCTCACTAATCCCTTGAGCGTGGCTGAGAGTGAAGCTCTGCAAGCGGGAATACCAACAGACCGACGCGATGTTTTTCTCGATAATGACCGCAGTCTTGACGGCCTTTTTGCTCAGTTTCAGCGCGCTATGAAAGTCGCTGAACGCAAAGGCAGCGCTATTTTAATTGGCCACCCCTACCCGGAAACGCTCGATTTTCTCGAAGTTGTCCTGCCCGAACTGATCGCCTCCGACGAAGTCATTATTACCCGCGCAGATCAACATCTTCAGGAAGAAGCGTGGTTGAACTCTGTTCACACAGCCGATAAAGCTGAGCTGAAATCCAGACTCGAGCTGCGGTTGCCTCTGCCAGTAAAGAACAAGGCAGAGGCTCAACTTAGCAACCTTAGTTATCAGAACTGATAACCCATCCCAAGGTTGAAACCGCTGCCTGAATTAATATCACCACGGCTTTCAGCGTCGTCATTCTGCATCTGAACATCCGCCTTAAATACAACGTCAGGATGCGGATAATAATTCACCCCAAAATCAGTCTGAGCGGCGTTATCGTCTTCTTCCTGAGACCAGTTACTCTGACGAGCAAAAACGCCCCACTTTTCGCCTAAGCGCTGCGAGACCTCAACATAGCCGCCATACTGTTCGGACTTGCCTGCTGCTTCGGCGGCATCGCCTGCAAGGTCCCAACGGGCATACAGCGCCGTAAAGGTTGTGTCTTTAAGGGTGTAAATCACGTGACCGCCCAACAGTAATGCAGAATCGGCATAGGACTCCTCGGCACTCTGATCAAGGTCTGGCTGGTACTGGGTATAACCCGCAACTTCGAGGCCCGTAATACCACGGTAACGTAAGCGAGCCGTGATAGCAGGATCAAATACCGACGCATACGACGACTTCTGTTTGCCCGCTTTCAGATCAAAGGGATCTGCGGCGTCGTTGGTGGTCGGATCTTCGGTTTTAAATCCTTCAGTAATCAGGACATCGTAGCTCAGGCCGTTATCGAGCGTATCTGACAGTGAGATACCCGCACTGTACCAGGTGGATGGAATAACCGTGGTCTCGATAATCGGACGCTCTGTTCCGTAAAACGTCGGTGGCTCATGTGTTTCATTGACAATACCGAGCGGCATCAACATAACACCGGTACGGAACTGGGCGCCATTGAGAACATCCATTTCGATATAGGCCTGCTCAATTTCTACCGCACCATACTGACTGCCACCACTGACCAGAGTGTGCTCAACTTCAAACTCAGAAACAAAGCGGATCGAGTCTGAATAATCGTAACCTACGAACAGCACCAGTCGATGCAGATCAATCTGACGCTTATCTTCGTCGTCGGTACTCAGATTGTTGTAGTGCAGCTCGCCATAACCGCCAAGGTGAACCTGCTTCGTCGACTCCTGAGCCAGGCTTTCATCCATAGTATCCGCGAGCGCACCCAGCCTCTCATTTAACATAGACTCAAGCTCAGAGATACGCTGTTCAAGCTCTGCGCGCGAGACCGGCTCATCTGCTGCTTCCTGCGCCGATACGTTCCCAACCGCGAGTGAACAAATAGCGAGCGACAGCGTTGCCAGCATCGGATTACAAAAATGCCCGTGTTTTTTCGTGTTCGTTTTCATTGTGTATGTCCTGTATCTGATCCTGTTGAGGGCACTATTTATTAATCGCCATCACTGAAATTAATACCCAGTTCTACGGCCAGGGCATCGGGAATTTCTCGTTTAAAGTTGCCATCCAATAGTCCGGCTGCGGTATAAAAATCGAGATTGCTCTGATCAATAACCGCTTCGTAGACTCGTTCAAAATTATCCCGCACGCTCAGTAACGCGGACTCTTCCTGGGCCGCCAGCATAAGAGAGGCAAGCGTGACAACTGAATCACCACCACCTTCAATAATGACCTCAGTCGCTTCCATTGTTGCCTGCATCAGTGCCCAACTGGTGCCGGATATCTGGCCAGCCTGATCAGCCACTGTTCTCTGCTTCAGATAGTTGAGATGTTCTTGTGCACTGGTCAGAAGCAGAGTCAGTGGCGCCGAGCCATCATCCGTCGCGCCACGAAGAAAGCGCTCGCGGTAAGCTTCACCCGAGCTCTGATAGTCACTGATCCAGCCTTGGAAAAAGTCATTGGCATAGTTCGCCTGCAAACGGGCCAGCCCCTCCAGAACGTCACAACGTCGGGGCTCTGTAATAAAACCGGCAACGATGTCTGAATCAGTTGTGCTTTCAGAGGCGTCTTCAAACAGAGCGACTTCTAAGGCCAGCAGGCCTACTTTAGTAAAACTCAGCCCCTCAAAGTACGCGTCGTTTAATGTTTCACTGCCAGAGGCTGACTCATTGATTTCTGTACGCACGGTTGAGATGTAGTCATTACCGCGCTGACGCAACGAATCAATATACAGATACCCTGGCGTCAGCAGGTTATCGTCCGGCGGTCCAAACAGAAACGGGAGTACGCGATACCAGCTGACACTGCTTTGTTGCCAGGCCGTCTGAGCCTGTTCGAGCCTTTCTATATCGGGGTCTTCGCAAAAACTAACGGTGGCAGACACCAGCGCATCAGCGTCAACAGCGAAAGCTTCTGTATTAGGAATCACTGTCTCATCGACAATGCGTGTCAGTGCGGTATTTAGCGTGTCATCAGTCAGAATGAGCGGATCATTTTTACGCTCACCACCACAGGCTGTGAGCGCTCCAGCCAGTAATATCGCGACTGCAATTCTGACATTATTTTTACGGTATCCGTCATCATTAGGGACGCAGCTGGGTAATGCTTCTGGCTTATTCAAAGTTGGTCAGCCTTTTCGGATTATCACAGGTTGAGATAAATGGTTATCGAAACGCAGATCTGAATAACTCTGACGCAACGATGTATTTTCTTGTTGGGATACGGGATCAATAAATCGCAATTCGCCCGCTGAATTACTCAGCACAAAACAATCATTTAATTCGCTGACGGACACACCGCACACATCGTGCATCTGAAAGTACCCCAGTAAAGTCTGCGAACTCACATGCCAGAAAACAGCGAAATTCCCTTTCGGAGTCGTCATACAGGCAACATCCGTCGAAGCATGTACCGCAACGCTGCCCATATAGTCATGGGCTCCCAACCACAGATTGTCCGGGGCAGGTAAGTAACTGAAATCTCCCTCGGGAGTCAGCACCGCGGCTAATGGCCGCGGATCGCTATCGGTCAACGCCTGACGCTGCACCTGCAAAGCGGCAACCACACTGCCCTCCTTGTTGATGGCAAGATGACGGATGCTTGCTTTCAGCTCCGTCAGGGTGTGGCGCTGACTGATTTCTCCAGTAGTTCTGTCGATGATCACCAGTGACGAACTCATCTCTGTGGCGTCGTTACTTCGCCCATCCTGTCCCGGAAAACGACCACCGTTAGCAACGACAAGGTGTATTCCGTCAGGCATCAGCAGCACTTCATGGGGCTCGGGGTCGCCCGTTTCAAACTCACGTAATTGAACGAAGCTTCTGGCATCACGAACACTGATCATGCCTTTGCCGTGATCAGGGTGGCCGGGAGAAAATATCGTTTGTGTCACGTATATTTCTGAGCCATCTTCACTGTAACAGGCGTGGCCCTGAAACTGACGTTCAGGGAGCGCGTAAAAGCGCGATAATTCTTCGCCAGTCGCTAGGTCAAAAATAATTCCCTCACTGCCCGGGCGGCGAGCCATCATCAGTATCGAATGGCTATTTTTATCTGTAGGATTCAGGCACACCCCGTGACCGCGAAATGCCGTTTGCTCAAGGGCGGACGTTTGATTGCGGGATACAGAAGCAAATCCGGTCTGATCCTCAGATAGAACTGCTGAGCCCCAATATTCACTCTCCATCACCGAAGAGGAATAACCCAAAGCAAGGCCATGCAAAGGTAAAAGAACCGTACTGCCGAACACGCCTGATTTCAGGATCTGCCTTCTCGTCATCATGTCAGACGTCGCCATTCAGAGCGCCTCCACAAAGGCGATCAGTTGTCGCCGGGTATCTGCAGACATAGCCTCAAAAAGAGCCCGCGCTTTAGCTGCTTCTCCACCGTGCCAAAGAATCGCTTCTTCAACGCTACGGGCTCGCCCGTCGTGCAGTAGTGAAAGGTCTGCCCCCACGGTTTTCTGAAGCCCAATCCCCCACAAAGGCGCCGTTCGCCACTCAGAGCCCGTCGCCTGGAAGTCTGGTCGCTCATCAGCGAGCAAAGGCCCCATATCGTGCAAAAGAAAATCGCTGTATGGCCAGATGCGTTGATTTGCCAGATGCGCGGCCGGTGCGTTCTCTGCAGTAATAAAAGAGGGTTGATGACATTGCTGACAGCCAGCGATATTAAAAGCTTCCTGACCTGCATTAAGGTCTTCTGTCAGCCGAGCCGCCGGTGTCCCCGTATGGCGGAGAAATTCGACAACCAGATGTAACAGGTCTTCAGGAATTTCAAAGCCATCAGCGTTATTTCCATTGGGCTGCTGTTGGCATAACGACTGAACAGATGTGCAAGGTTGCACAGGAAATAAAGGATTCGAAATACCGATATCATCAGCGAATGCTGCCGCAACCGTCACTTCCAGGTCCGGGCGGTTCGCTTTCCAGCCGAAACGACCAGGAACCGTCGCCTGCTCAGAAACACTCCAGACCTGATTCACCCGGCCGGAAATACCGTCTCGATTCTCATCAGCGGGGTCTGCAAGAGCATCAATATCGGCTTGCTTAATAGCCGCGATCAGTCCGGTACCAAACATCCCTGGTGCCTGGCGCAGGCTGAACAGAGTATCAGGATGCAGTTCCCCATAGCTCAGCTGGCGTAAATCCAGTTCGGGTTCACGTAATTCTACGACACGACCATCTGGATACGTATGCGAGTGGTACTGCCAGTTAATTCTCAGATCAGCTTCAGGCTTAAGATCGTCCGGACCGGGGGGCAAGCCCAGCTGCGACATCAATCCCGTCGCCTGTGTCTGAATCTGCTGACCATAACCAGGCTCGGGCACAGAACCGAGTTTCTGTTCCTCACCGGGAATACTCAAACGAACAAAGGCGGTAAAAACAGCTTCGCTATTGTCGTCAGGTAATGTCCCCCGACCACCCTCAATATGGCAACCCAGACAACTGCGGGCATTAAACAATGGCCCAAGGCCATCACGGGCCGTCGTACTCGTCGGTGCTTTTACCCATGGCTGGTGCGCTAATGCACGCCCCGCATAAAAGTCCGCTTTCTGCGCGTCATTGAGGGCCGGTGCAGGTAAGTCAAAACGTGTCAGGTGACTCGTCACATAAGTTGATTCGCCACCCGTTGCAATCTGTTGATGCAATGTTTTGCTGTTGTCACAACCACCGCAGAGGCCCAAAGAAACGAGCCCTGAGACACCGGCTGCTAACGCAAAAAGCCGGCGAAACGCCGGCTTTTTATCAACCACGGCAGACTTACTCGTCACAGCTCGCAGTTGGGTCTTCGGTATCACAGGCCGACGCTTCAGGGTCGACAATAACAGCTCCGTCGATGCCAGCTTTTTCAGCAATGTCTGCGATCAGTGCAGACTGAGCGTTCAGGGCGATAATGGCCTGAGCCACAGCGCTACTGACTTCAGCATTCTCTTCCATGATCTGAACATCGAATGGAGAGCCCGCACGTGCCTGGGTATCAATGGCAACGTATTGAGTTTCAGTCGCCGACAGAGCAACGGCAATGTCCGCCGCCAGTTCAGCTTCGCCAGAATCTTTCAGCCAGTCATCAATGCCATAACCATTCACTGCGTTAGTGGTCACGTCATCAACGCCGTTCAGTGTGCTGTCATAACCGGCGTATTTCCCGTAGTAGCTGTTTGAAACGCCTTCAGCGTTCAGCCAGATATCACGGTGCGTGTTGTCAGAAAAGCACGAGTGTTCGTCTTCCTGAGAGTTCGCAGAGAAAGCGATCTGCATACGCTCACCCGCCAGTTCACCTTCAGACAGGGTACCCATACCCGTCAGAATTTCAGTCAGCTTCTGCTTCGCCTGAGCTTCGTTAGTGACTGTGGTAAATGCAGTACGATAAGTGGCACCCGGTGCCCAACCATCACGTACAGATTCGAGATCCGCGATCAGCTTATCAACAGCAACCTCGAGGAATTTGTGGCGACGGTGAGATTCGACAGTAAAGTCGTAAGCTGCATCGACATTTTCGTTCCCAGATGCTGCTTCTGCATCGTAGCTCGGCTGGAATTCTTCAATCGGGCGATCACCGCCGGCCGCGTAGAAAGAGTTATCTTCATCGGCATCTTCCTCATCGAGTACTTTCACTGCATCACCACGATCAGTACCGTCAGTAGTCTCTCCGTTATCGTTGAGATCCTGGCCCCAGAGCAGGAACTCAATCGCATGGTAGCCGGAAATCACATCATGCTCATCTTCAGCCGTCGCGCTTAACTCAAGAAGTGCTGTGTTAATCTCAATATCCGTGCGCGAAATAATATTGTCAGAATCATCATAATCTTCGGCCGTGATCTCGTAGAGTGTTCCATCGTCAGTAACGTTTTCGTCACCAACGCGGCCATTGGTGCCTGACACTTCGTTATCGGTTACGCCAATCTCGCTTGTGCCAAAATCCGCGCTGATGTTCATTTCTGAATCAAGAACTATTACATCATCAATCAGCGCTTCACCCAGAGGCCAGGCATTAATCGCTCCTTCTGGGCCATCTTCACTGCTGTAATCGGTAGAATCAATCGGGCTGTTACGGAAACGGTAAACCTCAGTCTGACCATATGGCTCACGCGCCACCAGCCAGGCGCGCTTCGCTGCCTGCAGGTTCGCTTCGCTTGGATTAGCACGGAAATCAGCCAACGCAGCTTTCAGCGCCTGAGCAGTCGTGACAGAGTCAGAATACGCGGCGTATGCGATATCGGCATTGGTCTCAAGCACCTTACCTACGTTCTCGAGGTTCAGGATATCTTCCGTGCTGCTGCTATTACTGCCACCGCAGGCGGCCAGTGTGAATCCGGCTGCGACAACGATCGCCAGTCGAGAAAGCTTCATATATTACTCCATCATCAGAGAGCCACTGAGGGCTTAAAAAGTGAGGTCACATTAAACTCAATGCGAATTACTTTCAATACCAAATGTAAGCTAATGTCATGATTTAAATCACGATCATCTGCTACTATCGCGTTATGCTCAACAACTGACCCGAATAGTCGTATTTTTTTATGGTGTGTACATGGTGTGGAATATGAAGCTCAGCCTGCTCGCTGTGACGGTTTTCTTATCGGCAGGCCTGACGGCCTGTGGCGGCGGCAGTGGTGGTTCAGACTCCGCTTCAGCCAGTGACCTTGAGAGCAAGACGATAGACCTGGGTGAATCCCTGTTTCACGATACCAACCTATCTCTGGACCGCACACAGTCCTGCGCGACCTGCCATGATCCTGACCATGCGTTTACAGAACCTTCGACCAACGACGGCGGCAACGTTCGCGCTGCCTCATTAGGTGATGATGGCGTTTCTCTCGGTGACAGAAATACCCCAACGGCACTTTACTCTGCCAGTATCCCTGAGTTCAGCTTCGGCACGCACCGTCGTTTTAACAGCCCGCAGGCAGACTATGTGGGCTACATAGGTGGCCAGTTCTGGGATGGTCGTGCAACGACACTGGAAGATCAGGCCGGCGGCCCGCCTCTGAATCCTGTCGAGATGAACATGCCAGACAAGGCGACCGTCGTCGCGCGTCTGCGTGAAAACACCGGCTACGAAGAAGCCTTTACCGAACTGTACGGCACCAATATTTTTGATGATGTGGACGCAGCCTACAGCGCGATGACGCAGGCGATTGCTGCCTTTGAGCGCAGCCCCGTGATGTCGCCCTTCAATTCAAAATACGACAAATTCATCCGCGGCGAATACCAATACAGCCCAGTGTCCAAAGCAGCGCTGGGCAAAGCTCGCTTTTTCTCGCAGCAATTTACCAACTGCGCAACCTGCCATCAGCTTCGCCCCAATGGCAATAGTGGCGAGACATTCAGCAATTACGAATTTCACAATATTGGCGTCCCGGTGAATACCGAACTCCGCACAGCGAACGGCAGCGAAGATGGCTTTACCGATACAGGCCTCGCTGCCATTGACGCTGTTTCAGACGAGACTGATACAAGTGGGCTTGAAGGGAAGTTCCGGGTACCAACGTTACGCAACGTCGGCGTCACGGCGCCCTACATGCACAATGGGGTGTTTCAGTCGCTGGATACCGTCATCCGCTTTTACGACCGCCACCTGACAAACTCAACTAACGGCATAAACCCGGAAACCGGGATTGCCTGGGCGGCACCAGAAGTCGGCGAGAACATCAGTTTTACAGAACTGCGTCAGGGTACGGCACTGAGTGAAAACGATATCGAAGGACTGGTCTGCTTCCTTTATAGCCTGACCGATGAGCAGTACGAACACCTGCTTCCCGAAGATGCCGCTGAATGTGGACTCTGATTACCAGAGCCCACATTCAGCAACTATTATAGCCAGCGTATTTTACGGAACAGCGCCAGCAGCCCCACAGCAATTGAGCCCATGGCCGCTAATAAAATAAAGTAGCCATTTTCTATTTTAAGCTCGGGAATGTATTCAAAGTTCATCCCGTAGAGGCCCGCCAGAAAGCCGAGAGGCACAAATATCGCAGTAATGACTGTGAGCACCTGCATCGTACGGTTCAGCTGATGTGAAGCAATAGAAATATAACCATCAATTAAATCACCGCTGATGCTGTAGAAAATTTCCGCAAGCGTATAGAGACGGTCAAAACGATCGTGAAGGTCTGTGATCGCGTGCCCCATCGGGTCGTCTTTATAATTCAGGGCCAGATACTCATCACTGCGCAATTCATCGGTAATATTGCGGTGATAATTAAACAAGCGCCGCAGTTTTACCAGGCGAGTACGGTAGGTCACCAGCTCACGCATCAGGTCGTCATTACCGTCGTCTAGCAGAGCATCTTCGATATCGCTCAGGCGCTCTTCGAACTCAAGCAACGCATCAAGATACAGCCCCGCCGACGTATGCATAATTCGCAGAGCAAGAAACCCCGGGCCTTGCTTAAGTAACTTTGAGCCCTGTTCAGAAAACAATTTTTCAATACTGACCGCAGGTTTTGGGTGACGGGTAACAAGGAAATTCTCACCGACAAAAAATGCGATGTTCTGCGAGTCATGCACCAACTCCGAGTTAAAGCTGGCAATGCCCCGATACAGTACAAAAGTGAAATCATCGAACTCTTCGAGTTTAGGCGGGTGACGATCACGCTGAGCATCCTGTACTGCCAGAGTATGCAGACCCAGGTTCTCTAGTAATTTGCGCTCACCGGACGTATCTTCTTCCTGGATATCAAGCCAGAACTTACCCTCACGGTTACGCTGCCACTCAATCAGCAATTCAGAACCACCAGTACGGATAGAACCGTCGCTACTTTCGAGCATACATCTGATCATAGTATTTCCTGTCGTTATTCTGCCGGTCAGAACAGTCGGTGTTGCTGGCCGGCTTCCTGATCAAAATTATGGCCAGTAAACTGAAAGATAGAGTCAGCTACTGGTTTAAGTTGTTTTTCCAGATAGTGGTCATAGTCGATGGCCGACTGTTGCACCTCTACTGGCTCTGGCCCGTTCACTGTCATGACGTAACTGATCCACCCTCCCCTGTCCTGATATCTGGGGGGACGTTTCTGGGTCTCCAGCCAACGATCCATCACCGCCGCGGCTTTCGCATGGGGCGGCCTGCTTTTCTGGTAGTGAGGTAATGGTCGTCGCAAGCGCTTACGATATATCAGCATGTCATCTGCGTTGCCATCAAAAAGTTCACCGACCTGATCTTTTAGCCACTGCCCCCATGGCTCGCCACAGAACACCCGACGGTATAACTCTTTCTGGAACTCACGAGCCAACGGTGTCCAGTCGCTCCGCACCGCTTCTAAGCCTTTAAATACTAATCGTTCATCACTCGCATTGATGCCAGCATAGCGCTTCTTACTTCCAGTTTCGGCACCGCGGATGGACGGCATAAAGAACTGTCGGTAATGCGTTTCGTATTCGAGTTCCAGATAGCTTTGGAGCCTGAATTCGTTTTTCAGTTCAATGGAAAGCCACTGGTTAATATCTTCAGCCAGTTGATGCCCTAGCTTATCGGCCTCGTGATCATCGAGGTCCTGACGCAGCCAAACGAAAACCGAGTCAGTATCGCCGTAAATAACCTGATAGCCTTTCTCAGCAATATAAGCCGTTGTTCGCTGAATAATGTCATGACCACGTTTGGTGATTGAGGCCGCTAATCTCGTGTCGTAAAAGCGGCATCCGTCAGACCCCAGCACGCCATAACACGAAGCCATGATGATTTTGATCGCCTGAGAAAGCGGCTGGTTATTGTGCTTTTTTGCCTCCTCCCTGAGCTCACCAAGATGTCGGATTAAATCAGGAAGAATGTGCTGATCCCGATGAAATACGCCACCAAAGTATCCGGGAATAACCTCTTCAGCCGGCGCATGTTCCCCTGTAATCAAACCAACCGGATCTATGCAGAATGTCCGGATAATAGAGGGGTAGAGACTTTTAAAATCCAGCACAAGTACATGCCTGAACAAGCCCGGCTGTGAGTCCATAACATAGCCGCCTGGGCTTTTTTCTGCGCTGTAACCGTCCCCCATATTCGGCGCAACCCAGCCAGCCCGGTGCATGCGAGGCAGATACATGTATTCAAAAGCGGCAACAGAGCCGCCCATGCGATCCATCAGCAGACCCGTCATACGCGAGCGCTCAACCAGAAAACTGAACAGATCCGTGTGCTCAAAAATACGCCAGACAAGTTCACAGTCTTTCAGGTTATAAGCCGCAAGCGCCTGCTTATTTTCAACAAACAGCCGCTCAATATCACCACCGCGCTCTTCGCCATGAAGTAACTTACCTTCGCCCAGAAGCTGATCAGCAACGTCATCAAGCGCGAAGCTATCAAACTGCCAGGTTGCCGTACGCAGACATTCTATTCCATCGAGGATCACCCGCCCTGGCGTATGCAGGAAAGTACGATCCGGGTTCTGTGCAGACTGGCGCCAGTCCAGCAGACTGCCGTCGCGACCAAGGGCGAACGGGATATCGTGCTCGGCATACTTACGCTTAAGAAACGCCATATCAAACTGAATAAAATTCCAGCCGATCAGTACATCTGGATCATACTCTGCGATGACATCCAGAAAACGTGTCAGTAAAGCAGGCTCATCGGCAACCGCTTCATAATTATCGCCTTTCTGGTCACTGATCATCAGAACGTGAGAGAAATCGGGTGCATAAAAAGCAATAGAAAACAGCCGGTCAGGCTCATCCGTGCGCGGGAACGAAGTTTCGATATCCACCGACAGGTAACGCAGTTCCGGACGATAATCACCAGGAGTAAGCTGCACACCGGTCGCAGAGTGCCAGGTGGCAGATTGCGAGAAAGACGTCCACTCCCCACCATGTATCTGAGCCGACCCGGCAATAAAACGCTCCATCAAATACCGATCGGTGGGGCGGATATCCAACTCATAAACCTGAATTTTCTGGTCGCTCAGGACATCGCGCCAGCGGTAAAGGAAAGCAGAAGGAAGATAACAGGCGACGGCCGGTTCCTGACTGAACAGCTTTAAGCTAACTTCCCGCAAGGTAATGGGCCAGCCAAGGGCCGATATGACCTCTTGAGCACGCCCCTTGTGTTTCGCCGGAATAAAGCAAACGCAGGGCTGTTCGATACAGGTACGGACGGCACCTTGGGGAGTCGCCCACCAGAAAATCAGTTGTGTTGTATCGCCCTCATCCTGCCAGCGACTGCTGAGAAGAAATGCGGGAAGCGGTGTGGAGAGCAATGTCAGAACCAGTGCCTATACTGAGAGCATCAAAGTGTATTTCAGGAGTCACTGCATGACCACACCTCAAATCAGTCAGGACCCGATGTATTTGATGCTGCGCGACGATAACGTCGAGGGCTTTAATCAGGCGCGCGAGTCCGGGCAGTCCTGTGATCTTACCGGGTGTGATCTTCGAGGTCTGGATCTTCGTAAGCTCAACGTATCCGGTATGGACCTCACAGATACGTATTTCCGCGGTTCGGATCTGCGTGGTATAGACTTCCGGGGCTGCCAACTCGGAGGCGCGAGTCTGGCGGATGCAAAAATCAGCGGTTGCTATTTCCCGCCCGAACTGAGCGCCGAAGAGATCCGCTTATCAGTGACAATGGGGACACGTTTGCGCCACACGAGCAATATGTGACTCAGTTATCACTGAGCGACTGAGGCTGCTTACATCTCAGCCGAATCGGGTAAAGTAGTGTCATCAACGAATTGCTCACAGAAGCAAGAGAGGCACCATGTATCAGAATGGAACTGAACCCGCGACAGGATTTGAAGCGAACTCCCCCCGGCTGCAGCAACTCGCAAGAGAGATGCTACAAGGTTTCGCTCACACTCAGAATACTGTCACTTTTGAATCAGTGGATGACCTCTACGAGCACTTTGACGAAGACACCCTGTTCCTTGTCAAAGATGGCATCATCAATATCTGCAGCAACGAAAATACCCTGTTCTCCTGTGAAGAAGGCGACCTGATCGGAATCAGTCAGTCGTTCCACCTGCCATCACCAACACTCATGACCGATGGCTATGTCGAACTACAACCCGTCAATCGCGATGATTTTCTGCTTCATATCTACAACGATAAGCGCCGCCAGCACTGCTGGAGCCATTACCTGGTCACCCTCAATTCGCTACTGACAGAACGCCTCGGCGCTCTGTCGAAAGAGCAGCTCAAACCTGCGGCCGGATTCCTGAATTTTTCAGCGGGCGACATCATTATTCAACAAGGCGACGACGCCGACATGGTGTATACCATCATCAGTGGCAATGCTGATGTGATCGTGGACGGAGTCTCTGTCGGCGAACTGGGTGAAGATGAAGTCTTTGGTGCAATGGCAGTGTTTACTGGCGAAAAGCGTTCGGCGTCCATCATCGCCTCAACGGCATGTACTGTGATGGCAGTGCCGCAGCAGGACTTTACCGTATTGATCGAAGCACAACCTCAGGCTGCGGTTAACCTGATTGAAAACCTGGCACGACGCATCAATATGATGAACCAGCAGGTACTTGAGCAGCACTGAAATGCGCTCTCTGGTCAGAGAGAACGCCTTTGACACACTCTTTACAAAACTAAATGATAATTATTATTGACTGCATTTAGAGCCTGCCCTAGTATGAATCCTGTCGCTGGCTCATCACCAGCGATGTTCAGCATTCTGACATGGTCTGAATGATGATCTCTCTCATCACTGGCCGAGAGGCCAGGCTAATCACGGTTGCTTTGCCCCTCTATCTTTTCACGAAGAGTCGAGGGGCGTTTTTTTGCCCGCTTGTCAGATCGCCTTGCTAGAATAGCCCTCCGGCTTTTCTTACGATCAAACGAAGTAACAGGACGCACTGTGCCAGCCATCTGCAAAGATTCCGACCTGCAAGAAGGTCAGTCCCGTGGATTCGAACTCGACGAACATTCCTTTTTTATTGTCCGCCAACAAGGCACTCTTTACGCCTACCGTAATCATTGCCCGCATCTGGGCGTAAACCTTGAATGGATGCCAGATCAGTTTCTGGATTCGGATGGCAGGCTGATTCAGTGCGCCATGCACGGCGCACTGTTTCTGATCGAAAGCGGTTACTGTGTATCCGGCCCCTGCACCGGCCAGTCGCTCACGCCACTCCCTTGCGAAGTACGCGATGACGATATCTGGGTAGAACTCTGACCAGTAACCTGAAATACATCAGAGTGCTCTCAAATTGCTCTCAAAGTACTGTCAGAGCACTACCGGCAATACGCCACTGACCTCAAGTCCTGAATCATCGTCGGCGAAGCTGACCTTCGCCGCCATCACTTCAACCCCCGAAGCCACCACCGCACGTAACGCCTCAGCGTACCTGGGGTCGATATGCTCTGCCACGGTCACTTCATGAATACCTTCGTGAGGCACACAAAACAGAAGTACCGCCCGGTCCCCCTCTTCTTTCAGGGCCTGTAGACGAAGCAAGTGCTTACGTCCGCGGTCGGTTACTGCGTCCGGAAAGCAACCAAGGCCATTGTCTTCTTCGAGCAGAGTGACACTTTTTACTTCAATCCAGCACCGGCGACCGTCTTCAAACACCTGGCAGAAGTCGAGGCGGCCATCCTCGACTTTGGGCTCCCGCTGCAGTGATTCATAATCAGTAAGGCTTTCTATCGCTCTGGCCTCGAGTGCCTCACCAATGATCTGATTAGGACGGGAGGTGTTCACGCAAACACGGTACTTTCCATCCACTTCGACCCATTCCCAGGTATAGCGGTATTTGCGCTTCGGGTTCGCACTGTCCGAAATCCAGACTTTACTCCCCGGCTCAGCGCAGCGTTTCATCGAACCTGTGTTCGGGCAATGCACTGTAATCTCGGAGCCGTCCTGCAAACGGATATCGGCAAGAAAGCGCTTATAACGCTTAATCAGAGTGCCTTCGATCAGAGGTAATTCGTACTGCATTATCGACCACCCTGTTCAGCAACGTATTCTGGCAACCAATCAGCAAGGCGCCCTATCGCTTCCTGTAAGCGCTCAATACGGGTCGTGAAAGCGAAGCGCACATGCTCGCCAGCACGATGCTCGCCAAAGTCCACGCCCGGCGTGATGGCAACCCCCGTTTCACGCAGAAGCCGCGCACAGAAGGCCAGACTGTCATCGGTAAAACGACTGGCATCCGCATAGACGTAGAATGCTCCTTCCGGGACCACTGGCACCTTGAAACCAAGCTCAGGCAATACACTCAGCAGATAATCGCGGCGCTCGTGCAGTATCTGACGGCGCTCTTCTAATGTCGCCATGACCTCGGGAGAAAAAGCGGCTAACGCAGCGTATTGCGCCGGTGTAGGTGGCGCCAGAAACAGATTCTGTGCGAGAGTATCCAGCACAGGAACCAGTGATTCAGGTACGACAGCCCAGCCGAGGCGCCAGCCCGTCATGCCGAAAAATTTGGAAAAGCTGTTCAGCACGACAGCGTCGTCGGCGACAGATAATACGGTTTCGGCTCCGCCGCCTTCACCGGCTCCGAAATTCAGCCCCTGATAAATCTCATCAACCCAAAGCTCACCGCCCTGCTTAGCGACGGCCTGTGATAACTGTGACAATTCATCCAGAGACAGAACGGTGCCCGTCGGATTTGCCGGGCTGGCCACCAGCGCGGCGCGAGTCGATGGCTGCCAATGCCGTTCAACATCGTCGGACGTCAGTTGATACTTCTGCTCGGGACCAGCCGGAATCAGTTGCCCATGGGCCTCAAACACGCGCGCGAAATGTCGGTTACACGGGTATCCCGGATCAGCCAGCATCAGTTGATCACCCGGGTTCAACCGCGCAGCCGTCAGTAGCAGCAACGCCCCCGACGCACCGGGCGTCAGTACCACACGGGATGCTGGCACGGTAACGCCAAACCGCGATTGGTAATAGTGCGCGATTTTTTCGCGTAGCTCAGGCAGGCCAAGTGCCGGTGTATATCCCGTTTTTCCTGCTCTTAAGGCAGCAATACCTGCTTCGGTTACAGGCTCCGGCGTCGTGAAATCTGGTTCACCGACCTCAAGGTGGATAATGTCATGTCCTGCGGCCTGCAGAGCCTGCGCTTCTGCCAGAATAGCCATGACCTGAAACGGCTTAATTTCGCCACTTCTTTTCGAAGTTGATGACATAGTTCTCAAATTTTTGAAGATTTATGGGCTATTGTGCCAGATTAGGTGTTAGCACAGCAGGATATGAACTCACAAATGAACACATAAAAGTATTGGCGCTGGCGATGTTATCTGATAGTTTCCCGGCCTTGTATTTTTTGCGCATCTGATGCATTGCTCAGAAAAGCGCTGATGCGTGACTATTATTTGAACAGGTGAGGCACAAGAGAAATGCCGCAAGAGAAAAAAGAATTTGCCCTGTCTGACTTTACTCCATACGACCTGAAAGAAGGCGAGGAGTATATGAATGAAGCGCAACAGGATCACTTCCGCAAAATCCTCGGCAACTGGCGCCAGGAGCTGATGGAAGAAGTTGACCGCACAAAAGAGCACATGCAGACCGAACTCAACAACTACGCTGATCCGAATGATCGTGCCAGCCAGGAAGAAGAGTTCAACCTTGAACTGCGTACCCGTGATCGCGAGCGGAAACTACTTAAGAAAATCGAGAAAACCATCGATCTGATAGATAAGGACGACTACGGCTACTGCGAAGCCTGTGGCGTTGAGATCGGTATCCGTCGTCTTGAAGCCCGCCCAACTGCTGACCTGTGCATCGACTGCAAGACCCTTGCAGAGATCAAGGAAAAGCAACTCGGCGTATAAGCTCCGACGCTTTAGTTCAGTGACCGGTGGGCAGCGCAATAAACTGCCTGCCGGAACACATCTATGACTGATTACATCGGGCGTTTTGCTCCCTCCCCGACCGGGCCTCTTCATTTTGGCTCTCTGCTGGCCGCACTCGCCAGCTATCTGGATGCACGACACTGTCATGGACAGTGGTTGGTCCGCATCGAAGATCTCGACCCTCCCCGCGAAGACCCGACAGCAGCCTCTGAGATTCTACGGATTCTTGATGCTTATGGTCTTCACTGGGATGGTGACATTGTTTATCAGAGCCAGCGTGGTGAACTCTATCAGGCGGCACTGGATAAACTACGTGATCAGGGCGATGCCTTTCCCTGTGCCTGTTCCCGTAAGCAGCTTGGTGGAGAACTTCATCTGGGCGTCTGTCCAGCACCCGCCGATCATGATTTCGCCTGGCGTTTCCTCTGCCCCGGCGGAGTTACTACTCTGCACGATGGCCTGCAGCCTGATCACCGCTATGACCTCGCTGATGAAATCGGTGATTTTGTTATTCGTCGCCGCGACGGCTTCTGGTCTTATCAGCTTGCCGTCGTCGTCGATGACGCCGCACAGGAAATCACTCATGTCGTTCGCGGTATCGACCTGATCGACTCCACCGTTCGTCAATATCTGCTGCAACAGGCATTGTCTCTCAGTGTCCCGCAGTACAGTCATATTCCAGTGGCGGTCGAACAGAATGGCCAGAAGTTGAGTAAACAGAACCTGGCTCTGCCGCTCTCGGATCAACGCATCAATGAAACTCTCTGGCAGGCCCTGAACTGGTTGCGCCAGTCACCACCACAAACCCTGCTTGGCGCGCCAGCGGACGAGCTCTTAAACTGGGCTGTCAGTCACTGGAACCCCGCGCCCTTGAAAGGCGAGCAATCTATGCCTGCGCCCGGGCCATTTCAACGCACATAATCAGCGTCTGGTGTGATAACCTCTGGGCAACCAAACACCCAGAGCGCTAAATGTACGATTATCGCCTCAGTCTGCTGATGCTGGTTGGCATCTATCTTATTTCTCCAGTCATGATGGACTGGTGGCTCGACGACCGTGCCGCCTGGTATCGTCCATTCGGTATCTGGGCGCTTCTGATTGCTCTCTACATCTGGTTTAACAGCAAGCAGAAGGACAACGATGACGTTTAGCCTTGGTCAGCTGGCGCTCCTCGGCGTTGGCTATCTGTTTTCTCTCTTTCTCGCGGCCTATGCCGTCGAGCGCAACTGGCTACCCCGCGCCTGGGTACGCCACCCTCTGGTGTATGTGCTGTCTTTGGGTGTCTACGCCAGCGCCTGGGCGTTTTACGGCTCTGTCGGTCTGGCTAACCAATACGGTTATGGCTTCCTCGCCTACTACATGGGTATTTCCGGGGCCTTTGTCATGTCCCCGATTCTGCTGAAACCGATTCTACAGATCACCCGGACCTATCAACTAAGCTCTCTGGCTGACTTACTCGCCTTCCGTTACCGGTCGCGATGGGCTGGGATCACGGTGTCCCTGATCATGCTGGCGGTTGTGATTCCGATGCTGACGCTGCAGATCACCGCCATTGGCGACACACTCTACCTGCTGAACCGCGAATGGCCGGTTGAGAATCTGGCGCTGGCCTACTGTCTGATCATGATCCTGTTCGCCATTCTGTTTGGTGCGCGCCATGTGTCTCCACGTGAGAAACACGAAGGGCTGGTGTTCGCCATTGCCTTTGAATCCGTTCTTAAGCTGGTCGCCATTCTTGTCCTGGGCGGCGTGGTTCTGTTTGGCGTATTCCCTGAGGTCGGCGGTCTGGAACAGTGGTTATCAGACAATCAGGCCCAGCTCGCACGCGAACAGGTAAGACTTCAGGATGGCCCATGGCGAACCCTGCTGCTGATGTTCTTTGCGGCTGCGGTGGCGATGCCGCACATGTTCCATATGGCCTTCACCGAGAATACCAACCCGAGCGCACTGAAACATGCGAGCTGGGGCTTTCCACTCTTTCTGCTGATCATGAGCCTGTCGGTGCCACCTATTCTGTGGGCTGGCTACTATCTGAACGTCGACAGTGACCCATCCTACTTTGCACTGGGCATTGGCCTGGCGCTGGAATCTGAATTTCTGACTGTGATGATTTTTGTCGGCGGCCTGGCGGCTGCGTCTGGCATCATCATTGTTACCACCCTGTCGACCGCGGCTATGTTCCTCAACCATCTGGTGCTCCCGGTTTATAAGCCTGCACCACGCTACGATTTCTATCGTTGGTTGCTGTGGATGCGCCGCTCACTGATTGGGGTAATCCTGTTACTGGCGTATGGCTTCTACCGCATCGTCGGCTCTGATCTCGACCTCAGTCAGCTGGGCATTCTCGGGTTCGTTGCCTGCTCGCAATTCCTGCCTGGTATTCTTGGCTTACTGTACTGGCCTCAGTCCAACCGCAAAGGTTTTATCGTTGGTCTGGTCGTCGGCACCGTCACCTGGATCTATGGTCTTTTACTTCCGTTCTGTGAGCTGGCACTGGGCTGGGAAATTCCGTTCTTCTTACCGCCGACCGATGAAGGCAACTGGCACTTGTCGGCCATTACTGCGATTGGTATCAATTTCCTGCTGTTTGTCATTATCAGCCTGAGCACCAAACGCAGCGCCGAAGAGCAATCAGCAGCGGATGCCTGCTCGATTGATAACGTGTCACGCCCATCGCGTCTGCCTCTGCAAGCGGTAAACACCAATGAAGTCATCAATGCGTTAACACCGTCATTGGGACGCTACGTCGCAGAACGCGAAGTCTATCAGGCGTTAGATGATCTTGAGCTTCCGTCCTACGAAGACAGACCCTACGCTCTGCGCCGCCTGCGCGCCCGACTGGAGGCCAACCTCTCAGGTCTGATGGGCCCGACGGTTGCTCACGATCTGGTGAACCGCTACCTGCCCTTCCAGAAAGACGTTGAGCTGACCGAAGACATCTTCCAGCTGGAGCAGCGCCTTGAAGGTTTCCACAGCCGCCTGGGCGGTCTTGCCAGCGAACTCGATAACCTGCGACGTTATCACCGCCAGACACTTGAGCGCCTTCCTATGGGGGTATGCTCACTCGCTCCGGATGGCGAAGTATTGATGTGGAATCAGGTCATGTCGCAACTGACGGGTACCGAATCCCGTGAAGTGACGGGCTCGCACGTCAGTCGCCTGCCTTCTCCCTGGGGCCCGATGCTGACCGACTTCCTGACCAGCCACGCCATGCACAAACACAAGCACCGGGTCGACAGTGCCGGTCGTCCACGCTGGTTTGGTATGCACAAAGCCGTACTGCAACCCAGCGGCAGCCAGCCCGGCGGTACCGTTATTCTGCTTGAGGACCAGACGGAAACTCAGCTCCTTGAAGAAGAACTGATGCACAGTGAGCGCCTTGCGTCGATCGGTCGTCTTGCTGCCGGCGTCGCCCACGAAATTGGCAACCCAATCACGGGGATCGACTGTCTGGCGCAAAGCATGCGTTACGAGACCGACAACCCGGAATTACTGGAAATGGCCGACCAGATTCAGGAACAGACCAAGCGTGTTACCCGAATCGTGCAATCACTGATGAACTTCTCTCATGCCGGTCATCACAGCACAGAACACGAGCCGGTCGACGCCACCTACTGTATTAACGAGGCCATCCAGCTTCTTAAGCTGAGTAAACGCAGTCAGGACATCAATTTTATTAACGACTGCCCGCCCGAACTGATGACTATGGGAGATGCTCAGCGTCTGGTGCAGGTGTTTGTAAACCTGCTGGGTAACGCGCGCGATGCCTCCGAAGCCGGCGGCACCATCTGGGTTCAGGGCGATATGGATGAACAGCAGGTCAGAATCCGCGTGATCGATGACGGACACGGCATTCCGGCGGAAACGCTCGATCATATATTTGAGCCATTTTTTACCACCAAAGACGTGGGTAAAGGGACAGGACTGGGACTATCACTGGTCTACAGCATCATTGAAGAGCACTACGGTCACATCGCAATCGACAGCCCATTGGCCAGCGGACGCGGAACCTGTGTTACAGTCAGTCTTCCACGTTGTGAACAACCTGAGTTAACGGATCACCATTCATGAGTCATATTCTGGTCGTAGAAGACGAAGCTATTATCCGCAACGCGGTGCGTCGCCTGTTAACTCGCCATAATCATGAAGTGACTGAAGCAGACTCTGTCGATGCCGCCAAAGCGCTCGACCTGACCAGCTATGACATGATCATCAGCGACCTGAGACTGCCTGGTGGCCATGGCACTGACCTTATTGAGCTCGCAGGTAAAGTGCCGGTTCTTATCATGACCAGCTACGCCAGCCTGCGTTCTGCCGTCGATGCCATGAAGCTCGGCGCGGTTGATTACATTGCCAAACCCTTTGATCACGACGAAATGATTCAGGCGGTCGAGCGTATCCTGGCGATGCGCACAGATACCGACGACACCGCTACCGACACCCACGAAGACCTGCCAGAACCAGTGCCTTCCTCTGAGACCGGGATTATCGGCAGCTGCGAGCCAATGCAGCTGTTGTTCCGAAAAATTGCGAAAGTCGCTCCGACTGATGCCACTGTGCTTATTCAGGGCGAATCAGGAACTGGTAAAGAGCTGGTCGCGAAGGCGATCCACAATCAGAGCCGACGCGCTGACAAGCCGTTGATCTCCGTAAACTGCGCGGCGATTCCTGAAACCCTTATTGAGTCCGAACTGTTCGGCCATGAGAAAGGCGCATTTACCGGTGCGACCGCTCAACGCCAAGGCCTGGTGGAAGCTGCTGATGGCGGCACCCTGTTTCTGGATGAGATCGGTGAGCTTCCTCTTGAAGCTCAGGCGCGACTGTTGCGCGTTCTGCAGGAAGGTGAGATCCGCCGCGTCGGTTCAGTGCAAAGCCAGAAGGTTAATGTACGCCTCGTCGCTGCGACACACCGCAACCTGAAAGAACTCTCCTCACAGGGCGAATTCCGGGAAGATCTGTATTACCGCCTCAACGTAATGGAACTGCACCTGCCGCCTCTGCGTGACCGCGGTGAAGATGTCATTGAAATTGCCACCGCTATGTTGGCACGCGCCTGTGAGAAAATGGCTCAGGCGCCGATGTGCTTTAACGATGCCTCGTTGAAAGCGATTCGTGATTACCACTGGCCCGGCAATGTGCGCGAGCTGGAGAACGCTGTTGAGCGCTCTGTCATCCTCGCTGAGTCTGATGAGGTTGAACCTGACCTGCTGGGCATCGAAGTCAGCCCTGATCGTTACATCAGTGACTCCATGCGTAACAGCCTGGTCGAAGACAACCCATACCAGCCTACGGACCAGAACGACGAGCAGCAGGGTGATCTGTCATTGGACGATTACTTTGTGCACTTCGTACTCGAGAACGAAGCGTCCATGACCGAGACCGAACTGGCTAAAAAGCTGGGAATTTCACGTAAATCGCTGTGGGAACGTCGCCAGCGCCTTGGCATTCCACGCAAAAAAGGTGGCCGCTGATTCCATCTCGGCCACTCCTTTTGTTACCCCCACTGTTACACATTCCTTTCAGGACAGCCCTCCATCCTTTCTGTTACGCATGTAACGAATCCAGTTACAGAGTGTTACTCAGGTATCAAAACTGTTACCTAATGGCTCACAGTTCGTAACACTTTAGTCTAACTGTCTATAATTATAGACAGGTGTATTTTCATAAGTTGTTGTTTTTATTGATTTTTTAATAATTGGCACGGGTTTGGCTTTATAGACAGTACTGAGCTGGTGTCCATGAATAAAAATAACAAAGAGACACTGCCGGTAAGCGGGAGGCGCACTAATAAAAATAATAAAGCGCCGGCAATTCCCAACCTCATAACAAAAACGACAATGGCCACCATTGTTAGTTTCGAATGAGCAGAGACAGAATAAGAATAAAAACAGAAGCTCTGCCTATTCAAAACGACGATGACACCTGTGGCAGCACAGAATAATAAGAATAACGCCCCTGAAGAGCCGCCTGAGCGGCTTTTTTATTGCCTGCTCGTCAGGCATCAGTACTAGCTCAGCAATCATTCCCGATCGGTAACGTCTTTGTTACCCCAGGCAAAACACTTCGACTAAAGTGTTACCCCACTCGCCCAACTGTTACCAATAGACATATGTCAGCGTAATGTTACGTAACACTTTCTGTAAAAATGCGCCTAATGCCCGCCAACAAAAACCATAAACCATTGAAAAATAAAGACTTTTAAAAACTGGCACGGTCTTGGCATTAATTTACGTACAGCAGGACGACACAAATAAAAATAACAAAGTCGGACTGCCGGGCTTGCCGCTGAAACGCAAACAATAAAAATAATCAGCAAGCCCAGTGAAGGACCCCTTCACAAACAATAAGAAGTACGGAAGATCAGAGAAAAATAAGACAGTTGGGCCGCTAACAATAAAAATAACAGAGGCGTCCAAACAAGACTGCAGAAAGAATCCAAGAAGCCGCACCTGCGGCTTTTTTATTGCCTGAAATTCGCCCTACCCGATTCGACCTCTTCATAACCTCTCGACGGTTTACTCTTCAGTGGCATCCGGCGTAAGGCTGATTGAACATTTACTCAGTGTTACGTTTCCTGAAGTTTGTTACCTGTGGGTTACACAATACGTAATCTTTCGTAACACTTCGGCCCACAGCACAACTCAAAAACCGGGGCAATGAAACATAAGCTATTGATATATATAGGTTTTTAAAAGTTGGCACACCATTCGCTTTATATTCATCAGAGAGCAACGCAAACTATAAAAATAACAAATGCGACGCCTCAGCAAGATCTCAGAACGAAGCGCACCAATAAAAATAACAAAGTGCTTCCAACGGGATCGGGTAGAGAAGAAGGGCCAACAATAAAAATAACAAAGGCCTCGGTGACAAATGTTTTGAATGCGCATTGAGCGCCGACAACAACAATAAAAAATGAGGCAGGGGATGCCCATTCAAAACATCTGTCGACATGGTTGCTGGGCATAACAATAACAACATCCGGCACCACCCGACTCAGAAAGCCGCACTGACCCCAAGCAGTGCGGCTTTTTCTTTGCCTGTTACCTACCCCTCCGGGCCAGCCTCAACTGTTTACTTTGTGTCCGCTCCGGCTTAGCTGTAAACTCGCTCGCAGATTAACCAGAGAACCACTTCTATCGTGACCCTGATCAACCGAGTCAAAAAACTGTTCAGCCAGAAAGCCGATGCTGACGATGTACAGCTACGTGTGATTCCGCGCGACGAGCATTCTATCTCCCGCACAAACATCAGTGAGCCTGCGCTGAAGGTGCTATATCGACTGCGCAAAGCTGGCTATGGAGCCTATCTGGTGGGTGGAGGTGTCCGCGATAACCTTCTGGGTTTGTCTCCTAAAGATTTCGATGTGTCGACGGATGCGACGCCAGAGCAGGTTAATGCGCTGTTCCGCAACTCTCGTCTGATTGGTCGTCGGTTTAAGTTGGTTCATGTGGTGTTTGGCCGCGAGGTCATTGAAGTCGCGACATTCCGCGCGCCACCCTCTGAAGAGCATTCGGATAAAGTATCCCGCCAGGGCGATCAGGGCATGATCCTGCGCGATAACGTCTACGGCAACAAAGATGAAGACGCGATGCGCCGCGACTTCACTATTAATGCCCTCTACTACAACATCGATGACTTCAGTGTGCATTCTTACGCTGGCGGTTGGGATGACCTCAAAGCCAAGCAGATCCGCCTCATCGGTGACCCGGCAACACGTTATCGGGAAGACCCGGTGCGCATGCTCCGTGCCATCCGCTTTGCGGTAAAACTTGGCTTCGACATCGAAGCGAAAACGGCCGCGCCGATTCGCGACATGGCACCACTGATGACTCAGATCCCTGCTGCTCGTCTGTTCGAAGAGTCTCTGAAACTTATTCTGGCAGGCAACGCACTGGATACTGTGCGCATGCTTCGTGACTATCACCTGTTCGAACCTCTGTTCCCGTCTGCGGAACAACGCATGCAGGAAGACGATTACGCCGTGTCTCTGATCGAGAACACCATGCGTAACACCGATGCCCGTATTCAGTCGGGTAAGTCGGTAACACCGTATTTCTTCCTGGCTGCACTGCTCTGGCCGCAACTGAATAAAGTGCGTCAGAAGTACGAAGACGATGGCATGGCCCCCCACCCTGCCCTACAGAAAGCCGCCGACAAAGTGCTTCAGGAACAGGTGAAAGCGACCGCGATTCCGAAGCGTTTCTCGATTCCGATGCGTGAAATCTGGGAAATGCAGCTACGCCTGCCGAAAACGCGCAGCCGCAAAGCTGCCGAGCTGACCCAGCATCCGCGCTTCCGTGCCGCTTACGACTTCCTGTTGCTACGTCAGCAGTCCGGCGAAGACCTGCAGGAGCTGTGTGATTTCTGGACCGAAATCCAGAAAGACCATCCACCAGCGGCGAGTCGTTCACACGATAGACGCAGTGATGGCGCAGGCGAGCGCAATGATGGCCAACGCCGCCGTCGCCCGCGTCGTCGTCGCAACGGCAATAACAACCGTAGCTGACCCCAATGACCACGGTTTATATCGGGCTTGGGGCCAACATAGACGGGCCCATCGAGCAGATTCATATCGCCCTGCGAACACTGAAAGCTCTGCCAGAGACTCAGCTCATCCGCTGCTCTTCTCTTTATGGCAGCGCGCCGCTTGGCCCTGAAGATCAGCCCGACTATGTGAATGCGGTCGCCGAGCTTGAGACAATTCTGGCGCCTCTGGATCTCCTCGATGCCCTGCAGGCAATTGAAAAGACCCAGGGCCGGATAAAACACCGCCACTGGGGCGAACGCTGCATCGACCTCGATATCCTTCTTTACGGCAATGAAACACTGAATTCAGAACGCCTGAATCTTCCTCACCACGAAATGGCGAACCGCTCTTTCGTGGTGACTCCATTACTGGAGATTGCGCCAGATCTCACCCTACCTGACGGGCAACGGCTCAGTCAGATCCAGCCCGCATTTGACGGCGATCTGCACAAGCTGCAATCGCCCGTTATTGACTTATAACCCACAATCCGCACCATACGCCCATTACCCGCGTATCGGGATTACCGGAGAATAAACAGCATGAGCGCTATCAGCATCCGCACGTTACAAAGCATGAAAGACAAGGGTCAGAAGTTTTCTGTACTGACCGCGTACGATGCCACCTTCGCCCAATTGGCCGCCGACGCAGGTGTTGAGGCTCTGCTGGTTGGTGATTCACTCGGTAACGTAATTCAGGGCCAGACCAGTACGATTCCAGTCACACTGGAAGAAATGGTCTATCACACGGCTGCTGTAGCACGTGGTAACGCCCGCGCTGAACGCCAGGCACTTATCATGACCGACCTGCCATTTATGACCTACGGTGATATCGCAACAGGCGTAGACAGCGCTCGTGCTGTCATGCAGGCCGGTGCTCACATGGTTAAAGTCGAAGGCGATGAGTGGCTGGTGCCACTTGTAGAAAGCCTGGCTCGTCAGGGCGTGCCAGTATGCGCTCACCTCGGCCTTACGCCGCAGGCAGTTAACAAAATGGGCGGTTATCGTGTTCAGGGTCGTGAAGAAGAGAAAGCCGACGCCATGGTCGCGCACTCCATTGCTCTGGCCGAAGCCGGGGCCGATATTATCCTGCTTGAGTGTGTTCCCAGCCCTCTGGCGAAGCGCATTACAGAAGCGGTTAACGTACCTGTCGTCGGCATTGGTGCGGGTTCAGACACTGATGCTCAGGTGCTGGTCTGCTACGACATGCTGGGCCTCAATACTCAGCACATCCCGAAGTTTGTGAAAAACTACATGACCGGTGGCCGCACTGTGCCAGAAGCAATCAAAGCATACGCTGACGAAGTCCGCGATGGCAGCTTCCCGGCCCCAGAACATGGATTCGATGCATGATCACTGTCCATACCATTGCCGAACTGCGGGAGCACGTCCGCAACGCTCGCATGAGTGGAAAACGTATTGGTTTCGTACCGACGATGGGGAACCTTCACGCGGGCCACATCAGCCTGGTTGATCGCGCCAACGCTGAGACCGATTACGTCGTCAGCAGCATCTTCGTGAACCCGCTCCAGTTTAACGACAAAACCGACCTGCAACGCTATCCACGCACCCTGCCACAGGATCAGGAAAAGCTCGCTGCGGCCGACTGTGACCTGCTGTTCGCACCGGACGTCGACGAGATGTATCCGAATGGCCAGGACGAGCAAAGCATTGTCCACGTGCCAGTGGTCTCTGAAGGCCTGTGCGGTGGCAGCCGCCCAGGGCACTTCGACGGCGTTTCTACTGTCGTAACCAAGCTGTTTAATCAGGTCCTGCCCGACGCCGCCTTCTTTGGTGAAAAAGACTTCCAGCAGGTCGCTGTGATCAAGAAAATGGTCAACGACCTGTGTATCCCGGTGGAGGTAGTCACCGTCCCGACTGCCCGCGCAGAAGACGGACTGGCCCTGAGTTCACGCAACGGCTACCTGACGGACGAAGAGCGCCAGCTTGCCACCGGACTCTACAAGACACTGAACGAAATTGCCGACGCGCTGAACGCTGGTGAGTCGCTGGAAAATAGCCTGAGCGCAGCTAGTCTTCGCCTTGAAGAGCGCGGATTCCGCCCAGACTATGTTGAAGTAAGATCTGCCACAGACCTGAGCCCAGCGGCATCAGGGGTTGCCGAGGTGGTCATTCTGGGGGCAGCATTTTTAGGCAATGCGCGCCTTATTGATAATCTGGTCGTAACGTTGAATCGCGGGATTGTTTAGGGCATACTTCCGCGCCTTACGCCTATAGGCCAGAAAATGAACAGTTCAGACAGCCGCCAAAAACGCGGATTTGGATTGTCCGAACAGAGAACTTGAAGGGTTTACCCATGCAAACCATCATGCTGAAAGCCAAGCTTCACCAGGCACGTGTGACTCACTCTGTGCTGAATTATGAAGGCTCTTGTGCCATTGACGGCAAGCTGCTCGAACTAACGGGCATGCGTGAGTTTGAACAAATCCAGATCTACAACATTGATAACGGCCAGCGCTTCACCACCTATATCATTCGTGGCGAAGACGACTCAGGCATTATCTCTGTAAACGGTGCAGCTGCGCACCACGCCAGTGTTGGCGACCGCATCATCATCTGCGCTTATGGCAACTACAGCGAAGAAGAACTGGCAACCTTTAAGCCAAAGATGGTGTACATGAACGAAGACAACACTGTCAGCCACACCAGCTTCGACATTCCGGTTCAGGTGGCCTGATCACACGATCACTGTCAAACTGACCACAAAGGCCGCCTCCGGGCGGTCTTTTTTTGCCCGTTGATTACCCACACCGTATACTCAATTCATTAGTTACGGAAAAAGTGCAGGAAAACCAATGGGATACACAGGAAGCCTGACGCAGTCAGCAGCGTGGAAAGACCTTCAGGAACACTACAGCCGCATCAGTGATCACCACATGCGTGACTGGTTTAACGAAGACCCCAACCGCTTTGACACCTTCCAGCTTGAAGCGGCAGGCCTTACCCTCGACTACTCCAAAAACCGCATCACCGAAGACACTATGTCTCTGCTGCTCAGCCTTGCCCGTGAGCAGGACCTGCCAGCGAAAATCGGAGCCATGTTCAATGGCGAAACCATTAACCGCAGCGAAAACCGTCCGGCACTGCACACCGCTCTGCGTAACTTCGGCGACCGAGACATCATGGTCGACGGCGAAAACATCATGCCAGAGATCCGCGAGACGGTTCATCGCATGGAAGAGTTCTGCTGGAAGATCCGTCGTAACCAATGGCGCGGCTACACCAACAAGCCTTTTACTGACGTGGTATCCATCGGTATCGGTGGTTCGTTCCTCGGCCCGAAACTGGCCTCCAGCGCTCTCAAGCCCTACTGGGACAGCCGCCTGAACATTCACTACCTTGCCAACATTGACGGCTCGCACATTACTGAGATTCTGAAGCGACTCGACCCGGCGACCACCCTCTTTATTATCCAGTCGAAATCGTTTGGTACTCAGGAAACCCTGAAGAACGCCAATGCCTGCCGTCAGTGGTTCCTGGATAATGGTGGTACCGAAGGCGACCTGTGCAAGCACTTCACCGCGGTGTCTTCCAACGTCGAAAAAGCCACTGCTTTTGGTATTTCTGAAGAGAACATCTTCCCGATGTGGGACTGGGTAGGCGGTCGTTATTCGCTCTGGTCGGCCATTGGCCTGCCACTGGCGCTGGCCATCGGGATTGATAACTTCCGCGACCTGCTGCGCGGTGCTTACCTGATGGATGAGCATTTCCGCACGGCACCACTCGAACACAATATGCCCGTCATCATGGCCTTGCTGGGTGTCTGGTACGTTAACTTCTTTGGTGTGAACTCACACGCCATCCTGCCGTACGATCACTACCTGCGCTCACTGCCTGCGCACCTGCAGCAGCTTGATATGGAAAGTAACGGCAAAAGCGTGACCATTGATGGCAGCAAAGTGAATTACAACACCGGCCCGGTTATCTGGGGCGGCGTAGGGACCAATGGTCAGCACGCGTTCCACCAGCTATTGCACCAGGGCACGCACTTCTCACCGTGTGACTTCATCATGCCGATGAACAGTCACAACCCGATTGATAACTTCCATGCGATGCTGGTATCTAACTGCCTGTCACAGAGCCAGGCGCTGCTGCAGGGTAAATCAGAAGACGAAGCCATAGAAGAGTTGGTTGCCTCAGGCATGAGCAAAGCCGAAGCCATGGTGCTGGCGCCACATAAAGTGATTCCGGGTAACCGCCCGTCTAACACTCTGTACTTCCCGAAATCGACGCCTCAGGTGGTTGGTGCACTGATTGCGCTTTACGAGCATAAAGTTGCCGCACAGGGCATGCTCTGGGACGTGAACTCATTCGACCAATGGGGTGTGGAGCTGGGCAAAAAGCTCGGCAACAAAGTACTCGATGCTCTGGAATCACAGAGCGCACCGGACGGTTTCGACGGCTCGACCAACGGCCTGATTAACGCCTTCCATCGCATGCAGAAGCTTCTGTAACCCGGAACACCCCCAGAATGTCTGAGTGCAGCACGTTGTAAATACATCCCTGTAAACTCTGTGCCAGCATCCCTGCTGGCAAAGGCTGCAAACAGACATTCTGGCGCTGTTGTTACCTCCGCAATGATTTTATTGCCGGCGCCCATGCCAGCAATGGCCGCTCACTACTTCCCATCACCCCATCGTTAACTCTGCAGCAGTAATTGAGCCCGGTATGCGGCAGCGACACACCATCTCCCACATGGATGTGGGAGCTGAGCATACAAGGACGTACTTGCTGCGTGTGTGGAGTGCCGTATAGCAGGGTGATACTCACCGGTACGCACGACAAGTCGAGGTGAAGAGGTGTAAAATGCGGCGCTTTAACTCCTCAGTCTGGTGTTACCTATGACAGCGCATTCATCATCGTTTCATGCCATCGAATGGCGCGGCCAATCGCTGCATCTTTTAGATCAGCGCGTACTGCCGCACACTCACACAGTGCATGAATACACCACCGCCAATGATGTTGCTGATGCCATCCGTGACATGGTCGTGCGTGGCGCGCCTGCCATCGGTATCACCGCCGCCTACGGTTACGCACTGGATGCTTTAAACGGCCGTGATCTTGGCGAAGCTTATAAAGTATTGGCAGAATCCCGCCCAACCGCCGTTAACCTTTTCTGGGCACTGGAGCGCATGGCCAGCTTGGGGACGGAAGATCCACACGCTCTGGTCGCCGAAGCGAAAAAGATTCACGAAGAAGACATCGCCGCTAATCTGGCAATGGGGCAGTTTGGCGCTTCGCTGATTAAAGAAGGCAGCCGCATTTATACCCACTGCAACACAGGCGCTCTGGCGACTGGCGGCCACGGTACCGCATTGGGCATCATCCGTTCTGCCTACGCCGATGGCAAAATCACCCAGGTATACGCCGGTGAAACCCGCCCATGGCTGCAAGGCGCACGCTTAACCGCATGGGAGCTGATGCAGGATAATATTCCGGTGAAATTGGTGTGTGACGGCGCAGCCGCACAGCTATTCCGTGCCAACGGTGCAGACTGGGTGATTGTCGGTGCTGACCGCATCACCGCCAACGGCGACGTTGCCAACAAAATCGGTACTTACAGCCTGGCTGTTTTAGCCAAACACCACGGCATGAAAGTCATGGTTGCCGCACCGACCACCACCTTTGACCTGACACTCGATAGCGGCAATGCCATCCCGATTGAACAGCGCCCGATGTCAGAAGTGACATCACTTAACGGCCAGCTAATCGCCCCTGAGGGCTGCGAAGCGATTAATCCATCGTTCGATGTCACCCCTGCGGAACTGATCGACGCCATCGTGACCGAGAAAGGCTTTGTCGAAAATCCAACGGTGGATAATATCGCCGTTATGGTCAACAGCTGAGCACTGGGCAGGTATTAACTGATGACCGCATTCAACAAAGCCGCATTCAACAAGGCAGACTTCCAGAAAGCCGCCGAAGAACTCTGCCGATACGGCCGCATTCTCTACGGTAACAACTGGTCGCCCGCCACCAGCTCAAACTATTCCGTACGTTTAAACGAAGACGTCTGTGCCCTGACCAGCTCCGGCAAACACAAAGGCGAGCTGACACCGGCCGATATACTTGCCGTGAACATGAACGGCGAACCGCTGTCAGAAGGTAAACCATCAGCAGAAACCGGCCTGCACACGCAACTGTATCGACGCGATGGCAATATCGGCGCCGTGCTGCATACGCACTCACCGACCGTCGTGTTACTGTCGCAGATCTGGAAAGAAAACAGCCTGAGCATCACCGGCTGGGAACTGCAGAAAGCCTTCGCTGGCGAAACCACCCACGAAGGCACAGTGACCTTCCCGATATTTCCTAACGATCAGGACATCGACCGCCTGTCTGCGCAGGTAGAAACGCACATGCAGGAACACGGTCAGGGACATGCCTACCTGATCCGTGGCCACGGGGTTTATACCTGGGGCAAAGACCTGGCAGAGTGTTACCGCCACCTTGAGGCGCTCGAACACTTGTTAGGTTACCAACTCGAATTATTAAAAATACGCCAACCGTGAGGCCACTATGAGCGTACTCCGCGTATACACAGACCACGACGTCACCAACCTGTTGTTCACCACCGACAACAAAGAAAAAATGGCCGCAAAACTGGCAGAAGCTGGTGTGCGTTACGAACAGTGGGAAACCGACGCAGAACTTGATCCGGGTGCGCCACAGGAAGAGGTCATCGCGGCCTACCAGAAAGACATCGACCGCCTGATGAAAGAAGACGGCTACCAGACTGTCGACGTGGTGAGCCTCAGCGCCGACCACCCACAGAAAAACGAATTCCGTCAGAAGTTCCTGAGCGAACACACCCACAGCGAAGACGAAGTGCGTTTCTTCGTGGGCGGCGAAGGCCTGTTCACCCTGCACATCGGCGAAAAAGTCTACGAAGTGCTGTGCACCGAAGGCGACCTTATCAGCGTACCCGCGAACACCACCCATTGGTTCGACATGGGCCCGAACCCGAACTTTATCGCCATCCGCCTGTTCAACAACCCAGAAGGCTGGGTCGCGAACTTCACCGGCAGCGATATCGCCAACCGCTTTAACCGTTTAGAAAACTGATTCCGCTATGCAGAACGTCAAACTGATCCTGACCGATATCGAAGGCACCACGTCTTCGATTTCCTTCGTTAAAGATGTACTTTTCCCGTACGCGGCAAACCACCTGCCCGCGTTCGTAAAAGAAAATATTAACGACGAAAAAGTTCAGACCGCCCTGCAACAAACGGCAGAACTCGCAGCAGAAGACGGTGACAATCTCAGCGCCAAAATCAGCGCCGACAATACAGACGCACTCATCGCCAAACTGCTGCAATGGATCAGCGAAGACCGCAAAGCCACCCCGCTCAAAGCCCTACAAGGCCTGATCTGGAAAACCGGCTACGAGAATGGCGACTACCAAGCGCATATGTACCCGGACGCCACCGAATACCTGAAAAAATGGCACGACAGCGGCCTGCCACTCTATGTGTACTCTTCAGGCTCAGTAAAAGCCCAGGAACTCTTCTTCGGCTACTCACAGGATGGCAACCTGCTGCCTTTATTCAAAGGCCATTTTGATACCCTGATGGGCGGCAAACGCGAGACTCAGTCGTACCTGAATATTCTTGCCGAACTGCAGAAAGCACACGCCGGTTTAAATGCCGCGGACGTGCTGTTTTTATCGGACATCAAAGAAGAACTGGATGCGGCCAGAGAAGCCGGAATGCAGACGGTATGGCTGCTGAGAGAGGATGATATTCCTGCGAATGCAGAGCATAACGCTGTGAAGAGTTTTGCGGAGATCTGAGTCTCCTCTATCGATATATCGTGCGCTATGTGCTCCCAACGCCTGCCCCCTTTTTGTAGGAAATGAGATGGACCCG